>CAIPII010000260.1 GCA_903865035.1 uncultured Burkholderiales bacterium | reverse complement strand
GGTGTTGATCCCATTTCAAAATGGACAACAAATCGAGTCCCATGTGGTGGCGATGTATTTGTTGGGTCTTTTTGGAGCAGCGCTTTTGGCTTGGGCATTGGGCTGGCTCAAGACCTACATTCTGGCCCTCGTGTCTGAGCGCATTGGAGCGGATCTGAGAACAGCTGCTTACGACCATTTGATGAGACTTTCATTGGAGTACTTTGGGGGGCGCAGAACCGGAGATTTGATGACCCGAATCGGTGGCGAGACCGATCGTTTGTGCGTCTTTTTATCCCTGCACCTGTTGGATTTTGCGACAGACTTTTTGATGATCGTGATGACGGCGATCATCCTTTTTTCCATTGACAGTGGATTGGCCTTGGCGACCTTGTTGCCACTGCCTTTCATCGGTTGGTTGATTCATGTGGTCAGGGATCGCTTAAGAATGGGCTTTGAGAAAATTGACCGAGTTTGGTCTGAGCTCACCAACGTGCTCGCAGACACCATACCTGGAATTCGTGTGGTCAAAGCCTTTGCACAAGAAGGGCGCGAGAGCGCGCGCTTCAGAGAAGCCAATCAACACAATTTGGCGGTGAACGACCGAATCAATTTTCTGTGGTCCTTGTTCTCGCCAACGGTCACCTTGATGACTGAAATCGGTTTGCTGGTCGTTTGGGCATTTGGCATTTGGCAGGTCTCGCAGCACAAAGTGACCGTGGGTGTGCTCACCGCGTTCTTGGCCTACATTGGGCGTTTTTATACACGCCTTGATTCGATGTCTCGAATCGTGTCTCACACGCAAAAGGCCGCTGCTGGAACAAAGCGAATTTTTGAAATTTTGGACCACGTCTCCAGTGTGCCTGAGCCCGTGGACCCCGTGAATCTCACTCACGTCAAGGGCTTGGTTGAAATCGACAATGCCGTGTTTCGTTACGGAAATCGCCTGATCATCAAACATTTGCATTTGGACATTCAACCTGGCGAAATGATTGGTTTGGTGGGGCAAAGTGGATCGGGCAAGAGCACATTGGTGAACTTGATCTGTCGCTTTTACGATGTGAGTGAAGGTTCCATCAAAATCGACGGGGTCGACATCAGAAGACTCCCCTTGGCCCAATACCGCAGTCACATTGGTCTGGTCTTGCAAGAGCCGTTTTTGTTTTTTGGCACCATTGCGGACAACATAGCGTACGGCAGAAGTGATGCGACTCGCGAGGAGATCATCCAAGCAGCCAGAGCAGCTCATGCCCATGAGTTCATCCTGCGCTTGCCCCAAGGCTATGACTCCTTGGTGGGAGAGAGAGGGCAGGGCTTATCGGGTGGGGAGCGTCAGCGCATCTCGATTGCCAGAGCGCTTTTGATCAATCCAAGAATTTTGATCATGGACGAGGCGACATCCTCTGTGGACACGGAAACCGAGCAAGAAATTCAAAAGGCATTGGACAATTTGGTTCAAGGCAGAACCACCATTGCCATTGCGCACCGCTTATCGACTTTGCAGCGCGCAGATCGCTTGGTCGTGATGGAGCAAGGCGAGTTGATTGAGCAAGGCAATCACGAAGAGTTGATGAAAGCTCAGGGTGCCTATTGGAGACTGTATCAAGCTCAAGCCCGCAGCGATCAAGCCAACGCCATGGATGTGGGGCTTCAAGCCAGCAAGAGGGATGTTCTATGAGTGCCAGCGAATCCCAACCAGTTGAATTCTCTTTGTACACCGATGCCAAAGGGGTTTGGCACTTGTCTCATGTGGGCGTTGATCATGTGGGGGTGATTGCCGTCAGAGCTTTTCCGATTCACGCTCCAAATGAAGGCGTCTCCATTCTCAGTCAAGAGGGCAAGGAATTGTTGTGGATTGATCGTTTGGATGCTTTGCCAGCCGAGTTGCGACAGGATGTGGAGTCTTGCATTCAAAATCGCGAATTCATGCCAGAAATTCTCAAGTTGGATTCGGTCAATTCTTTTGTGACGCCATGCCGCTGGCGCATTCAAACTCACAAAGGTGCAACCGAATTACTTTTAAAAGGTGAGGAAGATATTCGCCGTTTGAACTCCAACACCCTCATCGTGAGCGATGCATATGGGGTGCAGTACCTGATCAAAAACTTGGCTGCAATGGATCGTCACAGTAGAAAACTTTTGGATCGTTTTCTATGAAAAATGAATCTTAAGCCAACTTAACCCTTTGAATTCTTGCCTTCTCGCTGCAAGCCAAATATTCACGAAGCCACTCAATTTTGAATCCACGTCTCAGTTGGACCACTTCAGATTGAGGTCATGTTCTTTTTGAAGTCTCTCTAAGTCCTCTTGGGTATCGACATCGGTGATGAAGTGCCTGTTCGTTGTCTCAAAGCTCAGCACGGATTTGGGGTTCGATTGCCTCCACTGCCTGGGACCTACTTCTTGCGCACTCTCCAAGATGGCTTGACGCGCGGCTTGGGTGAGGATCACCGGATTTCCGGGCACTCCGTCAACACGTGGGTGGACTACCATCACGTTGGAGTCTCTGGCCTCAAAGGCAGTGGTCAATTCACGTATGTCCTTTGTTTGGATCAAAGGCTGATCGGCCAGTGCCATTAGGATTCCATCCACCTCTTGAGAGCTATGCTCCAAGCCCATTCTTTGAGAGGACACTTGTCCACGCTCGGGTTCTGGATTGATCACCAAGCGCACGGGCTGATTTTTGAGCGTTCTCTGGAAGGCCTCTGCGTAATGGCCCAGCACCACCACAATATCGTTGATCCCCAAAGACAAAAGGTGCTCGATGAGGTGCTCAATCAAAGTCTGACCATTCAGCACCAACAAACCCTTTGGGCGATGACCCATGCGCGAGCCTGAACCCGCTGCCAAGATCACCGCACTGAGTTTCATGCGTGTGCTGTGTTCAATTGAAGAACGCTTTCAATTTCTCTGACCAACCGCCCTCGTTGGGTGAGTGCTTGACCCCTCCCTTTTTGAGCGACTCATCGAGCTCTTTGAGCAGTTTCTTTTGGTGTTCGGTGAGTTTGACAGGGGTCTCAACCGTGATGTGGCAGTACAAGTCCCCGTTGAAACTGGATCGAATGCCTTTGATGCCTTTGCCCCTCAAGCGGAATTGCTTGCCAGTTTGTGTGCCCTCTGGAATGTCAATGGCCGCCTCGCCTTGAAGGGTGGGCACTTGAATTTCTCCACCCAATGCAGCTGTCGTGAATCCAATGGGCACTGCGCAATGCAGGTCATCCCCATCTCGTTCAAAGATGTCGTGCTTTTTGATGCGGATTTCAATGTAGAGATCCCCTGCAGGTCCTCCATTGGCGCCAGGCTCACCATTACCAGTGCTTCTGATTCGCATGCCTGAATCGATGCCAGCGGGGATTTTGATCTCAAGCGTTTTTTGCGATTGGATCTTGCCTTGACCACGACAGGGTGAGCAGGGGTCAGTGATGACTTTTCCAGCTCCTCTGCAGTGAGGACAGGTTTGTTGAACACTGAAGAAGCCTTGTCGCATTTGCACCTGGCCGGAGCCGCCGCAAGTGCCGCAGTTTTTAGCGCTGGTTCCAGGTTTTGCCCCTGAGCCATGGCAGGTGTCGCAGGAGTCCCAGCTGGGCACTTGAATTTGACTCTCTTTACCACTGGCAGCTTCCTCAAGGGTTACTTCCATGGCGTAATTCAAGTCGTTTCCACGGTAGACCTGGCGTCCACCTTGTTGCCTTCTAGCTTGACCAAAGATGTCGCCAAAGATATCGCCAAATGAGTCCGCAAATCCTCCAAAGCCAGCACCACCAGCGCCTGGGCCTCCACGCATGTTGGGATCCACGCCTGCAAAACCATACTGGTCATAGGCTGATCGTTTCTCTGGGTCGGAGAGCATCTCGTAAGCTTCCTTGACCTCTTTGAACTTCGATTCCGCTTCACTTGAAGCCTCACCTTGGTTGCGATCAGGGTGATACTTCATCGCCAACTTGCGATAAGCCTTTTTGATTTCATCATCGCTGGCTGTCTTAGACAGGCCCAGAACTTCGTAAAAATCACGTTTTGCCATGGTTGATAAGCATCCTAAATTAACAACAAAGCCGCGAGAGGCCTAATGCATAGGACTTTCTCGCGGCGTGGGGAAAAGGGGAGTCGAGGCTGATCAGCCTTTTTTGACTTCCTTGACCTCTGCGTCTACCACATTGTCATCAGCTGGTTTCTCGGCATGCTCGTGGGGAGCAGCACCTGGCGCGCCTGCCGCTGCGTTTTGTGCCTGCATGTCAGCGTAGGCCTTCTCGCCTAGCTTTTGACTCACAGTCATGAGCGCTTCAGTTTTGGCGTCAAGCTGAGCTTTGTCCTCAGAACCCAAGACGGCCTCAAGTTCTTTGACGGCTTTTTCAATGGCTTCTTTTTCTGAAGCTTCCAATTTGTCACCATGTTCGCCCAAAGATTTTTGAACGGAATGGATGGCCGCTTCAGCTTGGTTTTTGGCCTGAACGATCTCTAGTTTCTTTTTATCCTCAGAAGCGTTGAGTTCGGCGTCTTTGACCATCTTTTGAATCTCTGCCTCAGACAGACCAGAGTTGGCTTTGATGGTGATTTTGTTTTCTTTGCCGGTGCCCTTGTCTTTGGCGCCCACGTGCAAAATGCCGTTCGCATCAATGTCAAAGGACACTTCAATTTGTGGTGTACCTCTTGACGCTGGAGGAATGCCCTCGAGATTGAATTCACCAAGCATTTTGTTGCCGGATGCCAATTCACGCTCACCTTGGTAGACCTTGATGGTCACTGCAGGCTGGTTGTCCTCAGCGGTTGAGAAAGTTTGCGCAAATTTGGTTGGGATGGTGGTGTTTTTGGTGATCATTTTCGTCATCACGCCACCCAAAGTTTCGATGCCCAATGACAATGGCGTCACGTCCAAGAGCAACACGTCGGTGCGGTCACCTGAGAGCACTTGGCCTTGAATGGCTGCACCCACCGCAACCGCCTCGTCGGGGTTGACGTCTTTTCTGGGTTCTTTGCCAAAAAACTCTTTGACCTTGTCTTGAACCTTGGGCATGCGAGTCATGCCGCCCACCAAAATCACATCATCGATTTGATCCACGCTCACACCAGCGTCTTTGATGGCCATGCGGCAAGGTGCGATCGTGCGCTCAATCAACTCTTCAACCAAAGATTCCAATTTGGCGCGGTTGAGTTTCACATTCAAATGCTTGGGACCTGTGGCATCAGCAGTGATGTAGGGCAAGTTCACATCGGTTGAAGCCGATGAGGAGAGCTCAATCTTTGCTTTTTCGGCAGCTTCCTTCAAGCGCTGCAAAGCGAGCACGTCCTTGCCCAAGTCAACGCCTTGGTCTTTCTTGAATTCACTGATGATGAAGTCAATGATGCGTTGGTCAAAGTCCTCGCCGCCAAGGAAAGTGTCTCCATTTGTAGAGAGCACTTCAAATTGTTTTTCTCCATCGACGTCAGCGATTTCAATGATCGAGACGTCAAAGGTTCCGCCACCCAAGTCGTAGACAGCAATTTTTCTGTCGCCTTTCTCGGTTTTGTCCAGTCCAAAGGCCAGTGCAGCAGCTGTGGGCTCGTTGATGATGCGCTTGACGTCCAAGCCAGCAATGCGACCAGCATCTTTGGTGGCTTGGCGCTGTGCGTCGTTGAAGTATGCGGGGACAGTGATCACGGCTTCAGATACGGTTTCACCCAAGTAGTCTTCGGCTGTTTTCTTCATCTTTCTCAAAACCTCAGCGCTCACTTGGGGAGGAGCCAATTTCTTGCCTCTGACCTCAACCCAAGCGTCTCCATTGTCAGCTTTTGCAATGGTGTAAGGCATCAAGTCGATGTCTTTTTGAACTTCCTTTTCTTCGAATTTACGGCCTATCAAACGCTTGACCGCATACAAGGTGTTTCTGGGGTTGGTGACGGCTTGGCGCTTGGCTGAGGCGCCTACTAAAATTTCACCGTCCTCTTGGTAAGCAATGATCGAGGGGGTGGTTCTTGCACCCTCAGAGTTCTCGATCACTCGAGTGGTGTTGCCTTCCATGATGGCCACACATGAGTTGGTGGTGCCCAGATCGATACCGATGATTTTGCCCATTTTTGATGCTCCTAAAGCGTTTCTATCAAGACAACGCGTGATTTAAAAATTGATGATGTTCATATAGGGTTGAGTGGACCGATTGCAAGGGTCAAGCTCAAAACCCGAAAAAATTAGTTGCTTTGTGAGACCGTGACCAGTGCTGGGCGCAAAATGCGCTCGGCAATGGAGTAGCCTTTTTGGAGAACGCTCACTACCGTGTTGGGCTCTTGCTCTGCTGGCACCATGCTGATCGCTTGGTGTTGATGGGGGTCAAATTTGGTCCCGGTTGCAGGCTCAATGGCGAGAACTTTGTTTCTCTCCAGCGCACTCTTGAGTTGACGCAAAGTCGCTTGTGCGCCTTCCATGATCTGCTCAGGTGTCGCGTCTTTGAAGGCCAGTCCGGCTTCCAGCGAATCAATGACGGGCAGAAGACTCTCAGCAAAAGACTCGAGCGCGAATTTTCTGGCCTTGCTCACCTCTTCGTCAGCCCTTTTGCGCGCGTTCAAGACATCGGCTTGACCCCGCAAGAACTGATCTTGCAACTCACTCACCTTGGCTTGCAAAATGGCCACTTCGCTCATCGCTTTGGCCAAAGCCTCCTCTGGAGTCGCAGGGTCTTGCGATCCTTGTGAGTCTTGGTGTTGTGCATCTGATTGAGGAAGGTCTTGTGGGGCCTCAGAAGGTTGTGAGTTCTCTGGTTGCGTGGATTCAGACATGGTTCTTGGATGGGTAATTTAGGGTTTGAAAGTCACTTGAGCCACTACATGGGGACAAATTGGTCACTTTCAAGTCAATTTGTCATGAATTTTTGGCTCATAAACAACTCGCCCCTTGCGAAGAAGGGGCGAGGAGTCAGTTTTGAGGCTCAAAGGAGGCAAAACAACATTGGTTCTGCCTTTGAACGCAGGCTTTGGTTTAGTGATTGCCCCAAACGTCCTGAGCCGTTTCAATGACCAAGCGCAGTTTGTTGCGCTGAGCTTCAACGGCAATGTTGTTGCCGTGAACCGTACTTGAAAAGCCGCACTGTGGAGAAAGCGCCAATTGTTCCAATGGGGCGTATTTGGCAGCCTCTTCAATCCTTCTCTTGATGGAATCCTTGGTTTCCATCTCGCCAAATTTGGTGGTCACCAATCCCAAGACCACGATTTTGCCCTTGGGCAGGAATCGAAGTGGCTTGAAGTCACCACTGCGGTCATCATCGTATTCAAGGAAATAGGCGTCCAGGTTCATCTCTGACAAAAGTGCCTCGGCCACGGGCTCGTAGTTGCCAGCTGCTGCGTGAGTGCTCTTGAAATTGCCGCGGCAAAGGTGCATGGCCAGTGTCATGCCCTCTGGTTTTTGAGCAACCACTTTATTGACAAATGCCGCATAACGGTGAGGCAACTCATTGGGATCGTCACCTCTGAGGCGCGCAGCTTCACGCATTTTTTCGTCGCACAGGTAAGCCAAGTTGGTGTCGTCCATTTGGACATAATTGCAACCCGCTTTGGCCAAAGACCTCAGTTCATCACCATAGGCTTTGGCCACGTCATCATAAAATTCCGGGTCCAGCTCAGGGTAAGCCGTCTTGCTGATGCCAGCGCGTCCACCTCTGAAGTGAAGCATCGTGGGCGAGGGGATGGTGACTTTGGGGGTGTGACCTTTGCTGACATTGGCAGCCAAGAACTCGTAATCGGCCAGTTGAATGTCCTTGGTGTGGCGAACCTTGTCAATCACTTTGATCACCGGTGGAGCCAGTTCCTCTGAGCCATCGGGCTTTTTGATGGTCACTGGAATGTCTGTCTTCACGCCACCGAGTTGCTCCAAGAAATCGATGTGAAAATAGGTTCTTCTGAACTCGCCATCGGTGATGCTCTTCAAGCCCACGCCCTCTTGGAAAGCGATGATTTCTTTGATGGCCTTGTCTTCAACCAAGCGCAATTGCTCTGACGTGATCTCGCCTTTGGCCTTTTGTGCTCGTGCCTCCAAGAGGTACTGAGGACGCAAAAAACTACCCACATGGTCATAGCGGGCTGGAAGGATTTGATCTAATGGTTTGGACATGGTTTCTCCACAAAAAAAAGTCCTTGGATCTTAATCGATAAGGCGATCAAAATGATTCTCAGCATTGAATTATTTTGAACAGGAGTGATTCGAGTTTGTTTGGAAATATTGCTTTTTGGTATCTTTTGATGCTTTTTAAGCGAATTAGACTGATTTTTTGGTCGTGTCATTTGGGAATGTTGAGTGCAATTCAAAAGGAGCTGGCATGATTTCTTTGCATTTTCAAGAAGCGGTGCTCAGAGGCGTTCAGGGCCAGCCAGCGGTCAAAGAGTGGGGCAGCTCTTGAGTGAATCAGCATGGAGTTTCATTTTTCAAGCCACGAACGCCACGCACTCCAGTGGTCCTCAAGATTGGCTTTGTTCAAGAGGGTGAAGTGGCAAGCTTTTGAAGCAACCACTACAAAGTCTGAAAGTTTGGGTGAATTGCACAGTGCGGTGAGTTGATTGGCCATTGTGCAGGTGCAAATCTCTTTTGATGGGCCACCATTGGGGTCAGCATGACATCAGTTAAAATTAAGGGTTACTACCATTAAAGTGCTGAGTTGGAGCACTTGAACCAAAGCGGGCTTTACATGGTATTGGTCAGAGCCATTGACATGGACTTCTTCATTTAAACTTTAATCATATTCATACATGCTAACTTTGCTCTTTGATGGAGTCGCCTACGGCATGCTTCTCTTTGTGTTGTCCGTGGGGTTATCGGTGACGCTTGGGTTGATGAATTTCATCAACTTGGCGCATGGCGCATTTGCCATGATGGGTGGCTATTGCATGGTTTACTTGTTTTCTCACCTGCAAGTCCCTTTCTTGATCTGCCTGCCAGTGGTTTTTGTTTTGATCGCCCTCCTGGGCGCCTTCATGGAGCGTGTTCTGTACAGAAGGATGTACAACAAATCTCATTTGGACCAGGTGCTTTTCTCCATCGGTTTGTCTTTCATGTCGGTGGCCACCATGGATTACTTTGTCGGCTCTTCTCAACAAACCTTGGTTTTGCCAGAGTGGCTACAAGGCCGGCACGAATGGGGGCAAGATCCTTGGACCTTGGGAGTCGGAAACTACAGGCTGTTCATTGTGTTGTTGTGTGCGGTTTTGACCTTGATCTTGCAAACGGGTCTGTCTAAAACCAGGTTTGGCTCCCAATTGCGGGCCTCAGTGGACGACCCTACGGTTGCATCTGGACTTGGCATACCCGTCAATAAAATCTTTTTATTGACCTTTGCCGTGGGTTCGGGCTTGGCTGGACTTGGCGGGGCATTGGGCGCAGAGATTTTGTCGATTGAGCCCATGTTTCCCTTGAAGTACATGATCTACTTTCTGATCGTGGTGGCTGTGGGCGGAACATCTTCCATCACTGGCCCCCTTTATGCCTCCATGCTGCTTGGTGTGGCAGATGTTTTTGGCAAATACTACATCCCTCAATTTGGCGGATTCATTGTGTATGTGCTCATGATTGTGATTTTGCTCTGGCGTCCCCAGGGCTTGTTCACCAAAGGAGTCAAGCGATGATGGGACCCAACAATATGCTCGAGATCAAAAGACTCAATCGAACCAAAATTTGGGAGTGGGTGGTGCTTTCTCTGATGCTCGCATCTCCTTTTCTTTTTGCAGAGCGTGCGATGATGATCAATGAAATTGCCATCACCGCTTTGTTTGCCATTTCTCTGGATTTGATTCTGGGCTACAGCGGAATCGTATCCCTGGGACATGCAGCTTTTTTTGGTTGGGGTGTTTATGCCGCTGGTATTTTCTCCAAGTTGGTCAATCCCGACCCCATCTTTGGGCTCATCGTTGTCATGGGCTCAAGTCTTGTGTTGGGACTCATTTGCAGTCTGACCATTTTGAGGGGCAGTGACCTCACTCGCTTGATGGTCACATTGGGTGTGTCTTTGATTGGCCTTGAGTTGGCCAATCAGTTGAGAGACTTAACCGGCGGGGCCGATGGCTTGCAGGGCGTCGTCATGGCTCCAATATTTGGCGTCTTTGAATTTGATTTATCAGCCAAAGTGGCGAGCATTTACTCTGTGCTCATTTGTGTGTTGGTCTTGCTGTTCGTGCGCCGTTTGGTTCGCTCACCCTTTGGTTTTGGATTGGTGGCCATTCGAGACAATTCCCTCAGAGCCAGAGCTGTGGGGCTGAATGTTTCACATCGCTTGATGGTGATTTACGCCATATCCGCTTCTCTTGCGGGTTTGTCTGGCGCACTCTTGGCTCAAACCACTGGATTTGCTTCCCTTGATGTGTTCTCTTTTGATCGCTCAGCCGATGTCATGTTGATGCTCGTGATCGGTGGAGTGGGATGGCTTTACGGAGGCGTTTTGGGCGCCGTTGTTTTTAAACTCATCCAATCTCAACTCTCTTCAATCACGCCTCAGTACTGGATGTTTTGGATTGGATTGTTTTTGGTGATACTGGTGCTCACGGGAAGAGATCGCATCAAAGAATGGTTCGCAGGGGTTTCAGCATGAACACGACGCAAGCACAAACCTCAACCCAAGTGGTGCTCAGCGCCAAAGATCTAAGCAAACATTTCGGCGGAATCAAAGCCACGCAAAACGTCAATTTGGACATTGTGCATGGCGCTAGACACGCCTTGATTGGCCCCAATGGTGCTGGCAAAACGACATTGATCAATTTGCTCACGGGTGTTCTTGAGCCCAGCAGCGGGCGCATTGAGCTCATGGGGCAAGACATCACCAATATGGCGCCCGATCAAAGGGTGCAATTGGGATTGGTGAGAACGTTTCAAATCAATCAGTTGTTTTCTACACTCACGCCTTTGACCACTTTACTTTGGGTTGTCTCTAACAAGAAAGGGTTTGGCTCAAAGTGGTGGAGTCCTTTGGGAACTCATGGGGCTGTTCTTGAGAGATGCAACGAGCTCTTGGAACAATTTCACTTGAGCGACGTTTCCAATCAGCGCGTGAGCACTTTGAGTTATGGTAAACAACGTTTACTGGAAATTGCAATGTCTTTGGCTTGTGAACCCAAAGTGTTGCTCCTGGATGAGCCTGTGGCAGGCGTGCCCAGTGGTGAGCGCGATGAGTTGCTCCAGACGGTGGCTCAGTTGCCAAGCGATGTCTCGATTGTGCTCATTGAGCACGACATGGATTTGGTTTTCAGTTTTGCCAAACAAATGACGGTGCTGGTCAATGGAGCAGTGCTTTGTTCTGGAGAGCCTCAAGATTTGGCGCACGACCCTCGTGTGAGAGAAGTCTATTTGGGTTCAACCCAAATCGCAGGAGCAGAACATGTCTAAAGTCTTGAATGTCACCAACCTCAGTGCTGGCTATAAGCAAGCCGTGGTCCTCTCCAACCTGTCCATGTCCCTCTCGGAAGG
>CAIPII010000259.1 GCA_903865035.1 uncultured Burkholderiales bacterium | reverse complement strand
GTGCGTTCGCCATAGGCTATGGAGTTGGGAAATTGGGCAAGGATGCTTTGAGTCTGGGATTTGTGGTTGAGACCGAAAGACAAGTCGAGAGCCATTTGGCCTCACACTTGGAGCGACTACCCGCCAATGACACTGCATCCAAAGCGATCGTGGTCCAAATGCAAAAAGACGAAGTGCAGCATGCCCAAGACGCTTTGAGGGCTGGGGCGAGTGAGTTGCCCCAAGCCTTAAAGACCCTCATGAGCTGCACAGCCAAGGTGATGACCACCGTGGCACATCACATCTAAAGCAACAAAGGGATCAAGCCCCCTCTTGCAACACCTCAAAGCTGGTGGTGATTTCTGCTGTTTTGGCTAGCATGATGCTTGCCGAACAATACTTCTCGTGGCTGAGCGCAATGGCGCGCTCGACAGCGCCTGCGTTCAATGCTCGACCGCGAACCACAAAATGCATGTTGATTTTTTCAAACACTTTGGGGTCCACACTTGCTCTTTCACTCTTGATTTGCACCGAACAAGCGGTCACATCTTGACGACCCCTCTTCAAAATCAACACCACGTCATAAGCGGTGCAACCCCCGGTGCCCGCCAGGAGCATTTCCATGGGTCTTGGCGCCAAATTGCGACCCCCGGTCTTGGGATTTACCTCATCTGGTGCACCATCCATCATGAAAGCGTGCCCACTTCCCGTCTCAGCCAAAAACCCCATGCCCGATTGAGCCCCTGTATCCCCAGTCCATGACACCGTGCAATCCATAACGACCACCTTTTTTGTAGGTTTATTAAAATTATTGTTGCGACGCAACAAATTCATTGCTATATTACATTCCAAGCAAGCCTGACTATTGGGCCTTGCACAATTTGTCTCCTCCACCTTCTACGGGTGGATTTAGCCCCGAGCTTTGCGGCTCGGGGTTTTTTTCTGGGCAAATGTGATGCTTGCTTGCTGAAACGTCTTCAGTGGTGGATATTTTCGCACCAAGGACCGCCTGTTGCATGACCAAGGGTGTTGTGGACACAAGCATCTATCCATGTTGACGGTCTCGTCCACTAAGCAAGCGCGCAGCATCGAATTGAATGCGTAAAATCAAGTTCATGACCCGAACACATACCCCAAAGTCCAAACCCGAAGTTGGCCACAAAAAAAAGAGCTCACACCCTTTGAGTGAGTCCGACTATTTGAAAAAAATTCTCACAGCCAAAGTCTATGACGTGGCCAAGGAATCCAATTTGGAAGTGGGGAAAAACCTAAGCCTTCGCTTGAACAACACCGTTCTCTTGAAACGCGAGGACCAGCAACCCGTCTTCAGCTTCAAGCTCAGAGGGGCCTACAACAAAATGGCACACCTCTCCAAGGCGCAACTTAAAAAAGGTGTGATCTGTGCATCTGCGGGTAACCATGCGCAAGGTGTGGCGCTTGGCGCCGCAAAGCTAGGCTGCACTGCCACCATCGTCATGCCCTTGACCACCCCGCAAGTCAAAGTAGAAGCCGTCAAGGCTCTGGGTGGCAGAGTCGTGCTTTTTGGAGAAAGCTACTCCGACGCTCACCAACACGCACTCACACTTGAAGCTCAAAAGGGACTCACGTTCGTGCACCCCTTTGACGACCCAGATGTGATCGCCGGGCAAGGCACCATCGCCATGGAAATTTTGCGTCAGCACCCTGGGCCCATAGACGCCGTTTTTGTGGCCATTGGCGGTGGCGGATTGATCGCTGGTGTAGCCAATTACATCAAAGCCGTCAGGCCCGAGATCAAAGTCATTGGTGTGCAAATGAACGACTCCATCGCCATGATGAGCTCGGTCCAAGCTGGCAAACGCTTGACCCTTGCCGATGTGGGCCTGTTCTCGGACGGTACTGCGGTCAAACTCGTGGGCGAAGAGACCTTTCGAATCAACCAAAATTTGGTCGATGAGTACATGACCGTCGACACCGATGAGGTGTGCGCCGCAATCAAAGACATATTCATTGACACACGCAGCATCGTGGAGCCTGCGGGCGCATTGTCCGTTGCCGCCATCAAAAAGTACACCTCCCTTCACAAAAGCAAGGGCCAAACTTTTGCAGCCATCTTGTGCGGCGCCAACATGAATTTTGATCGCTTGCGCTTTGTGGCCGAAAGGGCAGAAGTGGGCGAACACCGTGAAGCACTGCTTGCGGTCACCATCCCCGAGGAGCGAGGAAGCTTCAAGCGATTTTGTGAACTCTTGGGCTCACTCCCAAGCTTTGGTGCAAGCCCCTCGCCCAGACAAGTCACCGAATTCAACTACCGCATGAACGACTCCGCTTTGGCCCATGTTTTTGTAGGACTGACCACCACGCAAGCGGGAGAAAGCAAAAAAATCGCCAAGCACTTGGACCAACACGGCTTCAAAGCGCTGGACCTCACGCACGACGAACTGGCCAAGGAGCACATCCGCCACATGGTTGGAGGCGCCTCCTCTTTGGCGCACAACGAACGACTCTTGCGCTTTGTCTTTCCCGAGCGCCCTGGCGCATTGATGAAGTTTCTCTCTTGCATGAGACCCAACTGGAACATCAGTTTGTTTCACTACAGAAATCAAGGCGCAGACTATGGTCGCATATTGGTGGGTTTGCAAGTCCCCAAGTCAGATGACGCAGCCTTCAACCGGTTTTTAAAGGTACTGGGCTATCCGCACACCGAGGAAACCCAAAATCCAGTCTATCAACTCTTTTTAAAAACCCAGTGAGCAATGCGCAACTCACGGTGCTGAGGTTTTGGGCAAGTCCAAACTCAAGGTGGGCTGTGCGTGTAAATCAGGGCCCAAATTGACTTGTCCCGCAGAGATCGACAAGACCCACAGGCCCGGCTCCAAACTCATGCCTACACGGTAGGGCTTGGCCGGTTTTTGGTCCAGACTGAGAAGAGCGACCGAGTGGGTCTCACCTTGGCGCTTAGCCCCTTCGTAGACAATGCCTGTGAGTCGAATACGAGCACTCAACACTGCGTTGGGATTGACCAAGCGGCGACTTGAATCTGACTTTGACATCCCCAGTGCATCTTGCAAGTCCTCAGCGGACAAGCGCTCAACCCTTGAGTCTGTGTTGATGGGAACAGCATCAACCTGTGGCGCATCAGAATTACCCCAGCCACGCAATACCCAAAAGACAAGCAGGTACGAAAACAAAACCCAACTCAAGAGCGTTGTCCACCACACACTTTTGCGTGCCGGCATCACGCCCAAGCGCTTGGCTTGATTTGGGGTTGACTTGAAGGGGTTCGAATAGACCATGGACTGAATTATGACCCAGTTGACACGTCTTGAGTGCTCCCCTATTGCAGATTGTCATGAGGTGCAAAAAAATTGACTTGGATTCAAAAGTCAGTCACACAGGTCTTCATGAGTTTGAGGTAAGCTATCAACTTATTCCCCACCTTTGGGGCATTTTTGTGCCCAACACTTGCACCATGAAAAGAACCTGCGACCCCTCAAGCCCTCTATCAGCAAAGCCCAACGCATTGAAGGCCGCCATCTCCAAGAGAAAAACCCTGCGCGCACTCGCCTCAAAAGGCTTCACATTGATTGAGTTGATGGTGGTCCTGGTCATCATTGGTGTATTGGCCGCTCTCATCATCCCCAACGTGCTCGAGCGTGCCGATGAAGCCCGCGTCACTGCTGCCAAGACCGACATCAGCAATTTGATGCAAGCCTTGAAGCTGTACAAACTTGACAACCAAACCTACCCCAGTGCGGACCAAGGCCTTCAAGCCCTGGCCACCAAACCCACCCAAGGTGTTCCACCGACCAATTGGAAATCTTACGTGGACAAAGTGCCCAACGACCCTTGGGGACACCCTTACCAATATTTGGCTCCTGGCATCAAAAATGAAGTGGATGTGATGTCCTTTGGCGCCGATGGTCAAAGCGGGGGAGAGGGAAAAAATGCTGACCTCGGGTCTTGGCAATAACCCATTGCCTGCCTCAGGCGCACAACGCTTTGGGCTTGACTTGAGTCAACAACGCCTCGCCACAAATCAAAATTTTGAGAAGGGTTTCACCCTCGTTGAATTGTTGGTGGTGCTTTTGATCATGGCGCTTGGCGCTTCTTTGGCTGCGCTCAGCTTGGCTCCAAGCAGCCAACAACATTTGAGCGAGGAGGCCACGCGCCTCATCGCTCAACTCGAGAGCACCAAAGCGCAAGCCCGCGCATCGTCTTTGAGCGTCTCCATGGGGCTTGGGTCTGAGGGGTTTTATTTTTCGGGTCTCTCTCAAAACCCATTGGTACAAACCGCATACCCGTGGCTTTACCCGCAAACCAAAGCACAACTTCCA
Source organism: uncultured Burkholderiales bacterium (assembly GCA_903865035.1). Taxonomy (GTDB): domain Bacteria; phylum Pseudomonadota; class Gammaproteobacteria; order Burkholderiales; family Burkholderiaceae_C; genus Limnohabitans. The sequence continues at coordinate 11,003 of CAIPII010000259.1, read as the reverse complement.
ACCGGTCCAATCCTCTTGGGTCCAGAAGCGTTGACACCTCCTTCTAGCATCGTGCTCACAGATGCGATGAACCCCAACCAACGCATCACCATCGCCTCAGATGGACTTAGGCCCTTTCAAGTAATTTCACGCTGAGCCATCAAAGACGCTCAAGCCCTCCCCATGAACGCCCACCCCCTCAATGCAATGCAAGAGTTCAAAAGGACTTGTCACAAGGCGTCTGGGCCCAACGCTACAGCAAGGGGCTTCACACTCATTGAAGTGTTGGTGGCGCTCTTCATTGTCTCCCTCACCTTGGTCTCGGCCTTCAAAGCCAGCGCCTCACTCACGCAAAGCGCTGAGCGACAAAACAGCAACTTTTTAGCGCAACTTTGCGTCGACAATTATTTGACAGGTCTGCGCCTGTCTGGACTTTTACCGGGTACGGGGATGAGCGAAGTTGCATGCCCTCAAAGCACTCAAACACTCTCCCTTCACATCTCCATTGATGTCACACCCAACCCCAGTTTTAGACGGGTGGAGGCGCAAGTTTTTGCTCAACAACAGCCCATTCTCAAAGTCACCACAGTGGTGGGGGTCTTGTGAACACTTACGGCCCTCCTCCACAGCTCAAAGCGACTCCACATCGAGGCTTCACTTTGGTTGAAGTGCTGATTGTGCTGCTCATCATGTCCATCATGGCGGCCCTCAGCTGGCAAGGCGTCTCCACGGTCGCCAACACCCTCAAGATCACCCAAGACCATGAGATCTCCCTCTCCAGCATCGAATCCAGTTTCTCTCAATGGCAAAGCGATTTGGATGCGACCTTGCCCCTCATGCCTGCCCCAAATGTGAGCTCCATGAACTGGGATGGCAAAGTGCTGCGACTGGTTCGAAAAGCACCCCAAGTTGGCAACTCCCCCCAAGACCCGGGCTATCAAGTGGTGGCGTGGAGTGCACGAACTCTCTCCAGCGAAGAGCTCATGCCTTTGGGTCCGCAGTTTGTTCCCGGACTGTATTGGCTGCGCTGGCAGTCGCAAGCGTTCAGCAGCACGAGGGAGTTGAACGACTACATGGAGATGGCCAACGTTTGGTCTCAAACCGCCAGCGCACCCATCAAGTCCCGAGAAACGGTGCTCTTTCCAATCGTTCAATGGCAAATTTACTTCTACCGTGACAACGCTTGGTCCAACGCCTTGTCAAGCGCGGGCTCATCCTCTGAGCTCAATGCCAACTCCAACTCGACAAGCAACTCAAGCGCCGCGAACAACTCAAACCCAAACACAATCTCCACCACGAGCAACAGCAACGCAAGCTTGAGCTCTTCCTCCCCCACCCAGGCCGCCTCTCCAGCCAATCTCGTTCAACAACTCCCAAGTGGCATTCGACTCAAGATCTACATGCCCAACACCTCAGTGGTCGACCAGTTAGCTCCAGAAGAGGCGACTGGGGCCAATGATGGCAGCATCACCTTGGACTGGGCAAGGCCAAACTTCACACCGGTGAGATCATGATGCATCAAGCCCTCCAACAGCTTGCCGGTGCTGGCCACTTCAATTCAAAGCACAAAGGGCAAAGCGGCATGGCGCTGATCACAGCCATGATCACCGTGCTTGCTGTAAGCATCATCGTCTCGGCTGCACTTTGGAAGAGTTGGACACTCGCACAAGCCGAGAGCTCAAAACGCCATGCCGATCAAGCGCAGTGGCTCTTGAGCGCAGCGCTGGACTGGTCGCGTGTGATTTTGAAAGAAGACTTGCGCGCCAGTCAAACCGACAATTTGACTGAGCCTTGGGCGGTGCCCCTTCAGGAGGTCAAACTCTCGAGCTTTCTCAAAGCCAGTGCCAACTCAAATGAAGCCACCCAAAGCAACAATGCACAAGACGACCTGCTCGCCTCTCAAGTCTTTTTATCAGGACAAATCACCGATGAGCATTCACGCTTGAATTTCTTCAACCTGCTGGCCACCAACCCCACACCGCCCCCTGTTGCAAATGCTTTTGCCCGACTCTTTGAGTCCTTGCACCTGCCACAATCGGAGTTGCTTCAATTGATGAGCGCCTTTGCCTCGGCCCAAAAAAACGAGAATGCGCCCCTTTGGCCACAGCGCTTGGAGAACCTGACCTCTTGGGGCCTCTCCCCCTCAACGCTGGCCACTTTGAAGCCCTATGCCACATGGATCAACGAAAGCACGACGGTTAATTTGAACACCGCGAGCCCTTTGGTGCTTTATGCCACCTTAGGGGACATCGAAATGAGTCAAGCCGAGCGCTTGGCCTCGCAACGCGCCAGCCAGCCTTGGAGCACCCTTGGCGACATTCAAAATGCATTGGGGCCGCAACATGCACTGAGCGTGAACGCCAATTACCACCAACTGAGCTCGAAGTACTTCATGGTGAGTGGCAAAATCAGAATTGATGAAACCCAAATTGTCTCGCGCTCCTTGGTGCAACGCACACCCTCGCAGGTGCTCATCGTTTGGAGCGAGCGCGGTGCACAGGCTGACAACGTGTCTTTTTCCAGCACTACAATGAACCCCTGATGTTGATCGTTTCACTCCCACTCAACCCCAACGCAGAGGTCGATCACCTCTTGTGTGTGACGCCTGAAAAAATCACACACAGCTCGCGCTCGCGTGTGAGTGAGTTGCCCGATTTATCGCAACACACTGAAGTGGTGGGCGTGATCCCTTGGCAATGCCTGTCTTGGATCAACTTGACGGTGCCCAAAAGCGCATTGCGGCTCTTTGAATCCAAAACCCTTTGGCTCACTGGCCCTAAAAATGCCTCCGGCGCCCAAAGCCCCAAAGCACAAAACTTGGTCCAAGGCCTATTGGAGGAGCAACTGCTTTGCGACCCATCTGACATTCATTGGATCGCAAAAACGCCCAATTCAAGCGACGCTTCGGACTCCCCCCACGCCGTGAACGCAGCGGACAACACTGCGATATTGCAAATCGGTTACTGCTCCAAGTCTTGGCTCAGAATGGCACTTGAGAGCTTGCAAGCGGTCAACCTCACCCCCAACCAACTTGTGCCGGAAATGGAACCCACACCCGGAACACCAGGACCCACGCTTCACGCCCTCAATTCCCTTGGCGAAATCACCTTTGTGCTTTGCACCCCAAGCGGTGTTCAAGCCTTTCCCAGATCGGCCATGGGTGGATTTTCACAACTCAAAGACCCCCTGCTCAGAGTCTTTGCCGAACCCTCAAGCATTGACTCCGTCTCCATGCTCTTTGGGCAAGCCTCACTGCAAACCGCTCACCAACGCTTGTTGGCCAGTGCGCAAAGCAGTTGGGATTTTGCCACCGGCGAATGGGATCAAGGTCCTGCTAAAAAAGCCATTCGCAGCATCAAAGGCACAATCCAAACCTTTTGGTCTGCCCCTGAGTGGAGACTCGCGCGCTTGGGACTGATGTTGGCATTGTTCACTGAAGTCCTCGGATTGAATGGGTGGGCTTGGCACCTGAGAGCAGCGCACCAGGAGGCCCTTTTGAGCGAAGCGCGAATTTTGCAAAGCACATTTCCCAGTGTTCAATTGGTCGTTGATGCAAAGCTTCAAATGGCACGAGAGCTCAACGCATTGAAACAAAACTTGGGAGAACCAAGCCTTGGAGACTTCGAGCATTTGCTTGACGTCATGCGCCAATTGCACGACCCCACACAAAGCGCTTCAGCATACAACCCAAAAACCAACGACATTCAAGGCGTGCAGTTTGCGAATCAAACGCTCAAATGGCGCTACAACCCCAACATCGCTTTCACCAGCCTGGAGCTCAAATTGAGTGAGTCCATGCTCTCCAAGGGTTACCAACTTCAAAAGACCGGCTCAGAGATGGTTTTATCTTGGAGGGACGCACCATGAGCGCACCCAACTCTCCTGCACGAAATGCATCCAAGTCCTTCGGCAAAGAGCTTGGAAGATTGCACTCCAAATGGTCTGAGCTCAAAGTTCACGAAAAACAAGTGCTGATCGGCTTGGCTTGGTTGCTGGCCTTGTCGTTGCTTTGGGCCTTGGTCTGGCGTCCTTTGAACTTCATCTCCAACAATCAAAATGCGTCTGAGCATTTGATTTTTGAAGAGCTCCAAAGCATGAAAATCAAAGCCAACGAAGCACAAACGCTGTTGGCCAAGCCACAACTGAACTCATCTGACGCTCAGGCCGCTTTGAACAAAATCACCCAAAGCTTGTTGCCTCAAGCTCAGGTGAGCGCTTTGGCAAATGCAGTCACCGTGACCGTCCCCATGGTACAAGCCACAGACTTGGCCAATTGGATTTCGCGCATCCGACAAGATGCCCAATGTCAAATCACTGAGGCCACCTTGAGCCGCGCCTTGTCCAATCAAAGTGGTGTTTTTTGGAGCGCTCGCATTGTGGTGAGCCTCCCTAAAAAACACTGATGCATCTGCTGGGGTTGACACCCCTCTTTGCCCAAACCCCAAGCCCTTGAAGCCCAACTCTTTCGCTCAACAACAAAGCTGGTTCACCGCCTGCTTGGGCTCTTTTTTAGGTGCGACGTTGGCCCTTTTCACATGGGCCCCCAGTGCTTGGCTTGCCGCCGGAGTTGACCAACTGAGTGATCATCAAATTCTGATGCTCAGGTCCACTGGAACACTGTGGTCGGGTCAGGCCCAATTGACCCTGAGCGCAGGATCTGGCTCCAAGGGAGCCTTGAGCCTACCCTCCCCACTGACTTGGAGAGTGAATCCCAGTTGGGACACCCCCTTGCGACTGGAGCTCAATGCGTTGTGCTGCTTTGCAGCCCCCATGCAGTTGAGCCTGGGCTTTAAAAACGCCTCATGGGCCCTGGGAGTGAGCAACACACAACTCACGCTTCCCACCCGCTGGCTCGAAGGCTTGGGCGCACCATGGAACACCCTGGCCCTGCGCGGTTTGTTGCACCTTCAGAGCAACAATCTGAGCCTAGAATGGGATAAAAGCCAACTAAAACCGATGGGAAGAGTTGAAATTAACTTAGATCAGTTATCCTCACGGCTATCGACCTTGCAACCCTTGGGTTCTTATCAACTTGAGATCATTGGAGGCGAAGTGCCCAAGATAGAGTTGTCAACTCGAGCGTCCAGCCACTTGTTGCTGAACGGTCACGGCACACTCGAGCACGGGCTGATTCACTTTGATGGATTGGCAAGCACCGCTCCTGGGGACGAGATGGCGTTGTCAAACTTGTTGAATGTTTTGGGTCAACGACAAGGCCAAGAGGCTCGACTTCACTTGAATTGAATGAAAAGACCATGATTGCCATGACTTGCACCACACGAGAAACAAAACGAGCGCCCCGTCCCCTGTGGGCCTCACAACCCAAGCTCTCATGGGCACTCATGCCTTTGCTGTGCCTGGCGCTCAGTGACTTCAGTCTAGCCCAAACCGCCTCTCCCCAAGGCCTGCCCCTTGGCAACCCTTCAATTATGGCCCCTCCAAACGGGTCCCCCCTTCCGTCCTCCAATCCACAAGGCATGAACAACGTGCCCAAAGCCAGTGGAACGATTGAGAACACACTTTCAGTTCAAAAAAATGGCCAAGGTTTGAGTCTGAACTTTGTCAACGCCGACATTGAAGCCGTGGCTCGCACCTTGGCAAGTTTGATCGACAAAAACATTGTGGTCGACCCCAAAGTGCATGGCACCTTGTCTTTAAGCACTGAAAAGCCCATCTCAACTCAAGAGGCATGGAATTTGTTTCTCGCCTCCTTGAGACTGCAAGCGTTCAGCGTTGTTGAGGTCAATGGTCTTTTCAAAGTGATCCCTGAGGCAGACGCCAAACTCCAAGGCGGAGGTGTGGCCCTCTCACCTCGCGGACAAAGTGCGAGTGGCGCTGCTGCACAAGCAGCCTCTGGCGGCAATACCGCTCCTAATGCAGCAAACTCCTTTGGAAACAATTCTGGACAAGTGCTCACTCAAATTTTCAAGCTAGAGCACGAAAACGCCAACAACCTGATCGCAGTCCTTCGACCCTTGATCAGCCCCAACAACACCATCAACGTGAACACCAACTCCAATGCGTTGGTCATCACCGATTACACCGACAACTTGCAACGCCTCTCGCGCATCATTGCCAACTTGGATTCGGCAAGCGCTGGAGAGGTTGAGGTTGTCACCTTGAAGCATGCCATCGCCACCGATCTTGCGCCTTTGGTGAGCCGCTTGCTTGACCCCTCCTCTTTGAGCGCTGGCGCTCCAGCTGCAACACCAGGAGCTGAAGGGTCCTTTAAAACGACGCTCATCGCCGAGCCCAAGAGCAACTCCATCATCATTCGTGCTGCAACGCCTGCCAAATCTCAGCAAGCCCTCTCTCTCATTGGCAAACTCGATCGCCCCTCCAGTGAGCGCGCAAGCGGTGACATCCATGTGGTCTACCTCAAAAACGCAGATGCCACTAAATTGGCCAACACACTCAGGGCCGCCTTGGCCAGTGAGTCTCGAATGAGTGGCAGTGCTGGCGCTGGCGCAGTTGGCTTGAGCCAGCCCACGTCCTTGCCAGCTGCCCCCTCCCTCTCAACATCCAGCATGGGGCTTGGAGCGGGGCCTTCGATGGCCACCCAACCTCTGGGCAGCTCAAGCGGTGCTTCCTTGGCCACAACAGGCGGCCAAATTCAAGCCGACACGACCACCAACTCCCTCATCATCACCGCACCAGAGCCTCAATACAGGCAACTCAGATCGGTGATCGATGAGCTCGATGGCAGACGCGCCCAAGTCATGGTCGAGGCCTTGATCGCAGAGGTGGATGCCACCAAAGCCAGTCAATTTGGCATTCAGTGGCAGAACTTTCTCTCCAAAGGAGCCGGAGCCACGGCGGTTGGAACCAACTTTGGCAGCGGTGGGAACAACATCTTGGGACTGGCTTTGGCGGGAGCTGCAGGCGCTTTGTCTGGCACCACTCCAGGTGCGGGCTTGAACATCGCCTCCTTTAACAATGTGCACGGTGCTTATGTACTCAGCACCTTGGCGAATTTTCTCCAACAAGATGGCGGCACCAACATCCTCTCCACCCCCACCTTGCTCACCTTGGACAACGAGGAGGCTCGCATCGTGGTGGGTCAAAACGTGCCCTTTGTCACGGGTCAGTACACCAACAACGCAAGTGTGAACGGTGCGGTCAATCCCTTTCAAACGATCGAGAGAAAAGACGTTGGATTGACCCTCAAAATCAAACCCCAAATCAGCGAGACGGGCACCATCAAGATGATCATCTACCAAGAGGTCTCAAGCGTTGATCCAACTTCTGTGGGCTCGGTCTCGGGTCTCATCACCAACAAACGAGCCATTGAGTCCAGCGTCTTGGTTGAGGATGGATCGGTCGTCGTCTTGGGCGGTTTGCTCTCCGATGAGTACGATGGCACCAAAAACCAAGTCCCCGGATTTGGCGACATTCCAGTGCTGGGCAATTTGTTCAAAAACGAAAATCGCACAAGAAAGAAAACCAATTTGATGGTCTTCATTCGACCCCAAATTTTGCGTGACGCCAAAGCCACTGAGTCCTACTCACAAGGCAAATATGACCAAATGCTGGGCCAACAAAACAATGCTCGCGTAGAAGGCAACGCCATCATGCCCATTGAAAACAACATCACTTTGCCAAGCTTTCCCACAAGCACCAATGCACCGAGTGCCTCAAGCTCTGTTGCAAAGTAATTCATATCCACTCAGTCCATGAGCCACCCTCTTCCCTATGCCTTTGCGAAAGAGCACGGACTGCTCCTTGAGGAGCATTCGGGTTCACGCTCCTTGTGGTTCAGCCCCGACCCCAACGCCCACGCTTGGTCAGAAGTGCTCAGGCTCTACCCCCTCGAATCCATTGAGCATTGGCATGTGATGGATGCAAAAGCGTTGCGAGACAAAATCAGCAGCGTCTATGCCACCGAAGAGTCCAGCGCCGCCTTGGTTGCAAGCGAGGTTCAAGGCGATGTGGATTTGGAGCGCATGATGCAAGAGCTCCCGGCCGTTGAAGACTTGCTGGAATCTGCAGATGACGCGCCCATCATTCGTCTCTTGAACGCGCTTTTGACGCAAGCGGCCAAGGAGGCTGCGAGTGACATTCACATTGAGCCTTATGAGCGGCATTCTTGTGTGCGCTTTAGGATCGATGGCGGACTCAGAGAGGTTGTGCAGACCCACCGCGCCTTGCACGCCGCTCTCATCTCACGGCTCAAAATCATGGCCGACTTGGACATTGCCGAAAAAAGACTCCCCCAAGACGGTCGCATTTCACTGCGCCTTGGCCAGCGCGCCATCGATGTTCGAGTCTCAACCCTACCCGGTGCGCATGGCGAGCGCGCGGTCTTGAGACTTTTGGACAAGTCTCAAGCTCGGCTGACACTCTCCTCGATTGGCATGCAAGGCGAGACCTTGGCCAAATTTTCCAAACTCATTGAGCAGCCCCACGGCATCATTTTGGTGACTGGCCCCACAGGCAGCGGCAAAAGCACCACGCTTTATGCAGCCTTGCAGCAACTGGACGCCAGCACGCGCAACATTTTGACGGTTGAAGATCCCATTGAATACGAGCTCTCAGGTGTGGGACAAACCCAAGTGAATGCAAAAATTGACTTGACCTTTGCAAAAGCCTTGCGCGCCATTTTGCGACAAGACCCAGACGTCATCATGATTGGTGAGATCAGGGATTTTGAGACTGCACAAATCGCCATCCAGGCCTCTCTCACCGGCCACTTGGTGTTGGCCACCTTGCACACCAATGACGCCAGTTCAGCGGTCACCCGCTTGGTGGACATGGGTGTAGAGCCGTTCTTGCTCAGCAGCTCTCTTTTGGGCGTTTTGGCCCAAAGGCTTGTGAGAAAGTTGTGTGTGCACTGCCACGGCAGTGGTTGCCAAGACTGCCACCAAACAGGCTATCAGGGAAGAACGGCTATTTTTGAGCTCTTGGTCACGAGCAGCCAGACCCGAGCACTCATTCACACCGCGGCCTCTGAGGCCGAGCTCAAATCCTCTGCCATGCAAGAGGGCATGCAACTCATGCGAGACGATGGACTGAGATTGGTGCAACAAGGCATCACTTCCAACGAGGAACTGCTTCGCGTGACGCAGGAATGAGCCGGTTCATGCATCACACCGATTTGATGGCCAGCTAGACCTCTTCATCCAAGTCAACAATCTTTTTACACCTCCATCACCTCTCAACCATGCCTGCCTTCACCTACCAAGCCATGGACGCCAGTGGCGCCACATTGAGTGGCGTGACCCAGGCCGATTCTGAGAGGCAAGCGAGGGCCTGGCTTAAAAAACAGAGCTTGATTCCCTTGGAAGTTCAAGCCATCCAAGAGCAAAAAAAGAGTTTTTTGCAAACCGAGATTTGGAGCTCTCGCATCTTGTCCCAAGGTGAGTTGACACTGCTCACGCGCCAACTCGCGGAACTTGTGAACGCTGGCCTCCCCCTTGAGCGGGCCTTGTCTGCCCTCACCCAAGAGAGCGAGCGCGACAAAGTTCGAGACCTCTTGGCTGGCATTCGTTCTGAGATCAACGCTGGCGCCCCCTTGGCACAAGCGCTTGCGATGCACCCAAAAGAGTTCTCATTGATCTACTGTGCCAGCGTCTCCTCAGGCGAGCAAAGCGGACACTTGGGGCAGGTGCTTCAAAGACTGGCCAAAGATCTTGAACGCGCCAACGCTTTGCAGTCGAGAGTCTTTCAAGCCCTCCTCTATCCCGCGGTGGTGAGCGTCATTGCGTTCTTCATTGTGCTTTTTTTGCTCGGCTACGTGGTCCCACAAGTCACTCATGTTTTTGAGAGTTCACACCAACAGTTGCCCCTTCTCACCCGCATCATGCTCAGCGTCTCGGGCTTTGTACAACACGATTGGCTCTATGTGTTGATTCTCTTGTGTGGTGCTTTTTGGGGCTTTCATGAAGCGATGAAGAGGCCTGCGTTCAAAGAAACGGTGGACGCGAGGCTCCTTAAAGCCCCTGTGATTGGCCCCTTGGTTCGAGGCTACAACGCCGCGCGCTTTGCCAACACCTTGGCAACATTGGTGGGCGCAGGCGTGCCCATTTTGAAAGCGCTCCAAGCCAGCGCCAACACCCTCTCCAACTCAGCCATGAAGGCGGACATGTTGGTGGCTCAAGACATGGTGAGAGAAGGAGCATCTTTGGGATTGGCCCTGGGTCAAGGCAAAAAACTCCCAGGTCTCTTGCCCATGTTTGCCAGGCTTGGTGAACAAACCGGAAGGCTTGGGCCCATGCTTGAAAAAGCAGCCGAACAATTGAGCTCCGAAGTGGAGAGGCGCGCCATGCAACTGGCCAGTCTCTTGGAGCCGCTCATGATCGTGGTGATGGGGAGCATTGTGATGCTCATTGTGCTCTCGGTCATGTTGCCCATCATTGAACTCAACCAATTGGTGAAATGATGCAATCCATGAACACATGCTGGCCCATTGATCACAACCCCTTTTCAAGGAGACTTGCATGAGCGCCTCACTTGAGCACCAATTGGTGGTTGCCATTTCATCGCGAGCGCTATTTGATTTCGAAGAAGAAAACGCAGTCTTTGAGGCCTCCAATGACCAAGCCTACATGAATTTGCAACTCGAAAGACTTGAAACACCTGCCAAGCCTGGTGTTGCGTTTTCACTGGTGAAAAAACTCCTGGCCTTCAACGAGCAAGCCCCTAGCGGGAAGGCTCACATTGAAGTGGTGATCTTGTCCAGGAACGATCCTGTGAGCGGCATGCGCGTTTTTCGCTCTGCCCAACACTACGGTCTTCCCATTCAAAGGGGAAGTTTCACCAGGGGTGAGCCTCCCTGGAGATATTTGAAACCCCTGAAAGCCAATTTGTTTTTATCGACACACACGAGCGATGTGCGCATGGCGCTCTTGGCGGGTGTGCCCGCTGCTCAGGTCTACCCCCAGTCGGCTCATGCTTCCCTTGAACATCCCAACGAAGTTCGCATTGCATTCGATGGTGACGCGGTACTCTTCTCCGACGAGGCCGAGCGGGTCTTTCAAACGCAAGGACTCTCTGCCTTTCAAGCGCATGAAAAAGCCAATGCAAGC
>CAIPII010000258.1 GCA_903865035.1 uncultured Burkholderiales bacterium | reverse complement strand
CTGCAAGGGATCCAAATCAGTGATCTTCAATGCATACGCCACCAAAGAACCGGCCCCAGACCCCCTTCCAGGACCAACGGGACAACCGTTGGATTTGGCCCATTGAATGAAATCACTCACGATCAAGAAATAGCCTGGAAAGCCCATTTTCAAAATCGTATTGATTTCGAACTCCAAACGCTCAACGTATTGCGCTCTTACACCCTCTCGCTCTTGTGAATCAGGATACAAAGCCTCTAAGCGCTGATTCAAGCCCTCGTGTGATGCCTCTTTGAAATACAGATCAATGGGCATTCGTTGCCCATCCACCATAGGAGTGGGATAGTCCGGTAGTTGAGGCTTACCCAGTGTTAAAGTCAAATTGCATCGTTTTGCAATTTCAAGCGTATTGGCAATGGCACTGGGGAGGTCAGCAAATTTGGAGAGCATCTCTTGAGTGCTCAAGAAATATTGCTGCTTCGTGAATTTGCGCACACGCTTGGGGTTGGCCAAAATCTCGCCTTCTGCAATGCAAACCCTTGCCTCGTGCGCTTCGTAGTCATCCTCTAAGGTGAATTGAATGGGATGGGTTGCAACGATGGGCAACTTCAGTTGCGAGGCAAGCTGAACCACGGCGTTCACGTGCATCTCGTCATCCACACGCCCGGCCCTTTGAACCTCTAAATAAAAACGATGGGGGAAAAGGGACGCGAATTCAAGCGCGTAGTCCTTTGCTTTTGACGCATCCTTTTGCACCAAGGCTTGACCCACAAATCCTTGCTGAGCGCCCGAGAGAGCGATCAAACCTGCATTGAGTTCAACCAACCACTCCCATTTCACCACGGCTTGATCACGCTGCACATTTTGCGTCCAAGCTCGCGCAATGAGCTCACACAAATTCAGATACCCCTGATTGTTTTGAACCAGCAATATGATTCTGGCTGTTCCTGTGTGCTCAGCAACAGGAGATGAAACAATCAACTCCGCACCCAAGACAGGTTTAACCCCTTTACCTCTGGTCTCTTTGTAAAACTTGATCGCTCCAAATAAATTGTTCAAATCGGTGATGGCCAGCGCAGGCTGCGCGTCCGCATGTGCTGCAGAGACCAATACATCAATGCGGTTGGCACCATCGACGATCGAAAATTCGGTGTGGAGTCTTAAATGTACAAACATGCCAACCATTGTAGGCAAAACTGCGCAGTGCATTGAGACAGAATCCTATTCGGCTGAAAAAAAGTCGGACCTGTAGTGCATTCTTGTGATCGAATGGAAAAATGTTTATCATCATTTACCCTGAAGGTAACCCAAAAGGCTTGACGGGTACTCAACATTTGTATCTTAAAATAGAGCTGTGAACAATATCCTTAACATTTCCACATACCTGTTTGTCTCCATTGACAACGTAGAAGCATTGAAACTTGAGCACACCCGAGTGGCCAAAGATCTCGAGCTCAAAGGGACTGTCTTGCTCTCTCCAGAAGGAATCAATTTATTTGTGGCGGGCTTACCAGAGCGAGTTCATGCCTTTGTTGATTTTCTGAAATCAGATCCCAGATTTGCAAGCCTCACGCCAAAGGAGAGTTGGTCAGAGGTTCAGCCCTTTAAAAAGTTAATTGTCAAAATTAGAAACGAGATCATTCGGATGAATCATCCGACCATTCGCCCTGAAGCTGGACGGGCTCCAAGCGTGAGCGCAAAAAAACTCCAAGAGTGGCTCACCAAGGGAGTTGACGACGAAGGGCGTGAGGTTGTGAGTTTGGACACCCGCAATGGTTTCGAGGTGGAATATGGTCGCTTCAAAAATGCCATTGATTGGAAAATAAGGCACTTCACTCAGTTTCCCGAGCAAGCCAGACAGCACATCGAGGAGCTCAAAGATAAAACCGTTGTAAGTTACTGCACCGGCGGCATTCGGTGTGAAAAAGCAGCAATTCTGCTCTCCGAACTCGGACACCCCAAGGTCTACCAACTCGAAGGCGGTATTTTGAAGTACTTTGAAGAGGTCGGGGGAGATCAGTACGAGGGCAATTGCTTTGTGTTTGACGAAAGAATCGCCCTCAAACCCAATCTCGAGCCCATTGAAGGGCCCAAGCTTTAACCCTTAAGCTTTGAGTTTTGCGGCAAACTTGGCCACACGCTCTCCATAGGCCTTGGCAGTGTCCAAATCATTTTGTGGAATGGCATCTGCACTGTCGGTCGGTCCAACTTGCCCCATGACGCCTGAATGTGACCCCAAACGATTGACATGCCCGTCGTTCAATTGATCCTGGCCCACCCAAATCATGCCGTTTTGCATTGCAAGGGTGATCAAATACTGAAGTGTAGAGAGTTTGTCACCGCTCAAGTTCGCTGAAATGGTGAATCCGCCAGCCAACTTGTTGGCCCATGCGCGTGAGTACCAACGGGTTGACGTTGCGTCTGCAAATTTTTTGAATTGCCATGAAACAGTTCCCATGTAAGTGGGAGAACCAAAAATGATGGCATCGGCCGCATCCAAAATCGCCCATTGCGCTTCAGTCACATTGCCCTCTGCATCGATTGCAACCAAATCAGCGTGCGCACCGTCGGCAACACTTTGGGCCACTTTTTGCGTGTGACCATAACCTGAATGAAATACCACTGCTGTCTTTGTCATGTTTGACTCCTTGTGTTAAAAAAAATTAATGTGCTGCCAAATCAAAAAGTAGGACTTCTGCATCTTGAGCATGATCAAGGTGAATCTTGGCCTCTTGTGAAATGAGAGCCGCGTCGCCACCGCTCAGGCTTTGACCGTTGACACAAATTGCACCCTTGACCAAGTGAACATAAAACAATCGCTCATTTGAGACGTCAAGCGTGGCCTCTTCAGCCCCATCGAACAAGCCCGCATAAAGGGTGGCATTGGCATGAATCTTGACTGCGTGTTCATGGGACACATTTGAGGCAACGGGTAAGAGTTTGCCCCTTTTCAATTGAGGATCAATCGTTTTTTGCTCATAACTTGGCGTGACGTTCAACTCGTTGGGCAAAATCCAAATTTGAAAGAAGTGCGTCTGATCCTTTGGAGCATGGTTGAACTCACTGTGCTGAACCCCAGTGCCAGCACTCATGCGCTGAACATCGCCAGGCGGAATGGAGACCACATTGCCCATGTTGTCCTTGTGTGCCAATGCGCCTGAGAGGACGTAACTGATGATCTCCATGTCTCTGTGCCCATGAGTTCCAAATCCCATTCCAGGCTCAATTCGGTCCTCATTGATCACGCGCAAATTTCCCCACCCCATGTGGCGTGGGTCATGGTAGCCAGCGAAAGAAAAGCTGTGATAAGACTTCAACCAACCGTGGTCAGCGTAACCTCTTTCATCGGATTTTCTGATTTTGATCATGTGATGATTTCCCTAAAAGCTCTAATATAGAGCCTTAATTTGAGCGTGACATCAAGCTCAATTGATGGCATCATTCAATTTTTTTGAACGATCATCCATGTTCTTAGATTCAGCCCACCATGTCTTGACCCCTGAGACTTTGGCGATGCTTCAGCTGATTGCCAACGAGGGCAGCTTCGCCAAAGCGGCCAGGGCCTTGGATTTGGTGCCGAGCACCCTCACCTATCGGGTGCGACAAATTGAAGACGCGCTGGATGTGCTGCTCTTTAACCGCCAATCCCGTCAGGCCAAGCTCACACCTGCAGGAGAAGCTTTGTTACTCGAGGGCAATCGAGTGCTTGAGGATATTCACGCCTTATCCAACCGCATCAAACGCATTGCCACGGGGTGGGAAAGCGAGTTGCACATTGCTCTCGATAGCCTGATCGATCGTCAAACGGTCCTGGAATTGTGTTCAGCTTTTTATGACTTAAAAGCACCAACCAGGATCAAACTCTCAGATGAGACCCTATCCGGTACCCTACACGCACTGACCATGGGACAAGCCGATTTGGCAATTGGAACGGTTGGAGACCTAGGCCAAGTGAGCGGCTTGGATCACAAAAACCTGGGCCAAGTTGAATTTGTTTTTGTGGTCCCCCCTAAGCATCCCCTGGCCCTGATCAAAAAACCTTTGAGTGACATTCAAATCAGAGCCTTCAGAGCCGTCGCCATTGCAGACTCTACGCCCAAGGGACAAGGAGTAAGTGTTGGCTTGCTTGGCGGACAGGAGGTCTTGACAGTGCCCTCAATGCAGACCAAACTACACGCACAACTGTTGGGTTTGGGAGTGGGATTTTTACCCCTATCGGTGGCAATGCCCTACATAAAATCCTCCCAGTTAGTGGTTTGCGAGGTTGAAAGGCCCACCCGTTTTGCTAAAGTATCTTATGCATGGCGACGCGAGAAGTCTTTGCGAGGGGAAATTCAAAACAAAAGAGCTCTGAAGTGGTGGCTGGACCAACTCGATAAACCCTCAACCCAAAAAGCCTTGCTGAACACGAACTCCAAAAATTCTCTCTCCTTAATTCCTTCTAAAACCAAAACAAAGGCCAGATGATGAAAAAAAGAATTGCGATCATAGGCGCCGGCATGGCAGGCATTGCTGCAGCCAGAACCCTCATCAAAGCAGGGCATGATGTCCAAGTGTTTGAGAAAAGCGCTGGCCCTGGTGGACGCATGGCGACGCAAAATACGCCCTTTGGCAGTTTTGACAAAGGTGCTCAGTACTTCACCGTCAGAGACGCACGCTTTGCAAAAGCCTTGAAAGAAGTTCCTGGAACACAAGCGATTGTCAAACCCTGGAGTGCAACTGGAGTGAGGGTTTTGGACGCCCATGGTGCAGTTTTTGAAGCCGCCAAGCCACCCAAAGACCCACACTTTGTCGCACAACCCGGCATGAATGCTTTGCTCATGCATTGGGCCCAACCCCTTGTAGCCCATCAACAATTGCACATCCACACCACCATCGAGAGCATTGAAGTGGATGCGATTCACCCCAGCCTTTGGCAACTGAGGGCTCAATCAGCCCCCACTACTACTGGCCACACACAATCGAACAACTTGAGCCAAGAGGGCGTGATCCACTCTGGCTTTGACCAAGTCATTTTGGCGATCCCCAGCGCCCAAGCAGCCCAATTGCTTCGTCGCTCAAGCGCCAAAGTTCACAAAACCCATTTCATTCAAGCCATTGACAAAGTGGAGATGGGACCGTGCTGGACATTGATGATGGCTTATCCTCAAGCCAGTCAGCCCAATTTGAATCGCTGGGGCCCACAATGGAATTGCGCTAGAAGCATCCACCACCGAATCGCTTGGCTCAGTCGAGAGTCCTCCAAACCTGCCCGCGGTGGCATTGAACGCTGGACCGTACAAGCCAGCACCGAATGGTCTTTGGAACATTTAGAAGATTCTGATGAAAGGGTCAAAGCCAAACTCCTCAAGGGGTTTGCGGAGCTGACCGGCATTTATGCTGAACCTTCGTTTTCGCAACTGCACCGTTGGCGCTATGCCAAAACCTTGAGTCCACTTGGACAGTCCTACCAATGGAACGCCAAGCTTGGCTTGGGCACTTGTGGCGACTGGCACATCGGTCACCGCGTGGAGGATGCGTTTGTGAGTGGGATTGCGTTGGCACTGGAAATGCTAAAACCCTGAATCCATTGAAACCTTACGTTGGCCGCTTTGCCCCCTCCCCAACGGGCCCACTGCACATGGGCTCGTTGGTCACGGCTCTTGGGAGTTGGCTAGATGCACGAAGCCACGACGGAACATGGCTCATTCGCATAGAGGACGTTGACCATGAGAGATGCTCTGAGGCATTCACCAAAAAGATACTCACGCAACTCACTCATTTGGGCCTTGAGAGCGATGGTCCCATCCTCTACCAAAGCCAAAGACATGACATCTACTGGCAATATGCACAAGTGCTTGAAGAGGAATCCAAGTTTTATGCCTGCCAGTGCTCTAGAAAGTCTATTTCCTTGTCGAATTTGGTCAATACTGCACTCGATCAGACGCAGCAAGCCTTGACACATCCCCCGGTCTACAGCGGCACATGCAAAGCCTTGAATCTACGCTCCATGCAGAGCGATCTCAATCCCATTCTCAACTTCAATGGAGCCATTCGCATTCATGTCCCACAAGAAACCATTGAATGGACCGATCGCAGACTTGGGAGGCTTGATCAAAAATTGGCGCTGAAGGTGGGAGACTTTGTGATCAAAAGAAAAGATGGACCATTCAGCTACCAGTGGGCAGTGGTTGTGGACGACATCGAGCAACACGTCACACACGTTGTAAGAGGCGAGGACTTGGCAGACAACACACCGAGGCAAATCTTCCTTTATCAACAATTGAATCATTTGCCACCCAGCTATTTGCACCTTGCGTTGGTGAAAAATGAATTGGGACAAAAATTATCCAAGCAAACACTGGCGCCTGAGCTCGACCTCACACATCCACTGGATACATTGAAAATAGCCGCACAACATTTGGGGCTCAAGGGGCAAGCTTCCAACATTGCTTCAAGTCTCTTGAGTTGGACTGAGCAGTGGCAAGAGATGTATCCTGGGCATTAAAATACTTCACAATCCTTGTGTTTCTTTGATTTCTCTTCGCACTTGGGCGATCGACCTTTCTTCAAATTGACCCTCTCTCTCATGCCCCAAGATCACTCCCCTCTCGACCCAACAGCTCATGTGGCGTTCCCCAAGCGAATCAAAACTTTTGTCAAACGCGCTGGTCGCACCACCACGGGTCAGTCCAATGCCATTGCTCAATGGTCTAGTCAATATGTGCTTGAGTACCAACCCAAACCATTGGATTGGAATGCAGTATTTGATACCCAACAACCCGTGGTTTTTGAAATTGGTTTTGGCATGGGTGATGCCACTGCCAGCATTGCAAAAACGTTGCCCGAGCTCAACTTTTTAGGCTGCGAAGTTCATGAACCAGGCGTTGGTGCTTTGCTCATGCACATCCATGACATGGAATTGAAGAATTTACGCATCATCAGTCACGATGCAGTTGAGGTTTTAGAGAAAATGATCCCCGAGCAAAGCTTGCACGGCATCCACATCTTCTTTCCCGATCCATGGCACAAACTCAGGCACCACAAAAGGCGTCTCATCCAAGCCCCATTCATCGAGTCTTTGCTGAAGAAATTAAAGGCAGGTGGTTACATTCACTGCGCAACGGATTGGGAACCCTATGCGGTTCAGATGCGTCAAGTCTTCAAGACTTTCTCTGAGCTGAATTTGCAAAACAGCGAAGATGGTCTTTACTCACAAAGGCCGAGCTACCGCCCATCCACCAAATTTGAAAAAAGAGGGCTCAGATTGGGGCATGGGGTTTGGGATTTGGTTTATCAAAAAACCCCAATTTAAAAGACCTGTGGGCACCCCAGGCCTTTGAGTAAAAGCGCTATGGGTGACTGAGACGTTATTTGAGCTTGGTTCAGAGCTTTTGAGCGATCCAAGGCTCCAAACTTTCAAGCATTTGAGCCACATGCTGGGGCTGATTTCCCCCCGCCATGGCCAAGTCGGGTCTCCCCCCCCCTTTACCTCCAACTTGAAGGGCCGCAAAATTCACCAAGTCACCAGCCTTGATCTTTGCGGTCAAATCCTTGGTCACACCAGCCGCCACATTCACTTTGTCAGCTCCGTGAACGCTACAAAGCACCACCACCGCTGAGCCCAACTTGTCTTTGAGCAAATCAATGGAGTCCTTGAGTGCTTGAGCGTCAGCACCCTTCATCTCGTGAATGAGCACTTTCACTGGGCCGTGGGATTTGGCCAAACTCAAAAGTTCGTTGCTTTGCAATGCGGCCAATTGAGACTTGAGTTGACCGAGCTCTTTTTCGAGCGCTTTTTGATGCTCAAGTGTTTGTTTGACCCTTTGAGCCAACTCATCGGGAGAGGTTTTCAAAGTGTTTGCAGTTTCGTCCAACTGAGCTTGCATGTGCTCCACATGAGACAGGGCAACTCGACCTGCCACAGCTTCAATTCGCCTGATACCGGCTGCCACACCCCCTTCAGCCACGATTTTAAAGAGTCCAATATCACCCGTTGCCCTGACATGGGTACCACCACAAAGCTCTTTGCTGTCTCCAATGGTGAGGACCCTTACGCTCTCGGCGTATTTTTCTCCAAAGAGCATCATCGCACCTGAGGTCTTGGCAGACTCCAAGTCCATGACCACCGCTTGAGTGGCTTGGTTGTGAAGGATTTGAGCGTTCACCAACTCTTCAATACGCTTGATTTGTTGAGACGTCACAGCACCATCGTGTGCGAAATCAAAGCGCGTGCGCTGAGGCGTCACCAAAGATCCCCTTTGCTGAACATGCTCTCCCAACACAGCCCTCAAGGCATGGTGCAGTAAATGGGTAGCAGAGTGATGCCTCATCGAGTCGAGTCTCACCGCCTCATTGACATGGGCCTCAACAACATCACCAACCTTCAATTGACCTTGGCTCAAGTTGCCAATGTGGATGAACACATCGGCTTTGATTTTTTGCGTGTCCTCAACTTCAAAGTGAACACCCGGTGAACTCAATCGACCTTGGTCACCCACTTGTCCCCCGCTCTCAGCATAAAAGGGAGTGGTTTGAAGCACAACACTTGCGTGTTCGCCAGCAGAGATTTCATTCACTGCAGCACCACCCACATACAAAGCCAGCACCTTGGTGCTTGAAGTCAATGCGTCATAGCCCACAAATTCATTGGTTTGACCTTGGTAGTCCAGAGCCTTGTCCATTTTGAATTTTCCGGAAGCCCTGGCCTGCGCTTTTTGTTTGTCCATGGCCACATGAAAGCCTGCCTCATCGAGCTCAACGCCCTTTTCACGACAAACGTCACCCGACAAATCCAATGGAAAACCATAAGTGTCATGCAATTTGAAAGCGACCTCGCCAGGCAATTTTTTCACGCCCCCAGACAACGCCTCTTCCAAAATTTGCATGCCCACCTCAAGGGTTTCAAAGAATCTTTCCTCCTCAGTTTTGAGCACCTGAGTGATCCTCTCCTCTTGGTCTTTCAAGTTGGGGTAGGCTGCGCCCATCTGAACCACCAAATCAGGCACCAATTTGTGGAAAAAAGGAGTTTTCTTGCCCAACTTGTAACCGTGCCGAATGGCTCGGCGAATGATTCGGCGTTGCACGTAGCCACGCCCCTCGTTGCTGGGAATGACGCCATCGCTGATCAAAAAGGAAGTGGCTCGGATGTGGTCTGCAATCACCTTCAAAGAGTTGTCAGATAAATTCTCGCACCCGGTCTCACGCGCAGCGGCACGAATCAAGTGATCAAACAAATCAATTTCGTAGTTGCTGTGCACGTGCTGCAAAATCGCTGCCAAGCGCTCCAGACCCATGCCCGTGTCAACACAAGGTGCAGGCAATTTTTTGACAGAACCATCGGGCTGCATGTCGAATTGCATGAACACATTGTTCCAAATTTCGATGTACCGGTCCCCGTCCTCGTCGGGACTCCCAGGAGGGCCTCCAGCGAT
>CAIPII010000257.1 GCA_903865035.1 uncultured Burkholderiales bacterium | reverse complement strand
TGAGGGAGCGGGCTTGGGGCTTTCCATCGCGTCCAATGTGGTTCGCAAAATGGGCGGCTCCATTGTGATCGCGTCTCGCCCAAGCGTCTTGGGCACAGAGGTCTCCATCGCGTTACCCATGCAAGCCACCCATTGAGAGCACTCTGTGCCTTGGTGCTGAATCAAGCAGCAATCATTTGATCTCTAAGGTCTCTCAATGAGCACCAGCGGCCGCCTGTGTGGCGCCAGAGTCATTGGAGGGCCCTTTCGCGCTGGGGCTGGGTGAGTGTTTGGCTGGGCGATCTGCAAACCAAATGAGAAAGATCAAGCAAAGGAAGATCCAAGCCGAGGCGTAGAAAATGTCATCCGCAGCTTTTGTGAACGCTTGTTGATCGATGATGCGGTTGATTTGCAGCAAAGCTTGTTCGGTGCTCAATCCCATTTGAGTGAGCCCATCAACTGTTGCACCAAACACCCCTTGGCCTTGGACCAAGGGTTCTGTCAAATGTGCATGGTGCAATGTAGCCCTTTGGTCCCACAGTGTTGTGGCAATCGAGGTGCCCATGGCGCCGGCCACAATGCGAACAAAGTTTGACAGTCCAGCAGCCGATGGAATTTTGTCCGGTGTCAATCCTGCCAGTGTGACCGTGGTCAAGGGAATGAACAAGAAGGCAAGAGCAGCACCTTGAAGCAAGGTGGGTACCAAGATGACCTCAAAATTGGTTGAAGTCGTAAATTGCGAGCGCATCCAAAGCACGACGGCAAATATGATGAATGCACCAGTGGCCATGATTCTGGGGTCCCAAACCGTGACCTTTTTGCCTATGAGTGGGGTCAGCAAAATTGCAAAAAATCCAACAGGTGCCAAGGCCATTCCAGCAGTCGTCGCTGTGTACCCCATCCACTGTTGCAGCCAAAGTGGCATGATGACCAAGTTACCAAAGAAAAGACCGTAGGCAATTGACAAGGACAAGCAACCGAATGTGAAGTTGCGGCCAAAAAAGAGTCGAATGTTCACCACAGGGTGTTCTTCAGTCAGCTCCCAAACCACAAACAAAACAAAGCAAATGGCAGCGACCACAGCCAAAACGATGATGGTGTTCGAAGAGAACCAATCGAGCTCCTTGCCTTTGTCGAGCATGAGCTGCAAGCTTCCCACCCATAGGATCAAAAGACTCAATCCGATGCCGTCAATGGGCAAGCGCCTTGTTGCTGTTTCACGTTTTTTGTAAATCATCCACGTCATTCCAGCGGCGATGAAGCCCACTGGGACGTTGATGTAGAAAATCCAAGGCCATGATATGTTGTCAGTGATCCAGCCCCCGAGCAGTGGTCCCACAACGGGAGCCACAAGCGTGGTCATGCCCCAAAGCGCCAGAGCCATACCCGCTTTGGTTTTTGGGTAGCTCGAGAGCAGCAAGGTTTGAGACAAGGGAATCATTGGGCCTGCCACCAGACCTTGAAACACACGAAAGACGACCAACCACTCAATAGAGGGCGCAAAGCCGCATAGCCAACTGCTCAGGACAAAGAGCAAAATGCTCATGACAAAAAGCCGTACAGCTCCAAACCTTTGAGTGAGCCATCCCGTGAGTGGGACGGAGATCGCGTTGGCCACGCCAAAACTTGTGATGACCCAAGTTCCTTGTGATGGACTCACACCCAGGTCTCCTGAGATCCCTGGGATTGAGACATTGGCGATGGACGAGTCCAGCACATTCATGAATGTCGCAAGCGAGAGGCACAGTGTGCCTAAAAAGAGCTCGAACCCGCGCAGGGGTTCAGGCGCACCAGTGGTGGATGGGGCTTGACTCATGAAGTGATGCTCTGTGTGGTGATCAATTGCTGTTGATGATTTTTTTCACGAGCGCTTCAGACTCACTCACAGGGTGATCAAATGCTTTGGTGCTTGAGAGTGAGGTGGTTCTGGGGGCTTGAGCCAATGTTGGACCCGATTGGTCTTGTGTATCCACTTTGGCCTCCATGGACAATCCAATTCTCAAAGGATGAGCCTTGAGCTCATCGGCATTGAGTGTGATTTTGACGGGCACGCGCTGAACCACTTTGATCCAGTTGCCTGTTGCATTTTGGGCAGGCAGAAGTGAAAAAGCAGAACCCGTTCCAGAACCCAAGCCAGAGATGGTGCCATGATAGATTTGCTCCGAACCATAAACATCGGCCACAAGTTCAACTGGTTGACCGATGTGCAAATTGCGAAGTTGAGCTTCTTTGAAATTGGCATCAACCCAAAGTTGATCCAAGCTCACGAGAGTCATCAAAGTAGCTCCTGGGGCCACTCGTTGTCCAAGTTGAGCATAGCGTTTGGCCACATGTGCATTGACTGGAGCCACAAGTGCAGTGCGATGCAAAGCCAAGTAGGCTTCTTGAACCTTGCTCGCAGCTCTTTTGACGTTGGGGTGCTCTTGAACCGTCAAGCCTTGCGTGAGGGCTTGGTTTGAGATCAATTGATCTTTCGCCGCTTGCAATGATGCTTGAGCTTGTGCAAGCATATTTCTGGTGCTTTCAACACCTTTTTTTGCGTGTTCAAGTTCTTCACTTCCGACGCCCCCAGAACTCAGCAAAGGCTGCCTGCGATTCAAATCTTCAGTGGCTTTGGAGAGTTCGATTTGTGCACGGGTCACGTCCGCTTCTTTGATTTTGATTTGTTGCTCAAGTGTCGCGTTATTGGCGTACCAAGTTTTGACTTCTCTAACACTTTGCGCCAATTGATCTTGCGCTTGTTCCAAAGCCAATTGAGCGTCAGCGGGGTCTAGTTTAAAGAGAGCCTGCCCTGCTTTGACCATGTCGGATTCATCGGCTTCAATAGAGGTGATGGTGCCCGCAATCTGGGAGGAGATTTGAACCACATTCCCTGCGACATAAGCATTGTCTGTGCTCTCAGAGTGACGTCCTGTGAACCAATGCCATGCCCCATATGCAAAGGCCAATACCAAGACTGTGGAGCCCACGATGGTGAGACCTGCCCTGCGTGCTTTCATTTTTGAATTTGAGTCTGGTGTTGAGTCGTTCATGATCTGAGCTTTAAAAGGGTTTTAAATGTTGAAATTGGTGTTGAATTGAGGAAATACTTTTGGCTTCTGAGCTTAGGGTTTTGAGCCGGCTTCAAAACCGCCGCCCAGCGCTCTCATGAGTTCCACATTCGCGTTGAGGTTCTTGGCTTGGAGTGCGTAATGAGAGCCCAATTGACTGATTTCTTTGATTTTGGCCAACAAGACGGGTTGTTGGCCACTCAGTCCAGCGCTGGCACGTGCGGTATTGAGCTCCGTTGCTTGTTTGGTCAAGCTCAGAGCTTGGCTGTCATTGTCGAGCTCAACTTGAAGAGTCTTTAGTGAGGTGATCGCATCTACAGCTTCCTGAGTTGCGCTCAACAGAGTTTGGTTGTACTGAGCAACGGCTTGATCTCGCTCGCTCTCGCTTGCGCCCAATTGACTTCTCAATCGACCGCCATCAAAAATGGGCAATGAAAATGAGGGCGCAAGACCGTACTCTCTTGATTTAGGGGAAACCAGTTGGTTGAGGTTAAGCGAGTTGTAACCAGCAAAAAGTCCCAAGTTGATGTTGGGATAGAACTGAAGTTGGGCGGCCTCAACACCTTGTGAAGCGGACTCAACCCGCCATTTTGCAGCAGCCACATCGGCCCTTCTTGCGAGCAAATCCAATCCCAGTGTGGGGGCCAATTGGGGCGCTTTGAGGTCACGCAAACGAGGTGCTATCGAATTAAGCGCATTGGGGCCAGCGCCAACCAAGGTGGCCAGTTGATGGCGCCTGAGTTCAATGTTTTCTCTCAAGACTTCGTTTTGCGACAGTTGGTTCTTGAGCTCAGATTGAACACCCAATGAAAGCATGGCATTGTCCAGACCTTGATCTTGGCGATCTTTGAGCAGTTTGATCCATGACTCAATGACGTGAATTTGTTCGTTGGATAAATTGACCTGTTCAAGTTCGAGTGCCAATGCAATGTAGACCATGCAGACCTTGGAGGCCAGTTGGGTTTGTGCAAAGTCGCTCTCGGCTTGTTGAGCTTTGATTTGTCCCAGTGCGCTTTTGAGTTCAGTGGCATGCAAGCTAAAGAAGTCTGGATCCCACCTCAAAGCGGCGTCCACCTCACCGAGGTTGACCATTTGTCCACCAATGGGAGGGGGTAAGAGTCCTGATGCTGAATAAAGTTGTCTAGAGACGTTGGCATTGATGCCCAATTGAACTTGAGAGCTCGAGCGCGCAAGACCAGCCAAGGCTTGGGCTCGATCGATTCTGCTCCTTGCCAAGTCCATTGAGGGATTGTTGGCAAGTGCGCGCTCGACCAACTCATTGAGTTCAGTGCTTTTGAGGGATTGCCACCATTGACGTTGAACCTGTTGTGTTTTTGAGTTGCCCAAGTCTAGGACACTGGGATTGAGTTCATGAAGAGGCGGCGAGTGAGCACCGCTAGAGGCACAACCGCTGAGTATTCCCATCAGGCATAAGCCTGTGAGGGTCCACACGTAGGACGATTTGAGAGACTTTTTGGTTTTGGAATAAGAGGCTTTGCCCACCAACGCTTGGGCTGCTGTTGAGACTTGGGGTACGGTGTAGTGGGGGCTTTGCATGGTTCAGGAAAAGTTTGAAGGGGTTGGGCAATTGAAGGGTGGATTCACGCCATGAGCGCTTTTGAATCGATCCTCTTCAAGTTGGTCGGCTTTGATCTGATCTGCTTGTTGAGCCAATTCTTGAAGGGTTTGGATGAATGCAGTTCTTCTTTGAAATTCAATGCCATTCAAATGAGCATTCAAAACTTGAGCCAAGACCTTTGGGACTTGTTGGGCCACGAGTTGTCCTTTTTCAGTGATTTGAATTTGGATCACTCTGCGGTCCGCCAGCGAGCGCACACGTGAGATGAAACCTTTGGCCTCTAACCTATCAAGTGCACGTGTCAAGGCGCCCGCATCGACTGCCAACTCTTTGGCCATGGACAGTGCAGTGCTAGAACCCTTTTGACTCAAGTGCCTCAGCGGGAACCACTGAGCGTAGGTGAGTCCCAATGTTTCGAGCTCATTGTCCACATGGGAGGACACGGCGTTGAGCACTTTCTTCATCAACGCCCCCATGCACAGGCCTTCATTGAGGGACTGCGCACTGTAAAACTCAAAGCTTGATGAAGAGGATTCTGACATTGCGCTGATTTTAATTGCCTATGCAATGAAATCCACTGGCGGTGGGTAATAACCCTTGTAAATGCTAGGGTTTTCCCTTGGTTCCTTCAAGCTCCGTGTTGAATGAGGTCTTGGGCTGTGAGTTGTGAGGCTTTGTTTTGCAGGGTTCGAAGCAGATGACTTTTGTAATTCAATGGGGAGGCGGGCGGGGCAATGAGCGTGTATTCAAGCTCGGGTGAGCCGCCCCTTTTTCTTTTAAAGTCTCCGGCGCCCGAGCTGTAGTTGAGGGTCATGCAAGCGTTTTGGGTGTAAAGCCATATGCTGGCAAAGAGCATTCTGTAGAGCCCTACCCATGAACTTTGGGTGTCATATCCCAAAGCTGGCACACTCAAGGTCTGCCCGCATGGGTAGAGCAGGGCAAAGGCCACAACGTTGTTTTGCGAGTCAGAAAGGGTGATGCATCGACAAGCACCGCTTTGGATGACATTGAAGAAAAACTCAGGGGTGTAATTGGCATTGAATGCGCTGTGTTTGTCAATGTAGATTTGCTTATATTGACTGCAAATCAAGCTCGCTGTTTCTCGCGTGATGCTTTCATGAACTTGCGTTCTCAAGCCCGAATTTTTGAGCAACGCGAGGTCTCGCTGCAAATGTGAGGGTTTTTTGCCTGAGATTGGTGTGCGCAAATCAAAGTGATAAACCACCCTTTGGGGAATGGCAAAAAAACCGATCGCTTTCAACGCTTCAAGGGTTGATGCATGTTGGCTGGGAAGCAGGTTTCTAACGGCCACAAAATGTTTGGGGTGACTGTCGCGCAGTTGGCCAGCCAATTGAGGTATTGCACTCAGACACTCAGGGCTGAGCAAGTTGGTGGAGACGGGCAAGTTGCCAATCAAAATCAAATCTTCTAGTCCCAAAGACTTTGCCAAAGCCCCCAAGCGCTTGATCAACCACACAAGGCCAGCTCTTTCATGAACTTCCTGAGCCAAATAATCAAACCATCCGCATTTGAGCGATGTGATGTAAGTTCCCAAAACACCTGTTTTGTGAGTGTTTTGGTGATGTGTCAGGGCAATGAGCACAGTGCCAGCGCCCTCGGGAGAAAGGGGCTGTGAAACCCATTCCAAGTGAGCGTTGGCGTTTTGTACCCAAGGGCTCAAATCACCCTTGAGCCATTCATGCAAGGGGCCAATCTTTTCAGAAACCATGGTCCCTTGCAACATCAACTTGGCCGCCCAAGTTGAGCCTTCCAATGCGTTGGATCAATCCTCAAGCTTGAAGCTCAAAGAGATGAAAGGCTCCGTAAATACCAGATCGGTCCTTGGGTCCGAGTTCAGCAGAACGTTGAGCGTTTCTTCTCCATTTTGCATTGAGCTCTGGGGGCAGAGCTTTTTCAATGGGAGAGCTCTCACCTGCAGTTCTGAAGATGATGCGCGCACCTGGACGAGCACTCGCGGTGATGGTGCTCCACAAATCAACGATTTCAGCGGGGGACATCCAGTCTTGAGCATCCAGGAGCACCACGGCGTCCACCGACTCTGGCCCCATGTTTTGAATGGCATCTTTGATGTTGTTTTGCTCAACCGAGAGCTTGGAGAGTTGCTCTTTGAGGCCTTTGAAGTTCTCCTTCATCAAATAGGGTGGCAACGCACTTTGACCGCTTGCGTCATATCCACGTCCATAAGCCTGCCAGGCAAAGTAGTTGTCCTTGATGGGGGTCACAGTGGCGAGCTGACGCGCTCTTTGTTTGAGCACTTGAGACATTTTTTCAGGCTGCTCATCGCAAAGCGCTTTGTGTTGACTTGGCGGGATGCCCAAGTTGTACAAAGCCAATGGGCTGCTTGTGATTTTGGTGACCAGTTTGGAGTCAAAAATCTTGGCAACATTTTGATCAAACCATTGCGCTTGTGCTTCTACGGTGGGTTGTTTGAGCAACTCGTTCAATTTCACACCATGCAACTTTGAGCCCCAGTGCAAAATTCCAATCAGTTGTCCAAGCAATCCATAGTTGTAGAACCCTTTGGCAAACATTTGAATTCTTCTAAATCCAATTGGACCACCCTCCCAGTATTGACGTGAACTGGCATCCAAGTGAGGCGCGATCACGTTTTTGTACAAGCGAAGGTTGGAAGTGGATTTTGCAGTGCCAAAAAATTGGAAGAAATCTTCGTGTCTCTCCAAATGCTGGGCCGCAGCGATTTTGAGTCTCACCAATGCAACGTGTGCGTGATTGAGGTCTACAGCGGTGACCTTACCAGGCTTGCTCAAGAGGTAAGAGAGCGCATTGCAACCCCCCGATGCAATCGTGACCAAATGATCATTGGGTCCGAGTTGAAGGGCTTGAAGGTCAACTTCAGGATCTTCCCAAATTTGTGTGTACACCAAGCGACTGAACCATAGCGCAAATAACCTCTCTTTTAGAGAGCTTTCCTTTTTGTGCCCATAAACAGCCTGTCGTAACAAAGCTTTAGATTTTGAATCGTTTGCATCACTTCTGATTGCGGTTTGAGTGGTCATGCCTTGTTCTCCATTGAATGTG
>CAIPII010000256.1 GCA_903865035.1 uncultured Burkholderiales bacterium | reverse complement strand
GTTGCCCATTCCTGAGAACAAAATCGTTCGCAAGTGGAGACTGCAACCTGGCAAGATGTTCCTGATCGATTTGGAACAAGGTCGCATGATCGATGACGAGGAACTGAAAGCGGGACTCGCCAACTCCAAGCCCTACAAGCAGTGGATTGAGAATCTACGTATTCGCTTGGATGACGTCAAATTAGAGGCCGAGCACAAAGCGAAGGAAGCAGCACCCACCATCGAGCACCAAGAATTGCTCGATTTGCAGCAATCCTTTGGTTACACCCAAGAGGACATCAAGTTCTTGATGGCCCCCATGGCCACCAACGGGGAAGAGGGCATTGGCAGCATGGGCAACGACAGCCCCTTGGCCGTTTTGTCCTCCAAGAACAAACCCCTCTTTAATTACTTCAAGCAACTCTTTGCTCAAGTGACCAACCCACCCATTGACCCCATTCGCGAAGCGATTGTGATGTCACTGGTCTCCTTTGTGGGTCCAAAGCCCAATTTGCTCGACATCAACCAAGTCAACCCGCCCATGCGACTTGAGGTCTCTCAGCCCATTTTGGACAGCGCAGACATGTCCAAATTGCGCGACATTGAGCACCACACCCATGGCAAGTTCAAGAGCATCACCCTTGACATCACCTACCCACAAAGCTGGGGACACGAGGGCGTGGAGGCCAAGTTGGCTTCCCTGTGCGCAGCCTCGGTTGATGCAATCAAAGGTGGGCGCAACATTTTGATTTTGAGCGACCGTGCGGTCTCCTCCACCCAAGTGGCCATTCCCTCACTGTTGGCCCTGTCTGCGATCCATCAACACTTGGTCAAAGAGGGCTTGAGAACCTCTGCCGGTCTTGTGGTTGAAACAGGTGCAGCCAGAGAGGTTCACCACTTCGCGGTTTTGGCTGGCTACGGCGCTGAAGCGATTCACCCCTATTTGGCGATTGAAACACTGGCCGCCATGCACAAAGATTTGCCAGCCGATTTGTCCACCGACAAAGCGGTCTACAACTACATCAAAGCGATTGGCAAAGGACTGTCGAAGATCATGTCCAAGATGGGTGTCTCCACCTACATGAGCTACTGCGGTGCGCAACTCTTCGAGGCCATTGGCATCAACACAGAAACAGTTGAAAAGTATTTCACTGGCACCGCCTCTCGCGTTCAAGGCATTGGTGTGTTCGAAATCGCAGAAGAAGCGCTTCGTTTGCACAAGGCCGCTTACTCTGAAGACCCCGTTTTGGCGAACCGCTTGGACACGGGCGGTGAGTACGCCTGGAGAGCTCGTGGTGAAGACCACATGTGGACACCAGATGCCATTGCCAAATTGCAGCACAGCACAAGGGCCAACAATTTCTCGACCTACAAAGAATTCGCTCAAATCATCAACGACCAAAACCGTCGCCACATGACCCTTCGCGGACTCTTTGAATTCAAGGTCGATCCCTCAAAGGCTATTCCCCTAGAAAGCGTTGAGCCCGCAAGCGAAATCGTCAAACGTTTCGCAACAGGGGCCATGTCCTTGGGCTCCATCTCAACGGAAGCACACGCCACTTTGGCCGTTGCCATGAACCGCATTGGCGGCAAGAGCAACACGGGTGAGGGCGGTGAAGATCCCGCACGTTATCGCCAAGAACTCAAAGGCATTCCCATCAAAATGGGCGAGACTTTGAAGACCGTCATTGGAGACGCTCAAGTTGAAGTGGACTTGCCCCTTCAAGATGGTGACTCCTTGAGAAGCCGCATCAAACAAGTTGCCTCAGGTCGCTTTGTGTGACCGCAGAGTACTTGAACAGTGCAGACCAAATTCAAATCAAAATGGCCCAGGGTGCCAAGCCCGGTGAGGGCGGTCAGTTGCCCGGTGGCAAGGTGAGCGAGTACATCGGAAAGTTGCGCTACAGCGTTCCAGGTGTAGGTTTGATCTCTCCACCCCCACACCACGACATCTACTCCATTGAAGACTTGGCGCAGTTGATCCACGACTTGAAGAACGTCGCCCCTCACGCATCGATCAGTGTGAAATTGGTATCTGAAGTTGGAGTCGGCACGATTGCTGCGGGCGTGGCCAAGTGCAAGAGCGACCACGTGGTGATCGCCGGACACGACGGCGGCACGGGTGCCTCTCCTTGGTCTTCCATCAAGCACTGTGGATCTCCTTGGGAGATTGGACTGGCCGAGACGCAACAAACCTTGGTGCTCAACGGTCTGAGAGACCGCATCCGCGTTCAAGCAGACGGACAAATGAAGACCGGTCGCGACGTGGCCATAGCCGCTTTGCTGGGCGCCGATGAGTTTGGTTTTGCAACGGCTCCTTTGGTGGTCGAGGGTTGCATCATGATGCGCAAGTGCCACTTGAACACTTGCCCAGTGGGCGTGGCCACACAAGACCCAGTTTTGAGACAGAAATTCTCCGGCAAGCCCGAGCACGTGGTGAACTACTTCTTCTTCGTTGCAGAAGAGGTCAGACACATCATGGCCCAGTTGGGATTCAAGACCATGCAAGAGATGATTGGACAAGTCGAACACTTGGACATCAAAAAAGGCATCGAGCACTGGAAGGCTCAAGGCCTTGATTTCTCTAGACTCTTGGCCGCTCCTCAAGTTGGACCCGAGGTCACGCGTTACCACTCGCTCGAGCAAGACCACGGCTTGGAGAAAGCCCTGGATCACCGCTTGATTGAAAAATCAAAAGCGGCGATCGAGCGCGGCGAGAAGGTTCAGTTCATGGAGGTCGCCCGAAACGTGAACCGCTCGGTGGGTGCGATGTTGTCTGGTGCATTGACCAAGGTCAGACCCGAGGGCTTGCCCGATGACACTTTGAGGATTCAATTGGAGGGCACGGGGGGTCAATCCTTTGGTGCTTTCTTGGCCAAAGGCATCACGCTGTATTTGATTGGTGACGCCAACGACTACACCGGCAAAGGCTTGTCGGGTGGACGAGTTGTGGTCAGACCCAGTTTGGATTTCAGAGGCGTGTCTTCCAACAACATCATCGTGGGCAACACCGTCATGTATGGTGCGACTTCTGGTGAGGCGTATTTCAGTGGCGTCGCCGGTGAGCGCTTTGCGGTTCGTTTGTCTGGTGCCACCGCAGTGGTGGAGGGCACAGGAGACCACGGGTGCGAGTACATGACCGGTGGAACCGTTGCGGTTTTGGGTAAAACAGGCAGGAACTTCGCGGCCGGTATGAGTGGCGGCATTGCCTACGTCTACGACGAGGACGGCCAATTCGCCAAGAGATGCAACACGGCGTCCGTTTCTTTGGAGAGTGTGCTTCTCAAAGAAGAGCAAGAGAAAACCGTTGAGAAAGCGATTTGGCACTTGGGTCAAAGCGATGAGCACAACCTCAAAGGGCTTTTGGAAGAGCACCACCGCTGGACGGGTTCCAAGAGAGCGCGAGAGCTCTTGGACACCTGGAGTGAGTCAAGGAGCAAGTTCGTCAAAGTCTTCCCCCTGGAATACAAGCGAGCTTTGCGAGAGTTGGCGGCTCAAGCTGCACACAGTCCCAGCGCCTCAAGCGGTGCAGACAAAGCAGCGACCAAAGAGAAAAAGCCTGCCAAGGCCAAAGCTTGATGAGGACTTGAACGCCTTGAGGTCTAGGGGCTTGACGTTCTCAAGCCAAGGCTTCAAAGCTTCAAAGGGTTTGGGCTGGATCTATGAACTGGCTCAAACCCCCAGCAATGAACAGATAGAAAAGTTAACACCGAGGTTTAAATCATGGGCAAGATCACCGGATTTTTAGAGATTGATCGCATCGAAGAGGGCTACAAGCCCGTTGCCGATCGGGTTC
Organism: uncultured Burkholderiales bacterium; assembly: GCA_903865035.1. Lineage (GTDB taxonomy): Bacteria > Pseudomonadota > Gammaproteobacteria > Burkholderiales > Burkholderiaceae_C > Limnohabitans. The sequence continues at coordinate 2,390 of CAIPII010000256.1, read as the reverse complement.
AAAATTACAAAGAGTTCGTCATCACTTTGGATGACGAGTCTGTCAAGAAGCAAGGCGCGAGGTGCATGGATTGCGGCACGCCTTTTTGCAACAATGGCTGCCCAGTCAACAACATCATTCCTGACTTCAACGACTTGGTTTTCCAAGGCGACTGGAAGGAAGCGTTGGATGTGCTGCACTCGACCAACAATTTCCCTGAATTCACTGGTCGCATTTGTCCCGCACCTTGCGAGGCCGCTTGCACGCTCAACGTGAATTCGGATGCTGTCGGCATCAAATCCATTGAGCACGCCATCATTGACAAGGGCTGGAATGAGGGCTGGGTCAAGCCACAAACGCCCGCTCACAAAACAGGCAAGAAAGTGGCGATCGTGGGTTCCGGTCCTGCGGGACTGGCCGCTGCGCAGCAACTCGCGCGTGTGGGCCACGACGTCGTGGTGTTTGAGAAAAACGACCGCGTGGGCGGCCTCTTGCGCTACGGCATCCCAGACTTCAAGATGGAGAAAACCCACATCGATCGTCGCGTGGAACAAATGAAAGCTGAGGGCGTGGTCTTCAAGACCGGTGTCTTGGTAGGAGATTGGCCTGAGGGCAGCAAAATCACCAACTGGTCCAAAGAGCACGTGAAGGCCCAGGACTTGGTCAAAGAGTACGACGCCGTGCTGCTGTGCGCGGGCTCCGAGGTCTCCCGTGACCTCCCCATTGAAGGGCGGGACTTGAAGGGCATTCATTTCGCCATGGAATTCTTACCCCAGCAAAACAAGGTCAACGCAGGCGACAGCTTGAAGGGCCAAATCAGGGCTGACGGCAAGCACGTGGTGGTCATTGGTGGTGGAGACACGGGCAGCGACTGTGTGGGCACCAGCAACCGTCACGGCGCCAAATCGGTCACTCAGTTTGAAGTGATGCCTGAGCCTCCTGCAGAAGAAAACCGCCCATTGACTTGGCCCTACTGGCCCATGAAGCTCAGAACCAGCTCCTCTCACGAAGAGGGTTGTGAGCGCGTGTTCTCCATCTCCACCCAGTCCTTTGTGGGCGAGAACGGTCACGTGACCGGCTTGAAAACTGTGCACGTGGAGTTCAAGGACGGACGCATGGTTGAGGTTCCTGGTACTGAGAAAGTCATTCCTGCAGACTTGGTCTTTTTGGCCATGGGCTTTGTGAACCCCATGGGCTCTTTGCTCGACGCCTTTGGCGTTGAAAAAGATGCCCGCTCCAACGCCAAAGCAGCGGTTGCGAGCACAGCGGGTGCTCTGGCTTACAAAACCAACCAACACAAAGTTTTTGCGGCAGGAGATGTGCGCCGCGGTCAATCTTTGGTGGTTTGGGCAATTCGCGAAGGACGTCAAGCCGCCAAGAGTGTGGACGAATTCTTGATGGGCGAGAGCGTTTTACCCCTTTGAGTTAAAAAACAGGGACTTGAGTCCCTGGGTGTATTTGATTTTGGGCTTTTGCCCAAGGTTTGAGACCAGCACAACGGACTTCTGAGCCCCAGGGGGCTCGGGTCCTTTCACATTTCTTCACATGCCCCGATGGGCACGTGTTTTTGCTTCTGCCACTACAATGCTGGGAATACAGAGGGCGTCTCCTTTGGGAGCTTGGATCTGTTCGCACGTCACGCCCCTTCACTCAACCCAATCCATGAACACCCCCAATTCAAGCTCCAACATCGTTGAATTCAAGCACGTCTCTTTCGGATACGGGCAGCGCTTGATTTTGGACGACGTGAGCTTTGAAATTCCCAAAGGCCGGGTGACGGCTTTGATGGGTGCGTCCGGTGGCGGCAAGACCACCGTCTTGCGTTTGGTGGCTGGTCAATACACGGTCAACTCGGGCGAGGCCCTTTGGAACCAAAAGAACATTGCCCACTTCAATCAAACCGAACTCTATGCTGCTCGCCGTCAAATGGGTATGCTCTATCAGTTTGGAGCCTTGTTCACGGACTTGAACATTTTTGACAACGTGGCCTTTCCTTTAAGGGAGCACACCAATTTGTCCGAGTCCATGATTCGAGACATTGTGCTCATGAAGCTCCAAGCCGTGGGTTTGAGGGGAGCCAGAGACTTGGCGCCCAGTGAAATCTCTGGCGGCATGGCCCGTCGTGTGGCTTTGGCGCGCGCCATTGCCCTGGACCCACAACTCGTCATGTACGACGAGCCCTTTGCGGGACTCGATCCCATTTCTCTGGGTACTGCAGCAAGACTCATCCGCGAGCTCAATGACGCTCTGGGGCTCACGAGCATCATCGTCTCGCACGACTTGGATGAGACCTTTTACATCGCGGACCAAGTCATCATCTTGGCCAATGGACGAGTGGCGGCCTGTGGCACACCAAGCGAGGTGAGACAAAGCACCGATCCACTCGTGCACCAGTTTGTGAGCGCCTCACC
>CAIPII010000255.1 GCA_903865035.1 uncultured Burkholderiales bacterium | reverse complement strand
CGCGCCATTGGGGTGGTGACCTCTTTGGATGCTGCAGCGCTCAGGGATGTGTTGATCACGCTCAAGCGTCGTGTTCCTCACATCACAGTGGTTGTGAGTGCTGCATTGGTGCAAGGCACACAATCTGCCGCTTCGCTCATTTCAGCCTTGAAGTCTCTCTACGAGTTACCCCAAGTGGAGGTGATCTTGCTCGTGAGGGGGGGAGGCTCAATGGAGGACTTGTGGAGCTTCAATGACGAGGCGTTGGCCCAAGTCATTGCATCCTCCCCAACTCCAATCGTGAGCGGTGTGGGGCATGAGAGCGACGTCACCATTGCGGACTTTTGCGCAGATTTGAGGGCCGCAACGCCCACCGCCGCGGCTGAGTTGTGTGCTCAGTCCAAGGAGAGTTTGGAGGTGGAGTTGTCGTCTCTTCAAGAGCGTTTTGCAAGATCGCTTTGGCGTGTTTTGGATACCCAAACGCAAGGGCTCGATCATTTGCAGTACCGGCTTGGGGCGCCCTCTGGTTACGCCATGAAACAAATGGCTCGATTGCAGATTCTCGAGCAACGATTGACCCCTGCGCTGAGGCATCGAGCACAAAGCAGCGCCCATGAGCTCGAGCAACTGGGGCAAACCTTAAGGCGTGCAGTGGTGAGTTATGCCCAAACGCGTGCACAGTCTTTGGAGCGCGCGCACTTGAGGCTAGGGCTTTTGGACCCCAGTTTGGTTTTGAAGCGAGGCTACGCTTGGCTCAGCGACGAACACGGCACACCGATCACTCAGGCCAAGGGTTTAAAGAAAGGACAGTCCATTGCTGCGAGTTTGGCCGATGGAGAGGTGGCCTTGGAGGTGAGAGAAGCGCCAAGGCTGAATTGAGAATGCTCAACTTTGGGGCCAAAGCCTTGAAGGCTGGAGACTTTTTTCCCCACTGCTTTGAGTGTTTTTAGGCCTCGGACTTGAGTCTTTTAACTTTAATCGGCTAAACTCAAAGGCATCGGTAATTCACATTTGCTTGATTTGTTTTGATTCAAAAGGAAAACATGGAACATCATCTACCCCCATTGCCTTACGCGATTGATGCGTTGGCCCCTCACTATTCCAAAGAAACGCTTGAGTTTCACCATGGCAAGCACCACAACGCGTATGTCGTGAATTTGAACAACTTGCAAAAGGGAACAGATTTTGAGAACTTGTCCCTCGAGCAAATCATCAAAACTTCAAGTGGCGGCATCTACAACAATTCCGCACAAATTTGGAATCACACTTTCTTTTGGAATTGCATGAAGCCCAACGGTGGCGGCGAGCCCACTGGTGCTTTGGCCAGCGCCATTGTGAGCAAATGGGGCAGCTACGAGGCTTTCAAAGAGGCTTTCGTGAAGTCCGCTGTGGGCAACTTTGGATCAGGTTGGACTTGGCTGGTGAAAAAGCCCGATGGCAGCTTGGACATCGTGAACATGGGTGCTGCGGGCACACCACTCACCACCACAGACAAGGCCCTATTGACCGTGGACGTGTGGGAGCATGCTTACTACATCGATTACAGAAACTTGCGTCCCAAGTTTGTGGAAACTTTCCTTGAGCATTTGGTCAACTGGGACTTTGTTCAAGCCAATTTCGCTTGATCCGCTTTGTTCCCAGGCGTGGCACTTGAGATAGAGTCCACACCAAAAAGTCAAAAGGGCCTGTTCACGTCGAACAGGCCCTTTTTCCATATGGATTGCCAAAGGCTTTAAGGCGTGGCTTTGAAGAGCACACTTGCAAGCTTGTATCCCGCTTTGATGTTTCTTTTTGCAAACCACCCTTGATGCATTTCAAGTACAAATCGCACTTCCTTGTCTGAGCAATGACTCTCGGTGCTTTGGGCTTTCATGTCTGCCAAGTTAACAATGGTGCCGTCATCTGCGATGAAGGCAGCACTCAGAGGCAGAATGGTGTTCTTCATCCAAAAGCATTGTGTCGCTGGGCGTTCAAAGACAAAAATCATTCCTTCGTGCATGGGCATTTCGCGCCTGAACATGAGGCCAATCTCACGCTCTTGGGGGGTTTGGGCCACTTGAGCGTCGATTTGAAACATGCCGGCTTGAATCACGGTGCGGGCCAGGTTCAATTGGGGGGACTCTTGAGAGAAGGTGGGGGCACTCAAGAGGGATAGAAAAAACGCAAAGACCACCACCCAAGGCTCTAGCAGGAAGTTGGTGCGGGCAGATGTGGGCGTTGAGCCGTTCAAAGCGAAGCGCAGGTCAAAGGGTTTTGCGTGAAAGCGTTGAAAGTTTGCCATGACGAGTGATGTTTGGTGTTGGGTTTGAGTTTCAATTGTGTGCTCGGACCCAGGGGCCCAAAGATTGCTTGAGTGTGATCATAACCCGATGTGAAAGTGAGCCTTTGTGCACCGATATGGATCAATCCATCCATTTGGCTCTGTTTTGAGGATTTGCACATTGAATTTTGAAATTGAATCCCCATGTGGATCATGAGAGTGTTTGATCTTGTTGGCGACCTTCAAAAACCAAAAGGCCTCTGGGTTTTGGGGCAATGCTTGAGGTGTTCAAGACTGATGTTAGAGCAATGAGGTAAGGTTGTGGTGTATGAAGTG
>CAIPII010000254.1 GCA_903865035.1 uncultured Burkholderiales bacterium | reverse complement strand
CCATGGGGAATTTTTCAAAAAGACCGTCTTTGATCATCTCTCGAGCGCCACCACCACCCTCTTCTGCCGGCTGAAAAATCAAGTACACGGTGCCATCAAAATCGCGGTGCTGTACCAAGTGTTGAGCTGCAGCCAAGAGCATGGCCGTGTGGCCATCGTGGCCACAAGCGTGCATGCGACCTGGGTTTTGGCTTGCGTGAGGGAAAGTGTTGAATTCCTGCATGGGTAGCGCATCCATGTCGGCTCTGAGCCCAATGGATCGAGTGCTTTGACCTTTGCCACCTTTGATGACGCCGACCAGTCCAGTGGTGCCAAACCCAGTGTGAAAAGGGATGCCCCATTGGGTGAGCAAGTCGGCAACGGTTTGCGCAGTTCTCTCCTCCTTGAAACACAACTCAGGGTGGGCGTGCAGGTCTCTTCTGATGGCTCGTAGTGCGGCCGATTGAGTGACGATTGAATCGAGTAACTTCATCCAAGGCTCCAAAGGGGTCACCATTTCGGATCTTGATCGTTCGGACAAAGATCAGGTGTTTGACCCATTGTAAAGAAAATAAGGGATTCAAGCCTTGTAAAGCCCCACTTGGAACTTGGGGATGACACCAACAAGTTGTTGAATCAAAAGCTTGTTTTCGGCTCTCAGGGCTTAGGGTGAAGCATCTTTTTAGGATGCGTTGAGAGGACTCGCTTGAGAATAAGACTCAATGAGTCCGTTCAGATGAGATTTGGAAGGTTCTTCAAGGAAGGGCAACAAAAGCCCCAAGACGTGTTGAGCGCCTCTTAAGAGGGCATGTTGTGCGTTTTGGTCCTCCAAGGCGTGTCTGGGGTCGCGAGCGTATTCAAAACTCAACCACCAAGTGAGCATCACCACCATTTGCGTCGCGCACATCTCGCGAGTGCTGGTTTGAAGGTGCAATTGCCCTGCGTGCCCAAGTCCTTGAAGAAGGGCCCTAAATGCACTTGTTTTGTGCAAAAGCACATCCTTGATGTCTTGCTCAAGCCGACGGTTTCGGCTGAGCAAGTCACCCAAATCTCTGTATAAAAAACGGTAGTCCCAGACCAGTTCGAACAGTGTGTGCATGAAAAACCAAGCTTCTTCGACATCGCTCACATGAGGTGCGGCTGACAAGACGGGTTGGAGTTTGTGCAAGTACTCGGCGAACAATGCGTTCACAAGCTCATCTTTGGCGGGAAAGTGGTAGTAAAGGTTACCTGGGCTGATGGAGAGTTCAGCGGAGATCAAGGTCGTGGAGACATTGGGTTCGCCAAAGCGGTTGAAGAGTTGACGGGTGGCTTGGAGGATTCTCTCGGCGGTTCGCCGAGGGGCTTTTTTCGCCATGGGTGTCTCCGCAGATAAGGTTTGTCGGGCTTGGCCAAGTCAGGTGACTCCAAAAGGAGTCTATTCACACTCTAATGCAAATTTCCAAAAAACAACAGTGGGTTTTGGAGGGTGCCAGTGACTCCAAGATTTTCAAATAGACTGGATCTCTCTCGTATGATGGGTGATCTTACTTGGAGCTTGAGGTCCTGGTGGTTTTTTTGGCTGTAGTTGTTGACCCTTGTTTGGCCAGTTGCTTTTCAAGCTCTGTTACTCGGGCAGTCAACTGCTCAAATGCTTCTTGAGAGGGAGTGCCCAAATTCTCCAT
>CAIPII010000253.1 GCA_903865035.1 uncultured Burkholderiales bacterium | reverse complement strand
CATCTTTGCAAGCCTGGTGGCAGGCACAGCACTGTTGCGCGCATACTTGCAATACCACTACATACCGCTGTCCACACGATCCGGAAACCCATTTGCACCCATCGTGTTTGCTTTGACCAATTGGATTGTGCTTCCCATGAGACGCATCATCCCCGCTTTGGGAAGGCTTGACACCTCAAGTGTTTTGGCCTCATTGGTGGTGGTTGCCTTCAAAACCATAGCTTTCTCTCTCATGGGGCTCATGAGCTCGTTGCCGATCGTGATTGCGATTGACACTGGATTTGAATTTCTGTCGTTGATCCTCTCTTGTCTCTCAAGCTTGCTTTTGGCCTATGTGGTGCTCTCATGGGTTCAAAGAGACTCACCCCTCTTTGATCTGCTCTCAAGAATGGTGATTCCCATTTTGGCCCCAATCCGTCAAAGGATCAGGACATTGGGGGGGATGGATTGGTCAGTATTGGTGGTATTTTTGCTGCTACAGATCGCAAACATCGTCTTGGTCGATGTTCACTCCTCACTGGTTGAATTGACTTGGAACACCGTGTGATGTTTTGGGTTCACGCTTTCTTTTCATCGAAATGGTTCAGTTGAACTGTAAATTCAATAAAACTCATACTCAACCTGTACTCTGAGTGTGTTGGTCGGCGTGGAGTTTGTAAATCCCTTTAGCCAAGCCGCGTTCCATTTAAAACCATCATTGCCATTGGTCAAGATCTTTCCAAATACAGCGGGCCCCAACTTGTGTTCTTGCACCTGGGCACTGCTCCAGTGATCAAATCTACCCAAGTTACCCAAGGCTTGAAGTCCCCACTGAAATTGTTTTGACGCTTTGTATTTCACCTGAGCCTGATAGTGAAACTCGCTTGCAACATAGGAAGTAGATGCAAGGTTTCGTTGAACGAGCAAATTGACGTTGCCTTGAATCTTTCCCCAATCGGTTTGAAAAAGTGGTCCATACGTGAGCTCAAAACCTTGGGTAGTGTCTTTTGGCTTCTCAATTTCTAATAAAACGCCCAAGATGATGGGTGAATTGCTGGGTGTCAACTGGAATTTATTCTCCCACTCCCAAGCATCGAATGAACTCGCTTGTTGGTCCTCTTGAAGGTATTTGGCATAGACCTCTGAGAACCAAATTCGATTGACCCCGTAACCCAATCCAATTGAATTGCCTGACGTGACAGATCCATCTCGGTTTTTCTGAATACCTGATTTGAAATCAATTTCTCTCTCACCCTTATCCACTTTGGGTGTGATCACATAGTCATTTGGATCTGCCAAAGCTTTTTCACCAACAAGCCAATTTGTCACCATCAAAATGCTCAAAACCATCCAAATGTTCTTGATTCTCACAATTCACCTCATTTTTTACGTCAAAACGCAATTGTAAATGAGAATGATTATCATTTACAATGGGTAAGTGATCAAGCAAGAAGGGTTATTTGTCGTGAGGAGTTCTTTGGTAACGGTCGACAGCGGCGTTGTGAGCTTGAAGCGTATCGCTGAACTGACTGCTTCCGTCACCCTTGGCCACAAAGTAAAGGGCTTGGCTTTTGGCTGGATGAAGGGCTGCGAATAGGGCCATTTTTCCAGGCATACAAATCGCTGTGGGAGGCAGGCCAAGCCTTGTGTATGTATTCCAGGAGTGATCTGTTTTGAGATCTTGCTTGGTTAAATTGCCGTTGAAACCCTCTCCTAGACCGTAAATGACAGTGGGATCGGTCTGCAAAGGCATGTTGATGGCCAAACGGTTGTGAAAAACGCTTGAAATCATTTCACGATCTTTGGCTTGACCCGTCTCCTTTTCAATGATGGAGGCCAAAATCAAGGCGCTTTCTGGGTCAGGTATGCCCTTTAAATTGGGTTCTTGTTGGTCCCACGCTTGAGCCAGGCGCTTGTTCATGGACTTGTAAGCACGTGCCAAAACTTTCAAATCAGAGGAGTTGTGGCCAAAGGTATAAGTGTCGGGAAAGAAATGACCTTCGGCGGGCACATTGGGAACTCCCAAACGGCTCATGATTTCCTCATCGCTCAGGCCCAAAGTGTCGTGCTTGATGTCGGGCGCCTTGTTGAGAGCGGCTCTCACCTGCCTAAAATTCCACCCTTCAATGAAAGTGATGGATTTAAGGGTCTCATCGCCTCTGGTGAGCTTTTGCACAAAATCCCAGGGACTGACCTGAAGACCAAGCTCGTAACTGCCCGCCTTGATTTCCCTGGATACACCAGAGAATTTGAAGAGCAAGTACAGCAATTCCTCATTGACCAAAAACCCCTCATGCACACTTTGAGCGACAATTTGGCGCACGCTTTGACCAGGCTCGATGTCTAGATCAATGCTCGTTTTATTGTTTTGATGCTCAACTGGGCTTTGCGCCCAAAAGGCCAAAGAAGCCATCACAACACAGCCCACAAGCAAACCGATCAAAAAGAGGTTCAGCAAGTAACCCCTTTGTGAATTCTTTGATGATTTGGAGGACTTTGTAGGCTTTGAGGAATTGGGCTTGCGCTTGTGATCTAATTTCATATCAAGGAAAAATGAACTTCTGAACGCTTTGACAAAAAAGGAATTAACCTTGAGCATCATAAGAGAGAGTTCAGGCTTTCAAATGCAAAAAATATAAATTTATTCGCTCACTCATGTCCCAATCTATATCTTCACTTTCTTCCAACACTTTGATGACCCACATTCTCGAGCAGTGCAATGGCTCGAGTCTTTTGACCCACTGGGGTGTCATTGAATGCATTGGCGAGGATTCGGCCGACTTTCTTCACAATCAACTTACCCAAGATGTGTTGAATTTACCAGCCAATAGCACGACTTTTTCAGCGTTTTGCAATGCAAAAGGACGTGTTCAAGCCAGCTTTTATGTCTTCAAGGCAGGCAACGATCACCTTCTATTGATCACCCCAAAAGAACTGCTGGCTCAAACCTTAAAACGCCTCTCCATGTTCGTTCTCAGATCAAAGGTCAAACTCAAAGACGCGAGTCAAGAGTATTGCCTCTTGGGACTCATCGGCGAGCATGCAAACTCCTTTTTGAACGAACAAGTTTGCAGCAGTTCTTCAAAAAACCTTGCTGCATTTGGCGCCTTTCAAAGTGGTTCCTTTATCGATGAACATTCCATTGTGCAATGGAGCACGATTCACCCTGGCCATGGCCTCAGACGTGTGCTCATTTGTGCGCCCAAGGAGCACATTCCCGCGCCACTGATGAATGAAGCTAATCAATCGGATTCAACCGCTTGGGCTATAGGTGAAATACTCTGCGCAGTTCCATTGGTTGGAACAAGCTCCTTTGAACACTATGTTCCTCAAATGCTCAATTACGAATCCGTTGCTGGAGTGAGTTTCAAAAAGGGTTGCTACCCAGGTCAAGAGGTTGTGGCTCGCAGTCAATTCAGGGGAACACTCAAACGCAGGACAGCCATCGTCTTCTCATCACAAAGCCTCAAGCCCAACCAAGAATTGTTTGCTCATGACTCAGCTCCAGATCAACCTCTGGGAGAGGTCATTCAAAGCGTTCAATGGCAAGACACCAGCTTTGCCACGGCCTGCCTTCAACTTCAAATCTTTGACTCCGATAGCCATCTCAAAGATGGCGCCTGGGAACTCATCAACTCCCCCACATTGACTCAAGTGATCAATGCCCGCGATGAAAACGGCATGGAGCACACCTTGGGGCTCATGCCCTTGCCCTACCCTTTGATGAAGGACATTTGAGTGAGCTTGCAACTTCCAAAAAAAAATGATTTTGACTTCACGCACAAACTGCGAGTGAGGTGGTCAGAAATTGACATGCAAAAAGTGGTGTTCAATGCGCACTACTTGGCTTATTTTGATCACGCTGTAGCCGATGTTTGGAGGGATTTAAGCCTGCCCTATGAGAGATCTTTGGCAAAACTTTCGTCCGATCTTTACGTCAAAAAAGCACTTCTCGAATACCATGGATCTGCAGTGTATGACGATGTGTTGGAAGTTTGCATGAGGTGCGAACACATTGGCAGATCCTCCATCACATTCAAAGGTGGGATCTTCAAGGGCGAAACCTGCCTAGTGAGTGGAGAGATGGTTTTCGTCTACGTCCAAGTGCATGACAAAACACCACATGCCGTGCCCCAAGTTCTGAGAGACGTCTTTCAGGCCCACAAAGAGGGTCATGAAGTGGTCAAACTTCATACCGGTGAGTGGACTCAGATGAAGGATCACGCCTTGCCGCTTCGCATAGAAGTCTTTGTCGAGGAACAAGGCGTGCCCCTTGAGCTCGAGCAAGATGAGCAAGATGACCATGCATTGCACGCGGCGTTGCTCAATTGTCTTGGAGACTGCGTGGCAACGGCCAGGCTTTTACCCTCAATGAATGGCGTGGCCCGGATTGGACGCATGTGTGTGTCCAAACACTTGAGAGGCACCGGTTTGGGTCAAGGGGTGCTGCAATCCCTCATTGAGCATTCACGCTCAAGAGGGGATCAATCGATCGAATTGCACGCACAACTCAGTGCAGCCGCGTTTTACAGCCAAGCCGGATTTAGAGCCCATGGAGACACATTCCTTGAAGCCGGCATTGAGCACCAAGCCATGGTGCTCAAGCTCTAAGGCTGCATCTAGGCGAGCCCTGCGACATCACTTCTTGGGTGCTTTGCCGCCACTCTTGATGCACTCATCCATGGAGTTAAACGGGGTGAACTTCTTGGTCTTCTCGTAGCTTGGGCTTGAGGGGTCATGACAGATGCCGGAGTCGGACTTCTTGATCACCACTGCAGGCGCAGCTGGAGCGTCTTGAGGTTTGGCATTTTTAGGCGCTGTCCCACCGCTTTTGATGCACTCATCCATGGAGTTAAAGGGTGTGAACTTCTTGGTGTTTGCATAGGATGGGCTGCTTGCATCGTGGCAAATTCCAGAGTCAGATTTTTTAACCGCTGGATCAGCCGCTGAGGCAATTTGAGCACTCAACGCCAAACCGAGCACAGCCACCGAGAGAAAACCACCCATTGTTTTTTTGATCAAAGTCATCTTCAATTTTCCTAAAAAATAGATTGAGTTGAGAGTTAAAACCACAAGCTAGGCACAAAAGACAAGTCAATATTAGAGCAAAACCAAGAACGATTCATGTCAATTGATGCCCTTCAAGCGATTCTGAGCTTGGGATTTCCCCTTAGGCCTTAAACTTTTGGAGTAACGTAGCGAAAGGTTCCGCTCGACTGTGCACACAAGACACCAGCAGAGTCGTAAACATTGGCTTGAACAAAGGCCATTTGCCGAGTTCTGTGAAGCAGCTCACCCTTGGCTTTGAGCGCACCTTGGGCTGGATTGAAAAAAGACGTCTTCATCTCAATGGTGACCACCCTTTGGGTGGGCTCAACACTTCTGGCCGCACTGGCCATCGTCACATCCATCAAAGTCATCAAGGCTCCCCCATGCGTCATGCTCAGGGAATTCAAATGCTCCTCTTGGGGGCAATAAAGAAGGGTTGCTTGTCCCTCCTGTATGGACTCGAGCTCAAAGCCCAAGTGATATGCAAATGGAATGTAGGCCCCAAAGCTCTTCACAAAACGCTCATAACGCCCTGGATCTTTGGGGTTGGAGTCTTCAACAAGTTTGGGAGCATCTTTGGGCATTTAAAGTTTGGCGGGTGCTGATTGATGAAAAATATGCATGATCAAGCCAGGGGTCAATTTGGCCATTTGTAGTCGCACAAAATCTCTCTGAGCCGAGTTTTGAGCATTTTACCGGTTGCCCCTAAAGGGATGCTGTCCAAGAAAACCACGTCATCGGGGATTTGCCACTTGGCCGCTCGCCCCTCGTAAATTTTCAAAATATCTTCCTTGCTCGCAGTCTGTTCGGCTTTGAGAACGACCACCAGCAAAGGCCTCTCATCCCACTTGTGGTGAGGCATGCCAACGCAAGCGGCCATGGACACGCTGGGATGGGAGACTGCGATGTTTTCAATGTCGATGGAGCTGATCCATTCACCTCCCGACTTGATGACATCTTTGCTGCGATCTGTGATTTGCATGAAGCCGTCTTCATCGATGGTGGCAACATCCCCAGTGGGAAACCAGCCCTCAATGAGAGCAGAACTCTCCTCTTTGAAGTAATGTTCAATGACCCAAGGTCCGCGCACATGAAGGTCTCCAAAGGCTTTGCCATCGTGGGGCTGAGAGGCGCCACTGTCGCCAACGATCTTCATGTCAACTCCGTAGATGACTCGACCTTGTTTGGCTCTCAATTTGAGTTGAGACTCTTTGGACAAATTCAAATGTTTGATTTTTAAATTACCAACAGTTCCCAAAGGACTCATCTCGGTCATTCCCCAAGCGTGAAGAACTTGAACTCCATAGTCTTCTTGAAATGCATGGATCATGGATTCAGGGCAAGCAGCGCCTCCGATCACGGTGCGCTTTAAGCTTGAGAAATGAAGTTGATTGGGCTTCATGTGACCCAAGAGCATTTGCCAAACGGTGGGCACGCCCGCAGCAAAAGTGACGTTTTGTGATTCAATCAACTCATAGACAGATTTGCCGTCCAAAGCAGGTCCGGGGAAAACCAACTTGGCACCCACCATGGCAGCGCTGTAAGGAATTCCCCAAGCGTTCACATGGAACATGGGCACAACAGGCAAGACACTGTCAAGGGCAGACATGGAGAAAACATCTGGCAAAGCCAAGCTAAAGCAATGAAGCAGGGTTGAGCGGTGCGAATACAACGCTCCTTTGGGGTGCCCAGTGGTTCCAGATGTATAACAAAGGCTTGAGGCGGTGTTCTCATCAAATACGGGCCATTCATAGCCATTGGCCTTTTGAACTTGTGAGGCAAGCCAAGCCTCATAACTGAGCACATCAGCCACACCCTCAAGGTCTTGCACTTGAGGTTCAGCGGCCAATGCAATCCATGCTTTAACACCCGGACAAAGGGACTTAATTTTTTGCACGATCGGCAAGAAGGTCATGTCAAAACACAAGACTTGATCTTCTGCATGGTTGACAATCCAAGCGATCTGATCGGGCAAAAGCCTAGGGTTGATGGTGTGCAAAACGCGCTCACTGCCACTCACGCCAAAATACAACTCCAAATGGCGGTAGCCGTTCCAAGCAAGGGTTGCCACGCGTGAGCCCGTGGGAATGTACATTGCGTCCAAAGCGCAAGCCACTTGCTTGGATCTCTTGGAGACCTCAGCCCAATGGGTCACGTGAATGTCACCCTCTACCCTTCGTGAGACAATTTCTGTGTCACCGTGGTTTTTTTCAGCGAATTGGATCAAATTTGAAATCAACAAATTTTGTTGCTGCATGAGTCCGCGCATGTTCCCACTCCAAAAGATTTAAATGCCCAAAAGGGATCATTCTGTCTGATTTAAGGCCATCTTGAAATCCACCAAAGCCCTCGTTAACCCTAGAGTACCAGTAGGGGTAATGGTTTTTAGAGACAATGGCAAAAGTGTTCAAATGACTGGAAAGTCTCATTGAGCCCACTTGATCTCACCCTCACCACTCAACCATCCCGAAGGGAACTCCAAGATTCATGCGTATTTTGTCGCCACAACAGCTGAATTGGATCAATGGATTTGCCGCTTTGGGAGACGCGTTTCACACACGCATTGAAGGCTCTGTCCTTCCTCAATCAAAGTGGCTCGCAAGCAGTGAGATCACCGCTCGTCATCTGGGTTGGAGCGAGGATTGGCGAGATTGGCCAGGTATGCTTGAAGCCATGAGTGCAGGCCAACCCCTCAAGGGCTCTATCCCTTTGGCAAGTGTTTACAGTGGTCATCAATTTGGCACCTGGGCTGGGCAACTTGGAGATGGCCGCGCCATGTATTTGGGGGAGATCGAAACACCCCATGGATCAGAAGAACTTCAGTTGAAAGGCTCAGGGCCTACACCCTACTCTCGGCGTGGAGACGGTCGAGCGGTTCTGAGGTCAAGTGTCAGGGAGTTTCTTTGCTCTGAGGCCATGGTGGGCCTTGGGATTCCCACCACCCGAGTACTGGCTTTGGTGAGCTCACCCTTGAGCGTTTGGAGAGAAACCCAAGAAAGCACAGCGATTGTGACTCGCATCGCACCAAGCTTCATTCGATTTGGCCATTTTGAGCATTTCGCATCCATTGGCGACATAGGCAATTTAAGGACACTGGCCGACTACACCCTGCGCCTAAAAGCCTTGAATCTGGGCGCGTTTTTAGGCGTTGATCGCCTTGAAGATTTAAGTCCCAACGAACAGTACCTTGGATTTCTTAAATGGATGGCCCATCGCTACTCGCAGCTCATCAGCCAATGGCAAGGTGTTGGCTTTTGCCACGGGGTCATGAACACCGACAACATGAGTGCCTTGGCCCTGACCATTGACTATGGTCCCTTTCAGTTCATGGATGCTTTTGACCCCAATCACATCTGCAACCACACAGACACCCAAGGTCGATACGCCTTCAAGCGTCAACCTCAAGTGGCTTACTGGAACTTGTTTTGCCTTGGACAAGCCTTCATGTCCCTCATCAATGACAGCGAGCCCATTGTTCAAGCCTTGGAGCATTTCAAAGTGCAGTTCCCCCTGGAAACTGAAAAAGTTTACCTCGCAAAATTGGGCTTGGGTGAGAAGTCCAAGGCAAGCCATATCAAAATTCAAAGCGCAGACAAAGCTGAAAACACGACCCAAATGCTCGACTCTGGCGTGTCATTGGCTGAAGAAATCCTACAAATCATGGCCACCCAAGGTGTGGATCACACCATTCTTTGGCGTACCTTGAGTCATGCAGTAAAGTCCCTCTCCCAAGGAAACCCCTCACCTTGGGGACCTGTCAGAGATCTGTTCATTGACGGCTCTCGCCTTGAGCCGTGGCTCAGCGCCTATGAACATGCCTTGCATATGGGGGACTTGGCTCAAAGCGCTCAAACCATGCTCAACACCAATCCCAAGTTTGTGCTCAGGAACCATTTGGGTGAGATAGCAATTGGACAAGCAAAACAAGGAGACCCCTCGGAGATCGAGCGACTGATAAATCTGTTATCGTCTCCTTTTGACGAACACCCTGGGTTTGAGTCCTATGCGGACCATCCCCCAGCGTGGGCAAAATCCATTGAAATATCCTGTTCATCATGAAAATCACCAAAACCGAAAACGAATGGCGTGAAATCTTGGCCCAAAAGGGCGCCGAGCCACTGGCTTTTGAAGTCACTAGACATGCTCATACCGAGAGGCCATACAGTGGCAAATACGAAGGGGTTTGGTCCAAAGGTCAATACCACTGCATTTGCTGTGGAGCTCTGCTCTTTGACTCAGACACAAAATTTGACGCTGGGTGCGGATGGCCCTCTTTCTTTGCGCCTGCAGTAGAGGGAGCCATTACAGAAAAGGTCGACACCTCACACGGCATGCGCCGAGTCGAGACCGTGTGCGCTCAATGCGATGCTCACTTGGGACACGTCTTTCCCGATGGTCCAAAGCCCACGGGTGAGCGTTACTGCATGAATTCTGCCTCCTTGGAATTCATCGAGGACCCCAAAGCATGAAGTTTTTCACAGACTTCTTTCCTGTGATCTTGTTTTTTTTGGTCTTCAAAGCGTTTGACGTTTTCACGGCCACGGCCGTGGCAATTGCAGCAACGGTCGCCCAAATTGCATGGATCAAATGGCGCGTGGGCAAGGTTGAAATGATGCAATGGGCCAGCCTCATCATCATCGTGGTCTTTGGTGGAGCCACACTCATCTTCCACGATGAGACTTTCATCAAAATCAAACCCAGTATTTTGTATGCCTTCATGGGTTGTGCACTTTACGCGAGCGAGTTTGTTTTCAAGAAAAATTTACTTGAGAAATTGATGAGCGAGCAAATCTCTGCTCCCCCCAAAGTTTGGAGGACGCTGTTGCATGCGTGGGCCTGTTTTTTCTTTGGCCTGTCTGTTCTGAATTATTGGGTGGCCACGAACTTTGACACCGAAACTTGGGTCAACTTCAAACTCTTTGGAGCCATGGGCTTGATGGTTGTCTTTGCAATCATTCAAGCGGTCTATTTGAGCGCCCATGTCAAGGGCGAAGAAGCTCAAACAGAGGAAACAGGCGTAGAAGCGAGCCAAGCAGCTTGCACCACCCCAAATGCACCGCCATCAAAACCCGCCGAATAAGCCCTCATTTCATCTGTTTCATGTCACAAATCATTGACGCAAAAGCACTACAATCAAGAATTGCCGAAAAATTGGGCTCACAAAGGGTTCAAGTGATCGATGAAAGCGCCCAGCACGCTGGGCACGCAGGCTCATCAGGCGCGCTGACAGGCACCCACTTCAGAGTCAAGGTTGACAAAGCAGCCTTTACTTGCACATCCCGAGTGGAACGCCATCGTCTTGTGTATGATGCTGTTCAAGATTACATGGCTCAAGGCGTGCACGCCTTGGCCATTGAAATTGTGAGCGATTTCACTGCTTGAGTGCTTTGTCATCTTCACTCCAATTTCAATCAGCACCGTTTTAACCTTGTCATTCAATCATCTATTAAAGAAGAGATCCATGAAAAAACACCTCCTTAGCCTCGCAGTGAGTCTCACAGTGGGCACATTTGCGTTGAGTGCACTTGCACAAAACGTGGCGATCGTGAACGGCAAAGCCGTTCCCAAAGAGCGCGTTCAAGCCCTCGCCCAACAACTCGAGCGTTCAGGCCGTCCCGTTACCCCTGAGATCGAGTCACAAATCAAGCAAGAGGTCATTGCAAGAGAAATTTTCATGCAAGAAGCTCAACAAAAGGGCTTGGATGCCACTGAAGATTACCGCGGTCAGATCGAGCTTGCTCGCCAAACCATTCTGATTCGTGAGTTGTTTGCTGAATTTCAGAAAAACAATCCCGTGACCGATGCTGATGTGAAGGCTGAGTTCGATAAATTCGTGGCTTCTAATTCCGGCAAAGAGTACCGCGCTCGCCACATTTTGGTCGAGACCGAAGACCAAGCCAAATCCATCATTGCGAACCTTAAAAAAGGTGCTAAGTTTGATGAATTGGCCAAGAAATTATCAAAGGATCCAGGCTCAGGCGCCAAAGGCGGAGATTTGGATTGGGCCTCTCCTGGTAACTTTGTGAAAGAATTCTCACAAGCCATGGTCTCCCTCAAGAAGGGCCAAACCACAGAAGCTGCGGTCAAAACACAGTTTGGCTATCACATCATTCGTTTGGACGATGTAAGGGACGCACAGTTGCCAAAGTTTGAAGACGTCAAGCCCCAAATTTTGCAGCAACTCCAACAAGCCAAAATGAACGCATACCAACAAGAGTTGCGCGCCAAAGCCAAGGTGGAATAAAAAACCGAGGTCTAAGCTCTCTGTCTAAGAAAGCTCTCAGACCAGATACAAAAGGCTGTTACTTGTAACAGCCTTTTTTCATTTGAATCCCCAGCTGGATAGGGGCTTCATGACATTTAGATCAAGCGGAGATCCATTTTTTGGCGTTCACAAAAAGCTGCATCCAAGGGGTGTATTGTCCTGACCAGGTCTCACTGGTGAGTGGATTCCAGCTCAGTTGAGCTTGCCTGAAAACCCGCTCTGGATGGGGCATCATGCAAGTCATGCGTCCATCGTTTGTTGTGAAAGCGGTGAGACCCCCCAATGACCCATTGGGATTCATTGGGTAGGCCTCGGTCGGATCTCCATTGGCGTCAACAAACCTCAATGCGCCAATCGCTTGAGTTGAAGAGCCTTGAAGCTCGAAGTTGGCATACCCTTCCCCGTGGGAGACAGCAATGGGAAAGCGCAACCCCTCTAAACCCTCAAAGAAAACACTGGGCGAGGCCAAGACCTCAACCTGTGACAAGCGGGCTTCAAAACGTTCGCTCTTGTTTTG
>CAIPII010000252.1 GCA_903865035.1 uncultured Burkholderiales bacterium | reverse complement strand
TTGAAGCCCTCACCAACAAAGGCATTGCTCAAAAAGAATTGAAAAGACCATTGGCTTCGCTAGAAAATTATCAGCGTGCTTTGAGCGTCAACCCCGAATTCTCACAAGCCTACAACAATTTGGGCAACGTTAAACTCGATTTGCATGAAACTCAACTGGCCCTTGAATGTTTCAACAAAGCGCTGGTCCTTGAGCCCAGCAATGTGATTGCACTCACCAACCGTGCCAACATCTTTCACGATCTCAAAGACTTTGCGAGAGCCACTGAGAGCTATGAGTTGGCCATCTTGGTGGATCCCTCTCATGTGGACGCCTATTGGAATTTGGCGCTTTCGCAACTCTCCATGGGTAACTACGAGAAGGGCTGGACCCTTTACGAACACCGCTGGGGCATGCCCAACTTCTCTCTCTCCACTCGACGCTTGAGTGAGCCCTTGTGGCTGGGGGAGGTTTCTCTGGCAGGCAAGACCGTCTTGATCCAAGCCGAACAAGGCCTGGGAGACTCTTTGCAGTTTTGCCGTTTCATACCCGATGTGTTGTCCCTGGGTGCAAGGGTGAAGCTTGAGGTGCCAAGCCCTTTGCTCTCGATCATGAGGGAGAGTTTTGCCTCCCTTTCATGCATCACCGACCAAGCAAGTGAAGTGGGTGACTTCAATCTGCACTGCCCCATCATGAGCCTGCCCAAAGCACTTGGCGTGACCCTCGCGAGTTCAGAGCGGGCCTCACCAGAGCCCGGATTGCCCGCTCACCAGCATCTCAATTACCTCAAAGCACCAGAAAAAGGAAAGGCTCACTTCAAAGCTTGGCTCAACACCCAAGACTTGCAAGAACAGGGCAAAACGAGTCCAAACCCCACAAAACCCTTTCGCGTGGGCTTGGTTTGGAGGGGCAACCCCAAGCACCAAAACGACCTCAACCGAAGTTTGTCATTGCGTGAACTGATCGATCACTTGCCCATGAATGATGAACGTTTTCAGTTCATCAGCTTGCAAAAGGAAGTGCCAGATGAAGAGAAGACAGTTCTCAACAGTCCATCGACTCGCTTGATCGATGCCTCTTCTGAGTTGCTCGATTTCACAGACACCGCCTCTCTCATCACACAATTGGATCTCGTCATTTGCGTGGACACGAGCATTGCTCATTTGAGTGGGGCCCTCATGTGTCCAACCTGGGTTTTGCTCGCGGCCAACCCCGATTGGAGATGGCTCTTCGAACGTGAGGACAGTCCTTGGTACCCCAGTGTTCGTCTTTTCAGACAAGAGCGTCTCAAAGAATGGGGGCCCATCCTCGTGAAGCTCTCAGCCGAGCTCCTCAAACTGCCCAAACACCCAGTGTCATGAGGCAATCGAGAAGTCTTTATAATTTTTTTCAATAACATTTCCATCACATCGCCTTGGCTCATCTTCCACCCCCTCCAAGCACCATGAGAATCGACAAATGGCTTTGGGCCGCTCGGTTTTTCAAAACCCGTTCTTTGGCGAACGATGAAATTCAAAAGGGCAGGGTTCAGGTCAATGACATGCAAGCCAAACCTTCCAAAGAACTCAAGCTTGGTGACCTCGTTGAATTCAAACAAGGCATACACCTGAGAAAAGTCAAAGTCACGGGATTCAATGCGACAAGAGGTCCTGCCACCGTTGCTCAACTCATGTACGCAGAAACGCCTGAGAGCCTGGCCCTTCGATCCCTCACATCGGAGCGGCACCGCTTGAACCTAGAGCCCGCCTTGAGCATCAAAGATGGGCGCCCCACCAAGCGACAACGAAGAGATTTGGACGAAGCCAATTTTGAATGGGACGACCGCTGGAGCGCCTCCATCGACTGATCATCACACATCAGTCAACCCCAAAAATCAAAATGGCATTACTCCAGGAAGTTGTTCAATAACAACAACATATTTGGCTTTACTCGACTAAAACGTTAATATCGCCAACCCGGCTTCGCATTTTTTGTGAACCCTGGGAGAGCCTCGTTTCAATGCGTTCGTTTTGTACCCTTACATGAGGGTGCTGGGAGTCGATTCACCATGGCCTTCAAAATATTGATCACCAGTCAAAAGGGTGGCGTTGGCAAAAGCACTGTGGCTGCCAATTTGTCCGCTTTCATGGCCTCTCAGCTGGGCCTGAGAACCACCTTGATCGACTGGGATCCACATGGATCTTCGAGCAATTGGCTTCGCCGCGCCCCCAACGTAGGCGTGTTGGTGCAACACCTGACACTTCCCATTGAGTTGGGTGGAAATCGCCCCGTTTTTGAAGCGCGCATGCATTTGAGACGTGCCACCCAAGGCCATGACATCGTGATCGCTGACCTCACATGGACTGACGCTTTGGCGGGTGAGCTCATGTTTGAATTTGACATGGTCTTGGTGCCCACCTCTGTCTCTGAGATCGAGTTGGCTGCCACTTCTGGATTTTTGAGTCGCCACCGCTGGGTCTTTGACTCCGCCATTGCCAAGGCGCCTGCCCTCTTGGTGTGTCCCACTCGTGTTCACCCCGAGCAATTGGGCTCCAACATTTTCACGCGCCAGCGCTTCCCCGTGAGCTTCATGCTAGCACCTCCCATTTTGGAGTCCCAGTCTGCCAGAGACATGTTCGAAACCGGCTACTTGATGAACTTGCCCAATGCGTGTGGTGAGTCCTTCATCTCCTTTGCCCAAGCCGTGGTGGCAGCCAAAGACATTCGCATGAGCCACAACGAGCAAGAACGCGTGAACGCAAGCTTTAAGCAACCCGTTTTGAACCGCGCCCCCTTGGAGCCCAACCGCCGCTTGGCCCAAAGCCCTTTGAATTCGGCTCCAAAACAAGTCACCACCGTTTTCCAAGTCATTCCTCCTGCGGCCACCTATTCGATCCTTGGCCGCCATCGCCAAAGAAAGGCTCAAGAGGAGTCAGTGGAGAACAAACCCGCAGTGAATGCGGGAGTGACTTTGGGCATTCCTGACTTTTTGAAGCGCTTTGCGCGTGGCACCTCCAAAGTCTAAGACCTGAAGCGCCAAACCAAGACCCTTTACCCAACCCAAAGAGCGACATTCAAAATGAGTCAAGATCATTTTCTGGCATTCAAAGGCTTGAAGCAGTACACACCTGAGGTGGGGTGGGAGTCTTTGCACAATGAAGATCCGTCTCACCACCGTGCGGCCGCCTCTTTGGGCGCACAGACCGGTGGACCTGAAGCCCATCAGGACTTCAACCCACACGCTCATGCGCAAAACTACACTGCCCCTCGCGCACAATCGCCTCAAAATCCAAGCCCCATGAGAGGCTCCAACGAAGACCCTTTGATCACTGAACTCTTTGATCAATTGAAGCACCCCGTGGACGATGAACTCTCCAAAAACTGGAAAGTGATTGCCTCCAACGTCAACGCCTTGTCCCAGCGCATGGACCAACTGAGGCTTTTGAAGTCCCAGTTGAACGCTTTGGAAGCCGAGACTCAGTCTTTGAGAACTCAAATTCTGAACCAACTCGAAGACGTGCAGCACACCGCTGAGCGTCAGCTCTCTGTGGCCAGACTTCGCATTGAAGTTTCATCCTTGGCCAGACACAAATTGTCTGAGAAACTCAAAAGATCCTGATTCGGTCACACGCAAGTGTGGTGAGTTGAGGTATTCTCGAGCTCCAAGAGAGCGCTTAGGAGCCACTGCATGGCTTTTACCCTCTTCCCCTTTTCCCAAAGTCCAACCCCCACAGAGGCGTCCATGTTTGACCGACTCAATCGTTACTATCCCATTCGCTACACCGTGTTTTTCTTGACCCTGGCCGGTCTCTCTTTGAGCTTGGTGAAATTTGTGGTCTTTACCCAAGGATTTCCTGAGCTTTTGATCTTTGCAGTCTTGACGGCTGTGGGTGTGAGAGACCTTTTGCAAAAAGAACACTCCATCTTGCGCAATTACCCGGTCATCGGTCACATGCGCTTCATGCTCGAATACATTCGACCAGAAATCAGGCAGTACTTCATTGAGAGCGAAAACGATGCAGCGCCCTTCTCTCGCGCTCAACGCTCCATCGTCTACGCTCGCTCAAAAAGCGTCTCCGATAAGAGACCCTTTGGCACCCAAATCGATGTACATGCCTCAGGCTATGAATGGATCACCCACTCGATCACCCCCACCCACATCGAGGGACATGACTTCAGGGTCCAAGTCGGTGGCGACCAATGCGCCAAACCCTACAACATGAGCCTCTTCAACATCTCTGCCATGAGCTTTGGAGCGCTCAGCGCCAACGCCATCATGGCCTTGAACCAAGGGGCGAAGTTGGGTGGTTTTGCGCACGACACGGGTGAGGGCTCCATTTCCGACTATCACCGTGTACACGGTGGTGACATCATTTGGGAGGTCGCCTCAGGCTACTTTGGCTGCAGAGACGAAGAGGGGCACTTCAGCCCCGAGAAATTCACCGAAAACGCGCTCTCCGATCAAATCAAAATGATCGAAATCAAATTGAGCCAAGGCGCCAAACCCGGACACGGTGGTGTGCTCTTGGGACCCAAAGTGACGCCCGAAATCGCGAAAGCCAGAGGCGTGCCCGCTTGGCAAGACTGCATCTCTCCCAACAGTCACTCCAAATTCTCCACCCCCATGGAGCTCATGGCTTTCATTCAAGAACTGCGTGAACTCTCCAAAGGCAAACCCGTTGGCTTTAAGTTGTGCATCGGACACCCCTGGGAATGGTTTGGCATTGCCAAAGCCATGGTGAGCTCAGGCATTCACCCCGACTTCATCGTGGTCGATGGCTCTGAAGGGGGAACTGGTGCAGCACCCCTCGAGTTCTCTGACCACATGGGCACCCCCATGCAAGAAGGTTTGAGACTCGTTCACAACACTTTGGTGGGGCTGAACTTAAGACACAAAATCAAAATCGGGGCGAGTGGCAAAATCGTGAGCGCCTTTGACATTGCTCGCACCTTGGCCATGGGAGCCGATTGGTGCAACAGTGCCCGCGGCTTCATGTTCGCTGTGGGTTGCATCCAAGCTCAAACTTGCCACACGGGCAACTGCCCAACTGGAGTGGCCACCCAAGATCCCAAACGCCAAGTGGCCTTGGTGGTGGAGACCAAAGCCGAGCGGGTGAAGAACTTCCATCACAACACCTTGGCGTCCTTGAAGGAACTGACAGAAGCCACGGGACTCAAAAATCCCAGTGAATTCGATTTGCACCACATCATGCGCCGCATCAACCAAATGCAAAGCCAGTCCTTGAGCTCACTCTTGAGCACCATGGAGCCAGGCGCTTTGCTCACGCAAAAAGGTTTCAAAACCACCGACAAAGCTTGGCCCCATGTGTTCCAAGACTTCTGGGCCCACGCCAGTGAGCAAAGCTTCAAGGAACTCAACAAAACCGTCACCCATCAAAAAACCGAAGCACCCTCAACCACGAAGAACACAGGTGTCGAAGTTGGCGATACACCGAGTTTGATTTGAGTGAATTGACCTAAACTTCAAGGACTGGCACTCAAACGGCTGGGAAACACTGGGTACATTCATCGGGGATGAGATATTCTGACAGGCCAGCGTTCAACTTCCCCAACAAAAAGGCCCTGAATCCAAATTTGGTTTCAGGGCCTTTGTTCTTTGAACATTGAGAACTCACAAGAGAGCCATCAAACTTGTCTCACTCGTCATTGGGTCTTGGGTAGACGAGCATTTTGGGCTTCATGGGTGTTCTCTCAGGGTTGGGCACAGCGGCTTGCGTAGGTGCTGCGCTCTCGTTTGACGCCTCAGGCTTGCTTGACGCGGGGGCGGCTTCTTTGGCCTTTGGCTTGGCAGGATCAGGCGCGTGAGCGGGCTCTGCAGCCTTGGGTTTTTGAGCTTGAGTTTGCGCAGCTTGAGCAGCAGCTTGTGCCGTTTGAGCCTTTTGGTTGGCCACTTCAACGTCTTTTTTGAGCTTTTGAATCTCTGCAGACAAAGCTTGAGTGGGGGCTTGTGAGGGCTGAGGCTTGTTCACCAGCGCCACCAATTTCGCATCCAACGCTTGCATTTGTTTGTCGATGGCTGCAAATTTAGAATCCAAGGCGTTCAGTTTGGCATCGAGCGATTTGCCCGATTGATCAGAGATTTGGCTGGGGACGGCTGCGACCACCTTGTTGACCTCTTCAAACTTTTTGGAGAGCTCACTTTGAGACTCGCTGAGTTTTTCAAGCTGCTCGGTGACTTCACTGAAAGACTGGGTGGACTCGGTGAAACTGCCCATGGTTGCATCCAAATCTACAACACGCTTTCCAACAGCCATGGACAAGGCATCGAGTTGGATGATGTTTTGGCGCATGCGCGTGGATATGGCAAAGAAGGTACCCACAGAGATCAAAATGAATATCAGCATGCCCCCCAAGATCAACCTAGAGTGCTGCAAGCTTCTCTTTTGGCTCTCGTTGATGCTTTGCATCACTTTTTGCAGGTCACCGCTCACGTCTGCAGCCACTGAGGCTGAACGGGCAGAGACCTCGGCTGAGTTGAGCACCACACCGGTTAGATCTTCGAGTTGACGGGCAAGTTCATTGCTGTCAAGGGACGCGTTTTGAAGCTCGTCCAAACCCCCTTCAATCTCTTGAAGGTCAAGGTGTTCTCCCTCCTCATGGCTCTCGCTGGCTGGCTGGAGCGCATCTTCGGACACCACCTCTGTGTCTGATTGTTCTGCAGTGGCTAGTTCTGAGCTCATGGCAAGGTACTCTAAAAATGATCAACCAAATAGATGTGTTTCACTTGAATTGACCCACTAGGGTCACATTGATTCAAAAGAAACCTTCAAGGACCACTTCACCATTCACCCAGCAAAGCACTCAAGCTTTGTGAGCAGTGATCTGATCCAAGCGAATGTTCAACTCCTCAATTTCTTGCTGGAGTGTTTCCACCCGGACTTTGTAGTCCTCATTCCATTTATCGGCACTCAAAACCGTAACTTTAGTAGTTGGCGTAACGGGCTCACCATCGGAGGCCTCCATCAAAGCGGGCAAACCACTTGGAGAATCAAGCACTTGGCCTTCGTGCTCGCCTTCCGTCTCGCCCTTTGCAAAGACCTGCAGTCCCGCATTGCCAGCAACCTCCAAGGCTTCCACTTGTGCGCCATCCGTTGCCGAAGGCTCACTGTCATTCCTGGGTGCCTCACCCAATGGATTGGCAAAGGAAGGCGGCACGCCATGGCTTGGGTGTCCTTCGGGAGCGTGATGAGCTGAGGCTTCGTGCCCCTCAGTGTGTGAGGGATCCGAGCCTTTATCGCTTGAATGCTCTGATTGTTGCGTGCCTGACATGAAAAATCCTCAAAAAACCAAGGCGCAAAGAAGATTTGACCTTGCAAATCTAACTTAAGCGCTCCTTCTCCAACTCTAAATCGACTTCAAACCCCTCAAGCTTTAATGCAACACAAGTCAGAGGGGTCACTCTCCTTGGGCTTCAAATTGTGTTTTGAGGGACTGAGCACTCCTGAGCCACGCTTTGGCCAAGGCAGGAGTGCTGCTCATCAAGTTTTGAGCCACCTCTTTGCTGGCGAAGGGACCTCTGACCAAAATGTAATAGGGTTTCTTGGACTGGGGATTTTGAGTCAGGAGCACTTGAGCGTTTGCAAAAGCAGGGGTTTCTGTCTTGAGCGTCATGATCTCGGCTTTGGTGGGCATGGCAGCGAGTTGAAGCACCCAGGCCTTGGACGGCAAAGCACTCACCCAAGTGGGAGGGGTTACTTTGTCACCAGAGACGGTTTGCTCTTTAGCACTCTCCTTGACGTCCTTCACAGGCACACTCTCGCGGGCCTTGTTGGCCGAGACTTTGACCTCGGCGCCTTGTGGGTCTTTCAAGAGTGGAATTTTAAGAGGCGGCTCTTTGAGCGGAGCCTCGAGAGGCTTGACGGCTTTGGACTCTTTGGGAGCCTCCTTGTGAGCTTCTTTCACCGGCTCCTTGAGAGCTTCCTTGGGCGTTTCTTTAGAGGGCTCTTTGGCAAGTTCCTTGACCTCCTTTGAAGGCTCTTTCACGGCCTCTTTCACGGCTTCTTTCAAGACGCCTTTGGCCGCGTCCTTGTCTTTGTTTTCCGCCTTCTCTGGGGTCAAAATGGCTTCTCGCTCTGGGATCAAAGAATCATCGGCCTTCACTGGAGGCGGCTTGGTGCTGCTGGACATGCCAACAACAGCAGGCGTAGGCGAAGTGGGTGAGTCTTTCACATCGGCTGGTGCAGACTCCGCTTTTTGAGCGTCCTTAGAAGCTTCGTTCTTGTCTTGCGCAGTCTTGTCCTTTTTTCCCTGATCCCATTGAGGCCCAGTCAAATAGTCTTTCATGTGCTCGGCCTCAGCCAGCAAGACATCTTTGTAAAGTGCTGCCAAGGCAGACACACTCAAAAGGAAACCAAAGAGCAGGCCCCACCCTAACTTGCTGCTCTTTTTAGGGGCTTTGGGCAAATCACCCTCTTGTTGAGAATCGCTCTCGCCCTTGTGATCTCGGTGCTCGTTGTTCCATTTTTCTTCTGCGGCCTTGATGGCAGCCATCAACTCCACCTCGGACAAAGTGGGCTCTCGGGTCACACCTTCGTCAAAGCCTGGCTCCAAGCGGTCATCCAAGCGTGAGGGCGTTGGCTCAGCGCCAAAGCCCCTTTGAGCAAATTGCTGCTTGAACGCTTGTGAGCTCATTGTGCCCTTGCTGGCCAACTCGTCCTTGGTGCTCTTAAATGGGCTCTCCTCCTCCAAGAGGTCTGCACCACTGGAAAAGCTAGAAGGGTGTTCGCTCTCCAAAATCCACTGAACCAGGTGCTTTCCAAAGGCTTTGAGTTTCTTCTCATTCGGTTCTCTGCGATTCAACAAGAGGACCACGTGAATGTTGCTGGCGGGCAAGCCATTGATCAAACGCGCCAAGAGTTGCAACTCAAAGTCTTGAACCGCCTGGGTGTCGGGAAAGATCAAAAAGCGTTTGACAGGCGCCTTCTGTGACTTGTCAAGCGCCTCATCCAAGGTGAGCTCAGACAAAATTTGATTGAAACGGGCAACGAGTTTGTCAGCATCTGCAGACAAGCACAAATCCACTTGTGCGTCTGGCAGTGTCTTCAAGTGCTCATAAATGCGCCTGGCATAAGCGGACAGGGCAACATCATCGTCGCCCAAAATGGCCAAGTTCAAGCCGCCCTCGGATAGGGAGGCGAGCATCATCTCCAAGCGGATCTTGTCACTGGGGCTTTGGTAGAAGTCGGTCACTGCTTAGGGCCTCACTGGGTGAATGTAACTGTACGAGCCGCTCAAGGATCAAGCGGTGGCAGGGCTGGGACTCTCGCCTTTGAGGTCCTCAGGTCTGAAACCGTTTTCATCGAAGAGCATATCATCTGGAATCTTGGGCTTGGGCTTGGAGTAATGCTGGGCCTTGGCGTAGGCATCGTTCAAGCTGAACACGTAGGCGATCACCTGGGCCACCGCATGGTACAAGCCTTCAGGGATCACGTGATCGAGCTTGGTTGTGAAGTAAAGCGCACGGGCAAGCTCGGGAGCCTCAAAGATCTCAATGTTCTCTTTGATCGCAACCTCACGAATGCGACGCGCAATCTCATCAGCACCTTTGGCCACCAAGATTGGAGCACCATCTGTGGTGGGATCATACTGCAGGGCAACGGCAAAGTGTTGCGGATTGGTGATCACAACGTCCGCATCTTTGATCTTACCCATCATTCGGTTGTTGGCCATCTCCCTTTGGCGTCTTCTGATTTGGGCCTTGATCTCTGGACGACCCTCAGAGTCCTTCATCTCGTCTTTGACCTCTTGTTTGGTCATTTTGAGGCGCTTGTTGACTTGGTGCAATTGCAAAGGCACATCCACCAAGGCAATCAACACAAGCCCCAAACACATCCAAAAACAGGCATCGATGATCATGCCGCCCGCGGCCTTCAAGGCTAAACTCAAGTCCATGCGGTTCAAATTGAGGAGCGCCTCCATGTTGTGCATGACGGTGAAAAACACAATGGAGCCCACCACCGCAAACTTCAAAATGGATTTGGCCAATTCGATCAAGGCCTTGGTCCCAAACATCCGAGCCAAACCGTTCATGGGGTTTAACTTGCCAAAGTTGGGCAGCAGCATCTTGCCCGAGAAGATGAACCCACCCAATAGACCAGAGGAGAGGATGGACAAAATCGCCAAGGTGATCATGACCGGGAAAATGATCACGTAGCCATCAAAGACCGCTTGACCAAAGTAGCCTGGCAGCAATTGAGCTGTGTCCATGATTTTGCGATCAAACTGGAGTTGGGTCTTGAATAGATTCCCCAACTTTTGAAACATGACACTGCCCATGAAGGTGAAAAAGAGGGTCGCCGCGACCAACAAAATGGCGGTGTTGAGCTCAACCGAGCGCGCAACTTGCCCCTCCTCGCGAGCCTTCTCAAGCCTTCGCGACGTCGGTTGTTCCGTCTTTTCTGATGAGCCTTCGTCTGCCATGTCTCTTAGTGCAACATCATGTCGCGCAGTTGGTTAAAGGCCTGGATCCAAACCCAATTGATTCGGTCCAGAATGTTGGGGATGGCCAGCCACAAAATCACAAAGCCAGAAAAGAGCATGGCTGGAAAACCCACAGAGAAAATATTCAAACTTGGCGCCGCGCGGGTCACAAACCCAAGCCCAATGTTCACGAACAAGAGGGTCACCATGACGGGCAAAGAGATGAGCATCGCGCCAAAGAAAATCACCGAACTCCAGGTGATCATTTTGCCGTACATGGCTTGGCTCATTAAATTCTCGCCAATTGGGAAATGGTGAAAGGAATCAAGCAAGATCCCAAAAACGATCAAATCTCCCCCCGTGGTCACAAAGATCAAGGTGCCCAAAATGGTGAAGAACTCGGAGGTGACCGGGACATTGCCAAGACTTGGATCCATCATGTTGGCAATCGACAAACCGATGGAGTTGGACACCGTCTGTCCCGCCACGACCATTGAGGCAGTGGCCAACTGCATGATGAGACCCATCGAAAAACCAATGAAGATTTGATTGAAAATCTCCCTCAAACCCTCTAAGGTCAGTGGATCAATGCGGGGCAAGTCCAGTCTGAGTTGCAACAACAAAAAGATGGTCATGCACACCGTGATGGCCAAACGAACCCTTAAATTGACCGCTCTGATGGAGTAAATCGAGGCAAACGCCATGAAGCTACCGATGCGCAGCATGGGCCAAATCAGCATGTAAAACTGATCGACCAAATTGGCTGCGAGTAAATTCATGCGCTCAGATCAACCAAAGAGGGTTGGGATGCGGCTGAAAATACTCCTCGTGTAATCGGCCAGCGTGTTGATCATCCACCCCCCCATGATGCTCATGGTGAGCCCAAGCGCCAAGAGTTTCGGAATAAAGCTCAGGGTCTGCTCATTGATCGAAGTTGCCGCCTGAAAAATACCCACGAGCAAGCCCACGACGAGCGCCACGCCGAGCAAAGGCGCACAAATGATCATCGTCATCCACAAGGCTTGCCTGCCCAAATCCACGACCATGGCTGTATCCATTTGCGAGACTCCTCTTGAAATACGGTTATTTGCTGAACACGAAACTCGATGCAAGTGAGCCCATCAAGAGCGTCCACCCATCGACCAACACAAAGAGCATGAGTTTGAAAGGTGTCGAGATGATCATGGGTGAGAGCATCATCATGCCCATGGACATCAAAACACTGGCCACCACCAAATCGATGACCACAAAGGGGATGTAGATCATGAAGCCAATCATGAAAGCGCTCTTGAGCTCAGACGTGATGAAGGCGGGCATCAAGGTCGTGAACGGCACATCGTCTGCGCTCACCACTTCTTTTCTTTGAGCGATTTGCATGAACATGGTGATGTCGTCTTCACGGGTTTGCAGCATCATGAATTCACGAATGGGTTTTTCAGCCAAAGAGAGCGCTTTCTCAAAAGGCATGTTGCCGTTCATGTAAGGTGAGACCGCGTTTTGATAGACGTTGTCAAAAACCGGGGACATCACAAAAAGCGTCAAAAAAAGAGCAAGACCCACCAAAACGGTGTTTGGAGGGGTTTGACCCGTTCCAAGCGCTTGCCTCAAAATCGAGAGCACGATGATGATTCGCGTGAAAGCGGTCATCATGAGCAAAATGGAGGGCAAGACCGAAAGCAAGGTCATGAGCGCCAAGAGTTGCAGCGTCATGCTGTACTGTTGACCACCCTTTCCACCCGTGACACTCACCAAGGGCACCCCTTGCGCCAAAGCCGCCTCTCCAAAACCAACACCCAAAGCCACGACCACAAGGCCCAGGAACATTTGCAGCGTGAACCGCATGAAACTCAAGTGTTCACGGTCCTTGAGACGAAGCAAGGCACGGTTTTGACGCGCTTGACTCCATCTCTCAATGAAGGACTTGACCGGTTGGCCAAAGGTCTTGCTAAACATGCAGGGGTCTCCTCAAGGGATGAAGGTTTGCGGGCTTCACGGTGCTCGGCCCTCAGGGGTTTGATTGCGAATCAAAGACTCAAACGATTGAGCCTCTGAGAGGGGGGCGTCGGATGGGTGATGCATTGAGAGCTCTTGAGCCTCTTCGGATTCAAGTCGAGTGGATGACTTCCAGGTGTGCAGGGTTTTGACCTCTTGCGCGTTCACGCTCACCAAAATCCGCTCTCCCTCGACCTCCAAGAGCATCATGCGACTCTTGAGTCCAAGCGGATAAACCTCCAAGACTTGGATGAGTTTGTTTTGTGCTTTGGTAAAAGGGTTTCCCTTTTTCTTTTTGATCCACCACAAGGTGAGCCCCAGCAGACAAAAGACCCATACGGCGCCCAATGCGAATCGACCCAATGAATAGCTGTCCATCAAGTGCCCCTCCTCTTAAATTGGAGGGCTTCGGTCAGGCTCGTAAACCTGAGGAACTTGGGGAGGAAGAGAGGATTTGAAAATTTCAGGGGACACATTCCCAAGCCGATGAACGCGACGTTTGGTAGGGATGGTTTATTTGTCATTTTTTGTAGACAATATGGGTTGCGATATTATCGCCCACAGGCATCGATCTATGAACATTTTTACACAAGCCAAGCTCAAAATGAGGATAAAAACCTTCGGTTTCTCGCTCATCGCTGCTTTGGCCTTCCAAATTTGGCCTCAAAACGCTTTTTCAAGCGACTGGCAAGCCATGGGTCTGATGGAGTTGGGCATTTACTACATCGACACCGATAGCATTCACAAGGTCTCAGACTCACCACTCGAGGTCGA
>CAIPII010000251.1 GCA_903865035.1 uncultured Burkholderiales bacterium | reverse complement strand
CGTGAAAAACATAAATACCATCTCCAGTCAGAGGCTGGATATTGCGCAACAAAGCAACGGCCTGAGGGGGTAGCGGCACAGTGTGGGCTTCGCCGTTTTCCTTTTCCTCTTTGGTGCGCTTCATTTTCATACTGGGTATAGTCCAAAGCGCTTTGTCTAAATCAAGTTCTAACCATTCCATCATGCGCAGATTACCCGGCCTTTGGAACAGTAGCGGAGCCAACTGCAACGCTGTACGCACTATTAACCCACCTTTGTATGATTGAATGGCACGTAGTAATTCTCCAAACCGTTTAGGCTCCACGATTGCCGCAAAGCTCTTTCCTCGGTAGGGCGTGAGTCTCTTTTTCAAACCTTCAGTGATGTTACGTTGCTGAATTTCCGTTGTGGGTAACCAGTATTCCCAAACCTGCCCTGCAAGCATTAATGCTCGACTGGCGGTTTCATGTGCCCCGCGTTCCTCAACTTTTTGTACTACACCGAGAAGCTCCATTGAATGAATGTCCATCATCCGGCGTTCACCCAGCCAAGGGAACAGGTCACGCTCCAGCTGTCTTAGCATTCGACATGAATGGCTTTCACTCCAATTAGGAGATTGCTTTTTGTACCATTCCAAAGCCACTACTTTGAAGGTGTCGCCCTCTGTTCTGCCAGCCTTTAGTTTTTCGTCTTTACGAACCTTTACTGGGTCAAAACCCTTAGCTTTTTGAAGTTTGGCCGCATCACGGGCTAGGCGTGCCGCCTTTAGGGAAACATCTGGATAGCTACCCAAGGCCAATTGCTTTTCTTTACCCTCTACCCTGTATTTCAGAAACCAGCGTTTTGATCCCGCAGGGCTTATTTGCAGGTACATGCCGCCAGAATCTGTAAAACGTACTTGTTTCTTATCCGGTGGGCATATCACGGTCTTGCATTCGGCTTTGGTCAACATAGGGGTACGGCTCCTGGTGGGGGTATATATTTTGGGGGTACAACATCAAAAAGAGCCTTTTTTTGCAAGCCCTACCCCCACTTGTACCCCCGTTAGGGTTTAGCTGTCAATAGTCCCCTTTAACTCTCCCTGCTCGTAAGTTATTGATTTTCCAATAAAAAAGACCGCTAAGAAGTCATTCCTAGCGGTCCTTAATCCGCATATGGTGGAGCTGGGGGGAATTGAACCCCCGTCCACAAGCCTTTTTCGACCAGTTCTACATGTTTAGCCTGCTGATTTAGATCTCATCTGACTCACCGAGCAAAGGCACCCTGAGAGACAAACCAGTGTCCTTAGATCTCACAACACACCAAGGCACCCGGTGTGTTGCCAGCCAATATTGATTACCTTGCAGCCGGGAGGTTTTTACACCCCCTTGCCCAGCCTATTGGCCAACTGTTGCAAGGCTCACCGGATTAAGCGGCGAGTGCGAAACGTTCGTCGTTTGCAGTTAAGTTTTTTTCTGCTGATTAACGAGGTGACAGAACCTCGACATGCCCTGCATCGCGTCCGAACCCATGTCGAAACCAGTGCAGCCCCAAGTTACCTATTTTAACGGGTATGCAAAATATTTAACAGTGCCTGGGGGGTGTTTATTTTGTGATCCGCTCCCCATTGATCAACAGATGCGGCATTGCCCAAATAGCCGTACAGAGCTGCAACGCTCACCATACCTGCTGCTTTTGCAGCCTCTATGTCTCTTAA
This sequence comes from uncultured Burkholderiales bacterium, assembly GCA_903865035.1. GTDB lineage: Bacteria > Pseudomonadota > Gammaproteobacteria > Burkholderiales > Burkholderiaceae_C > Limnohabitans. Next base: position 14,839 of record CAIPII010000251.1, on the reverse strand, counting down.
ATCATCTCCCACGTACCAACAATCAGCTGCATCTACACCCATGCGTTTTGCTGCCTCCAACAAAGGAGCTGGGTGAGGCTTGGCATGTGGTGTGGTATCCCCACAGACCACAGTCTTGGCTGTTGTGAACAATTCGTACTCACGAACCAATGGATGGGTAAAGCGCTCCATTTTGTTGGTCACGACCCCCCATTGAAGTCCCGAACTCATGAGGCTTTGAAGCATCGTATCCACACCTTCAAAGACCACAGTGTTTTGCGTGAGATTTTGTTCGTATTGAAGAAAAAACTCCTCTTTCATTTGCTCGTATTCTTCATCACTGGGAGACAGATCAAAAGCCAATTTCAAAAGACCCCTCGCACCTGAGCCCACCATTGAGCGGTAGTGAGCAACGCCAAGGGGAGCCAATTCTCGGCGCTTTCTCATCTCATCCACCGCGGCGCCCAAATCATGAGCAGAGTCAACCAAGGTGCCATCCAAGTCAAACAAAATCACTTTGGGCATTGAGTGGCTGCGAGCCTCCTCGTGGGATTGCAATTGCTTCTCCATCACAAAGGTTTTTGGGTGGCGACCCAGTAATTGACACTCACATCCTGGCTCAGCCAATAGCGTTGGGTGATCGGGTTGTAACTGAGTCCAGTGGAGCTTCTGTGCTCAAGACCACAATTGCGATAAGCGTGGGCGAGTTCACTGGGTTTGATGAATTTGGCATACTCGTGGGTACCACGAGGCAATAGATTAAGGACGTACTCAGCACCCAAAATGGCAAACAAGTAGGACTTGGGGTTTCTGTTGAGCGTAGAGAAAAACACCCACCCACCAGGTCTGACCAAATCGTGGCAAGCCCGAACCACGGAGGAGTAATCAGGCACGTGCTCGAGCATCTCCATGCAAGTCACCACATCAAAACTTTGTGGAGCCCTTTGGGCCAAGTCCTCCACACTCACCTCTTCGTATTGAACACCTGATACACCCGCTTCCAATGCATGGAGTTGAGCCACTCGAAGCGACTTGGTGGCCAAATCAATGCCTTTGACTTGTGCACCAGCTTTTGCCATCGCCTCCGACAGCAATCCCCCACCGCAACCCACGTCCAACACTGCTTGTCCGGACAGGCGAGTGAACTCCTCAATCCAGCCCAAGCGCAAAGGGTTGATGGCGTGAAGCGGTTTGAATTCACTTTGAGGATCCCACCAGCGGTGGGCCAGCTCAGAAAACTTGGCCAGCTCAGAGGGATCTACATTAGAGGGATTGGACATGTGGCTGACCTTTGGTTTTTTTAATGTGCTTTGCAACACAGATCTTAAACAATTTTCAAGAGACCAGATTGCATGAGCCCTTTAACCATTAAAAAACCCCGCCTAGGCGGGGTTTTCTCAGAGCACCGATTAAAAATCAGTTTGCTCTTGTTCCAACGACTTCAAGTTCAACGCGTCTGTTTTTAGCGCGACCTTGAGCAGTCTTGTTGTCAGCCACAGGCTGAGACTTGCCCTTGCCTTCGGTGTAGATGCGGTTTCTCTCGATGCCTTTGCTCACCAAATAAGCTTTCACTGCCTCAGCGCGGCGAACAGACAATTTTTGGTTGTAAGCCACTGAGCCAACAGAGTCAGTGTGACCCACAGCAATGATGACTTCCAAATTGATGCTCTTGATTTTGCTGGCCAAATCATCAAGCTTGGCTTTGCCTTCGGGCTTCAACACGGATTTGTCAAAATCAAAGAAAGCGTCAGCAGCGTAAGTCACCTTAGAAGCTGCAACGGGTTGAGGAGCAGGAGCAGCTGCCTTGGGAGCTGGAGCAGCAACCACGGGAGCAGGAGCTTCTACTTTGGGAGCTGGTTGAATGGCGCCATCACAATCTTTGTCTGCAGTTGCAGGAGTCCAATAGCTGTCTCTGTAGCAAAGACCATTTGAATTTTTCCATGGGCTTCCACCCGATGAGCGCCAGTTGTCATTTCTCTCTTGAGCGCCGGCAGCACCCACCAAAGAGAACATAAAAAGAACCATTGCCAATTTTTTGAAATTCATCATTTGTCTTTCCTCTTGGATCGATAAGCATGCAGTCAAGCTGCGAATCATTGGATAAAAGCAATCCTTTTGCTTTAATAGAATTGTATTGTGCCACAGTGGTGCATTGCACCATGTGAATAAGTGTGAAGTGCTGGCTTTAAAAATGGTCTTAACTTGACCACAATCAACCAGACGTTGCAACAAAACCACAAAGCTAGGGTTTTCTTGGGAACCTTCGGGGGGGCCTAAAATAGCACTTTTGAATGTAGATTGGCCCAACCTAAATGACTCAGTTCGCAAAAGAAACACTGCCCATCAGCCTAGAAGAGGAAATGCGTCGCAGCTACTTGGATTACGCCATGAGTGTGATCGTGGGACGCGCCCTACCCGATGCGCGAGATGGTCTAAAACCGGTGCACCGCCGTGTTTTGTTTGCCATGCACGAACTCAACAACGACTGGAACCGGCCCTACAAAAAATCAGCCCGTATTGTGGGTGACGTGATTGGTAAGTACCACCCTCACGGAGACAGTGCCGTTTATGACACCATCGTTCGCATGGCTCAAGACTTCTCACTGCGCCACATGCTGGTCGATGGGCAAGGCAACTTTGGCTCTGTGGATGGCGACAACGCTGCTGCCATGCGTTACACGGAAATTCGTTTGGCCAAAATCGCCCACGAAATGTTGGCCGACATTGACAAAGAAACCGTTGACTTTGGTCCCAACTATGACGGATCTGAAAAAGAACCCTTGGTGCTCCCAAGCCGATTGCCCAATTTGCTGGTCAATGGCTCCTCAGGCATTGCCGTGGGAATGGCCACCAACATTCCGCCCCACAACTTGAACGAAGTCATTGATGCATGCCTGCACCTTTTAAAGTTTCCTGATGCAAGCATTGATGATTTGATGAACATTGTGCCCGCACCCGACTTCCCAACAGCAGGCATCATCTACGGCATCAATGGCGTAAAGGACGGCTACCGAACAGGGCGCGGTCGCGTCGTCATGCGAGCCAAATGCCATTTTGAAGACATCGACAAAGGCCAAAGGCAATCCATCATCGTTGACGAGTTGCCTTACCAAGTCAACAAAAAGACTCTACAAGAGCGCATGGCCGAATTGGTGCATGAGAAAAAAATCGAAGGCATCAGCCACATCCAAGATGAGTCTGATAAATCCGGCATGCGCTTGGTCATTGAACTCAAGCGAGGTGAAGTGCCTGAAGTGGTACTCAACAACTTGTACAAACAAACCCAACTCCAAGACACCTTTGGCGTGAACATGGTGGCGTTGGTAGACGGTCAACCCAGGCTGTGCAACTTAAAGCAACTCATTGACATCTTCTTGCAACACAGAAGAGAGGTTGTGACCCGGCGCACCGTTTTCAATTTGCGCAAAGCGCGCGAGCGTGGTCACGTCTTGGAGGGCTTGGCCGTGGCACTTGCCAACATCGATGAATTCATCCGAATCATTCGAAATGCACCCACTCCTCCAGTTGCAAAAGCCGAGTTGATGACCAAATCTTGGGATAGCCAACTCGTGCGTGAAATGCTCACAAGAGCTCGCGCCGATGGCCTGCCTGTGGACCCCAAAGACTATCGTCCTGAGGGCCTTGAGGCTGCTTTGGGTATGGGTGCAGATGGCTTGTACCGTTTGAGCGAAACGCAAGCTCAAGAAATCCTTCAAATGAGATTGCAACGTTTGACAGGGCTGGAGCAAGACAAAATTGTCAATGAGTACAAAGAAGTCATGGCTGAAATTGATGATTTCGTGGACATTTTGTCTAAGCCACAACGTGTCTCAGACATCATTGGCACAGAACTCACAGAAGTCAAACAAGAGTTTGCACAAACCAAGCTTGGTGCCAGACGCAGCGTGATCGAGATGAACGCGCAAGACTTGGCCACAGAAGATTTGATCACCCCAACCGACATGGTGGTGACCCTCTCTCACTCGGGATACTTCAAGAGTCAACCCCTGTCAGAATACCGCGCACAAAAGCGTGGAGGCCGCGGCAAGCAAGCCACCAGCACCAAGGACGATGACTGGATTGACCAGCTCTTCATCGCCAACACACACGACTACATCTTGTGTTTCTCAAACCGTGGCCGCTTGTACTGGCTCAAAGTTTGGGAGGTACCCGTGGGCTCTAGAGGTTCTAGAGGGCGCCCCATTGTGAACATGTTCCCCTTGGTCGAAGATGAAAAGATCAATGTGGTGTTGCCCTTGACTGCAGAGATGAGGAGCTTTCCAAACGATCACTACGTGTTCATGGCGACCTCCAAAGGGACGGTCAAGAAAACCGCTTTGGATGAGTTCAGCAACCCCAGGAAAGCCGGCATCATTGCGGTTGACCTTGATCCGGGAGATTTCCTCATTGGTGCGACTTTGACAGACGGCAAACACGATGTGATGCTTTTTAGCGATGCAGGAAAAGCCGTTCGCTTTGACGAAAATGATGTAAGACCCATGGGTAGAAATGCCCGAGGCGTGAGAGGCATGATGCTTGAAGAGGGCCAAAGTGTGATCGCCATGTTGGTTGCAGAAGATGAGCACCAAAGCGTTCTGACTGCCTCTGAGAATGGATACGGCAAGCGCACCAACATTGCAGAGTACACCCGTCATGGTCGAGGCACCAAAGGCATGATCGCCATACAGCAGTCCGAGCGCAATGGCAAAGTTGTCGCTGCAACCTTGGTGCACGTGGACGAAGAGATCATGATGATCACCGACCGGGGCGTGCTCGTGAGAACTCGTGTTGCCGAAATCCGAGAGCTCGGTCGTGCCACACAAGGCGTTAAATTGATCGCTTTGGATGAAGGCTCCAAGCTGAGCGGCTTGCAACGAATTGTTGAAAACGATGCGGCTGTGAATGAAGAAGGCCCTGATGAGGACACCCCCGGTGCTGATCCAGCAGGTCCTGCAACTGAGTAATTGAGAGAAAAGCGTACAAGCAGAGAGGTTTTCTCCCCTTGTACCCAACGAATGGGCGTCTCCCCCCAATAAAACTCAAGCACCCAAGCTTGTGGTTGGGGTCAATGTCAGTCTTTTAACCTAACCCTTTGAGTGAATGTCGATGTCAGCAAGACCCTTTAACTTCTCGGCTGGACCCGCAGCCATACCCCTTGAAGTCTTGGAGCAAGCGGCCAGTGAGATGAGCAACTGGCACGGCTGTGGCATGGGTGTCATGGAGATGAGTCACCGCGGTCGCGAGTTCATCTCGATTTACGAAAAAGCAGAGCAAGACTTTCGCGATCTCTTGGCCATTCCACAAGAGTTTGCCATTTTGTTCATGCAAGGAGGAGGCATCGCGGAAAACGCCATCGTTCCTTTGAATCTCAGTCAAGCCTTGGAGGTGGACTTCATATTGAGCGGGAGTTGGAGCCAAAAGTCTTTTCAAGAAGCACAAAAGTATTGCTACCCCAAAATTGCTGCAAGCTCACAGTCGACTCATTTTGATCACTTGCCTGACTTCAAAGATTGGCAATTGAACCCAAAAGCCAAATATGTACATTTGTGCACCAATGAAACCATACACGGCGTGGAATGCCAGGAGTTACCTGATCTCAAATCCATGGGGATCGACGCACCTTTGGTGATTGACTTCTCATCCCATGCCTTATCTAGACCTGTGGATTGGTCAAAAGTCGGCTTGGCATTTGCTGGCGCACAAAAAAACATTGGACCCGCTGGACTCACCATCGTGGTGGTCAATCGATCCCTTTTGGGACACGCATTGGCCATTTGCCCCAGCGCTTTCAATTACGAAATCGTCGCCAAAAACGACAGCATGTACAACACGCCACCCACCTTTGGCATCTACATGGCTGGATTGACCTTCGCTTGGCTCAAGACACAGCGCGAAGACGGATTGGAGGGGGTTTTGGCCATGGAGCGTCGAAACCAAAAGAAAGCGCAGTTCTTGTACGACGCCATTGATCGCTCAAGCCTTTTTGAAAACCACGTTCACAAAAACAATCGCTCGCGCATGAATGTGCCTTTCTTTTTAAAAAATGAGAGCTTGAACGATGTGTTCTTAAAGGAAGCCAAGGAGCATGGACTTTTGCAATTGAAGGGTCACAAATCGGTTGGTGGCATGCGAGCGAGCATCTACAACGCCATGCCCATTGAAGGGGTCAAAGCCTTGGTTGATTTCATGCAAGACTTTGAAGGCAAACACGCTTGATTCACTCGCGTTCTCACCCTTGCCCGATCAGACACAGACCCATTAAACTCAAAGCTTCCCTCTTTTGTCACTCACTCTCTTGCACTTAAAGTCACCATGACCACACCCATTCAATCAGCAGAGCTCGCAAAATTGCGTCAATCCATTGATGAAATCGATCAGCAACTGTTGACCCTATTGAACGAAAGGGCCAAGGTAGCCCTTCAAGTGGGAGAGATCAAACGCATCGAGGGCTCACCTTTTTTCAGACCAGACCGTGTGGCCCAAGTGCTCGAGCGCATGAAAGCCGCCAACAAAGGTCCTTTGAAGGGTGAGCATGTGGGCCACATTTGGAATGAAATCACATCGGCATGCTTGGCGCTTGAAGCGCCACAAAAAATTGCGGTTCTAGGGCCCGAGGGCACCTTTTGTGAAGAGGCGGCCATTGAATTCTTTGGCGCGAGCGCTGAGCTCGTTTACTGTGCTAATTTTGACGAGGTGTTTCAAGTCACTTCCAATGGCGCATGTCACTTCGGTGTGGTTGGCATGGAAAACTCCAGCGAAGGCGTGGTGGCCCGCTCTTTGGATCTGTTTTTACGCTCCTCGGTTCACATGGTGGGTGAGGTGAGCCTCATGATCAAGCACAACTTGATGCGCCAAACCAACCATTTGGACGACATCGAAGTCGTGATGGCTCATCCACAAGCCTTGGGACAATGCCAAAAGTGGTTGAACCAACACATGCCCCATGTTGAGAGACGTGCGGTGAGCTCCAACGCAGAAGGCGCTCGCTTGGCCAGCACCAACCCAAAATGGGCTGCCATTGCTGGAGAGCGTGCGGCTTCTCAATTTGGACTTCACATTTTGGCCCCCGCCATTCAAGACGAAGCCATCAACAGAACCCGTTTTGCTGTCATATGTTTGCCTCAGACCTTGGACACACCTCCCCCAAGTGGTCACGACTGCACCTCGCTTGTGGTGTCAGTGCCCAACCGACCTGGTGCCGTTCACGACTTGCTCGTCCCCCTCAAAACCAATGGCGTGTCCATGACACGTTTTGAATCTCGTCCAGCCAAATCGGGTCAGTGGGAATACTTTTTCTACATCGACTTGAAGGGTCACATCTCAGAGCCCCCTCTTGCAAAAGCATTGGAAGAGCTCAAAGGCCTATGCGCCTTCTACAAAGTGTTGGGTTCCTACCCAACTCACGAATGAACGCAATGAGGTTTGAAAAACTTGCCCTGATCGGTTGCGGCTTGATTGGAGGGTCGTTTGCATTGGCCCTTAAGAAAGCTGGTTGCGTCCAACACGTGAGCGGCACCAGTGCGAGCCTTGCGTCATGTGAGGCTGCACTGAGCTTGGGTGTGATCGATGAAATCGCAAACTCCAGCCAAGCAGCCGTGGCCGGTGCAGATTTGGTGCTCATCGCGGTCCCCGTCTTCTCCATCGAGACGGTTTTGGCCGACATCGCGCCCCACCTAAGCCCGCAGGCACTGGTGATGGATGTGGGATCCTCAAAATCAATGGTTGCTGAAAAAGCAAAATCTGCGTTGGGTGATCAGTACCCCAGTTTTGTGCCGGCACACCCCATCGCCGGTAAAGAGCAGCATGGTGTGAGGCACGCAGAGGCCAGCCTTTTTGAAAACCACAAAACCATTTTGACGCCCACATTGGAAACAAGGCCTGAGCTCATCACCTTGGCCAAGTCGGTGTGGGAGATCACCGGCTCAAAAGTCTCCATCATGAGTCCCGCCGAGCACGACCAAGCATTGGCCGCCATCAGCCATTTGCCTCATTTGATTGCTTTTGCCGCCGTCAATGCACTGCACTCGCAACCTCAAAGAGAACTCTTTTTGGACATGGCTGGACCTGGGTTCAGAGACTTCTCAAGAATCGCTGCCAGCAGCCCTGAGGTCTGGTTGGACATCTTTTTATCCAACAAAGAGGATCTTCTGTCCCAATTGCAAGCGTTCAAAGTGGCACTCTCAACCTTTGAAGAAGGCTTGTTGAGCGATGACTCTGCCTCCATCACGCAACTCATTGACCAAGCCAGCCAAGTTCGCAAACACTGGAGACTCAACGGCTAAGCTTGACTCCGTAGCGGTGAGTAAACGCTCACATTCAACTTATTTTTCCACACTTCATTCATGTACAACATTCCCCATTTGGACATCCCACCTTTGGACCACGTGTCAGCTCGCGTACAGCTGCCTGGATCCAAAAGCATCTCCAACCGTGTTTTGTTGTTGTGTGCATTGAGCAGTGGCAAAACACAGGTGCATGATTTATTGGACTCCGATGACACAAAAGTCATGCTCAATGCCTTGGATCAACTCGGCTGCGTGATCGAGAGAAGTTCGAGCAGTTTGCACATCACGGGCATTGGAGAGCGAAAACCCAATCCAAGCGTGCTCCATGAAATCTTTTTGGGCAATGCGGGAACCGCGATGCGACCATTGTGCGCAGCCTTGGCCTTAAGTGGCGTACAAGCGCACCTCACAGGAATTGCTCGAATGTATGAGCGCCCCATCCAAGACCTGGTGGATGCCTTGAAGCAAATCGGCGCAGACATCGAGTACTTGGGCAACCCTGGCTTTCCACCTCTCATGATCAAGCCAAGCGCAATCCACATCAACGGCCCCATTCGAGTTCGAGGAGACGTGTCCAGCCAATTTTTGACTGCGCTTTTATTGGCGCTACCATTGGTGAGTGAACACCAAGCGATTGAGGTCGAGGTCGATGGTGTGCTCATCTCCAAGCCCTATGTGCAAATCACCCTCAATTTGCTCGAGAACTTTGGAGTGAAAGTGATCAACCACGATTGGGCAAGTTTCACGATTGCCAAAGGTTCAAAATACTTGGCTCCCAAAGAGATCTATGTGGAGGCCGATGCCTCATCGGCCAGCTATTTCATTGCCGCAAGCGCCCTCTCCAATGGCTCAGAGCCACTTCGCATTGAGGGCTTGGGGTTGAACTCCATCCAAGGTGACATTCGCTTTGTTCAAGCGGCCCAATCCATGGGGGTGAGAATCGATGCAGGCCCCAATTGGCTGGACATTCATCCCTCTAGATCCAATCTGCAAGGCATTGAGCTCGATTGCAATCACATTCCAGACGCCGCGATGACCTTGTGCGCTTTGGCGCTTTACGCCAAGGGCCCCACCACCCTCACCAACATTGCAAGTTGGAGGGTCAAGGAAACCGATCGAATTCAAGCCATGGTCAACGAGTGCAGCAAATTGGGCGCCAGGGTTGAGTTTGGAGAAGACTGGATTCGGGTCTTCCCCATAGACCCCTCCAATTGGAAAATAGCCAGCATTCACACCTATGACGACCATCGCATGGCGATGTGTTTTGCACTGGCCGCCTTCAATCCAGATCAGGTGCCCGTGAGAATTGAGGATCCCAGATGCGTGGGTAAAACCTTTCCTCAGTTCTTTGAGACGCTTTTCTCCATCGCCCATGCAAGCGCCTCACACATCCCAGTGATCTGCATCGATGGCCCCACGGCCTCTGGCAAAGGAACCTTGGCCAACCGTGTGGCCCAAGCGCTAGGGTACGCTTATTTGGACTCCGGTGCCTTGTACCGTCTGAGCGGCTTGGCTGCCACCAAGGCGGGTATCCCTTTGGAAATCAGCCAAGAGGCTCGCATTGCACAATTGATTGGACAGGCCTCCATTCGATTTGAGGGTGACCTCATTTGGCTCAACGGTGAAGAGGTGAGCGAGCAAATCCGAACCGAGCAAATGGGCATGAATGCCTCCCAAATATCAAGTTTCAAGGCCGTTAGGGAAGCACTCTTAGACGTTCAGAGAAACGCCCGACAACTCCCTGGGCTCGTGGCCGATGGGCGCGACATGGGCAGCGTGATCTTCCCAGATTCGCCTTTGAAGATCTTTTTGACCGCTGACGCCTTAACGCGTGCAAAAAGGAGACATAAGCAGTTGATTTCTAAAGGTATTTCAGCTAATATAGATGTCCTTCATTCGGATTTACTGGCGCGCGATGAGCGGGACATGTCCCGCAGCCAAGCGCCATTGAAGCCCAGTGAAGACGCATTGCTACTGGACAACACACTCATGAGCATTGAAGAAAGTGTGAATTGGGTGCTTGAACAGTGGACAAAGCAAACAACTCTTTTGAAACAACAAAAGGGTTGATGGCCCGATTCGTTCCTGTCTTTGTGCGTCATGCACCCTTTGACGAATTGGATTATTAAACTTAATCGCGGTTGAACCCGCAAAAAACAAATCTCAATTGCCTCTTTGCCAGCGTGTCCACCGCGTCTCCTAGGAGCTTGTGCGGGCTCGTGTCATTGTGATTGCGGTTTTCAAGGAAAACTGAATGTCTGAATCTTTCGCAGCCCTATTTGAAGAATCCTTAAAGCGCTCTGAAATGCGCACCGGTGAGGTCATCACCGCTGAAGTGATCCGTGTTGAACACAACCACGTGGTCGTCAATGCTGGGCTTAAGTCTGAGGCCTATGTGCCCATCGAAGAATTTAAAAACGACCAAGGCGAGATCGAAGTCCAAGCTGGTGACTTTGTATCAGTGGCCATTGGCAGCGTTGAAAATGGCTATGGCGACACGATTTTGAGCCGTGACACGGCCAAGCGTTTGGCCTCATGGCTGTCGCTTGAAAAAGCGCTTGAGTCTGGTGAGTTCGTCACCGGCACCACAAGCGGCAAAGTCAAAGGTGGCTTGACCGTGTTGGTCAATGGCATCCGCGCTTTCTTGCCCGGCTCATTGATCGACACTCGCCCCATCAAAGACCTCTCACCCTATGAGAACAAGACGATGGAATTCAAGGTCATCAAACTTGATAGAAAACGCAACAATGTGGTCTTGAGTCGCCGCGCAGTCGTTGAAGCCTCTATGGGTGAAGAACGCGCCAAACTCATGGAAACACTTAGAGAAGGTTCTGTTGTTCACGGTGTGGTCAAGAACATCACCGAGTACGGCGCTTTCGTTGACTTGGGTGGCATCGATGGATTGCTCCACATCACCGACATGGCTTGGAGACGTGTGCGTCACCCAAGCGAGGTGGTTCAAGCTGGACAAGAGATCACAGCCAAGATTTTGAAATTCGACACCGAGAAAAATCGCGTGTCCTTGGGCCTCAAACAAATGGGCGATGATCCATGGATGGGCGTTGCACGTCGCTACCCACAAAGCACACGCTTGTTTGGCAAGATCACCAACATCGCCGACTACGGTGCATTTGTTGAACTCGAGCCAGGCATTGAAGGCTTGGTGCACGTGTCTGAAATGGACTGGACCAACAAAAACGTGGCCCCCAACAAGATCGTTGCCTTGGGCGATGAAGTTGAAGTCATGGTCCTCGAAATCGATGAAGACAAGCGTCGCATCTCTTTGGGCATGAAGCAGTGCCGTGTCAATCCTTGGCAAGAATTTGCTGAGCAAACCAAGCGCGGTGACCGCGTCAAAGGCCCCATCAAATCAATCACAGACTTCGGCGTGTTCGTTGGACTCGCAGCTGGTATCGATGGATTGGTTCACCTCTCTGACTTGTCATGGAACGAGACAGGCGAAGTTGCAGTTCGCAACTACAAGAAGGGTCAAGAAGTTGAGGCCATCGTGCTCGCAGTGGATGTCGAAAGAGAACGCATCTCCTTGGGCATCAAACAAATGGATGCTGATCCCTTCACAACCTTCGTATCAATGAATGACAAAGGTCAAATCGTGACCGGTAAAGTCAAAACCGTTGATGCCAAAGGCGCCGAAATCGATTTGGGCGAAGACATCCTTGGCTATTTGAGAGTGAGTGAAATTTCCCGCGATCGCGTGGAAGATGCGCGCTCCATCCTCAAAGAGGGCGATGAAGTGACTGCTGTGGTGTTGAACGTGGACAGAAAAACACGCAACATCCAACTCTCCATCAAAGCCAAAGACGCAGCCGATCAACAAGAAGCCATGGCCACATTGAGCCAGCAGTCCTCCAAAGAGAACGCTGGAACAACAAGCTTGGGCGCTTTGTTGAGAGCCAAGTTGGACAACAACTGATCACACGTTGATCTTTAGATGAAAGTCTCCCCAACACCTGGCTTTGAGCTTCAAACAGGTGTTGGGTTTTCATCGATGACCCATACAGATTTAAAACCATGACTCGCAGTGACTTGGTCACAGAATTGGCCGCCAAATTCAGTCAACTCACGCACCCTGATGCAGAGTCGGCGGTGAAGACATTGCTCGACGCAATGAGTGAGGCACTGGTCAAAGGCCATCGCATTGAGCTCAGAGGTTTTGGCACGTTCACCATCAACCGCCGAGCTCCCCGCTTGGGCAGAAATCCACGCTCTGGTGAGAGTGTTGCGATACCTGAGAAAAGAGTTCCCCATTTCAAGCCTGGCAAGGCACTTCGAGAGGCCGTGGACCAACAGTCCAAAAAAGCCCCCTGATCCGTTGCACTTTTCTGCCTCATTTGGGCAAAGAAGTGGCGTTTCAAAGCAAATCCAAGATCTCTTTTGGATTAAAGCGCTTAAAATCAGTTCGATGATCAGGAGCCACTTCAGTGAAAAAGATCTTTAGACTCTTTCAATGGGTCCTCAAAGGCGCGGTGTTTTTTACCCTCTTTGCCTTTGCACTCAACAATTCAGAAGACGTCAGCTTAAAGTTCTTTTTTGGCACCCAATGGACGGGCCCCATGGTCTTGGTGGTCTTGGCCGTTTTCACTCTGGGACTGATCACCGGAGTCGTGGGCATGCTGCCCCATTGGTGGAAACACAAAAAGGATTTGGAGAAGTCCAAGACCGAACTCCACCAGGCTAGAGCATCTCAAAAGCTCACCCCCAACCCTCAAAACGCCTCTGCGGCCCAACCCGTGAAAGCGCCCATCGACGCGCAAGGTGACATCCATGGAGTTTGATTTGAGCTGGATCCTCTTGGGTCTTCCTGTGGCATTCATTTTGGGATGGAGTGCTTCACGTTTGGACATTCGACAACTGAGGTTTGAGAATCGCCAAAACCCCAAGGCCTACTTCAAGGGGTTGAACTATTTGCTCAACGAACAGCAAGATCAAGCCATCGATGCGTTCATCCAAGCGGTTCAACTCGACCCCGACACCACAGAGTTGCACTTCGCCTTGGGCAACCTCTTTCGAAGAAGGGGTGAGTTCGAGCGTGCCGTTCGAGTGCATGAGCACCTCTTGGCGCGAGGCGACTTGAGTGCTCAGGACCAAGAAAGGGCTCAGCAAGCTCTGGCACTAGACTACTTGAAGGCTGGACTATTGGACAGGGCTGAGGACGGATTCCAAAAGCTCCTCACCACACGCTTCAAAGAGCAAGCTCAATTGGCTTTGCTGAGCATTTACGAAAGAACCCGGGACTATCCCAATGCGCAGCGCATGGCCAGTGAGCTCGAAGGCAGTGGCCAAGGTGACTTTAAAACACGCCAAGCCCATTACTTGTGTGAACAAGCAGCGCTTTGCATGAACCACAACGATCCTCAAAGCGACCCCTCAGGAGCTCAACGCAAAGCGCGCGAGCTCTTGCACCAAGCCGTCTCCATAGCCCCTCGTCATCCGAGAGCTCACATTGATTTGGCTGACTTTGAGCACAGCCAAGGACAAACGTCCATTGCTTTTCAAATTGCGTTGGAACTGTTTGAGTTGTGTCCCTCTGGAGTGCCGCTCATTTGTGACAGACTTCTCACCTGGGCTCGCGCTTTGGGCCAAGTTTCGAAGGCACAAGCCGCACTCACTGCTTTTTACGAACACTCTCCCTCCCTAGATGTACTCAAAGCCTTGGCCAATTTAGAGCCCTCCACTCAAAAGTGCCAAGCCTTGTTGAGCCAGCATCTGCAAAAAGATCCCTCTTTGTTGGTTGCCTCTTGGTGGATTGATCTGGAAAAGCTCGAGCATGAAAGCGATCGACCCGCCCTTCAAAAGTCGCTCAACCGCGCCACTCAGCCCCTCAATCGCTACCGCTGTGCAGCTTGTGGGTTTGAGGCTCAAAAGCACTTTTGGCAATGCCCAGGCTGTCAAACTTGGGACAGTTACCCCAGTCAACGTGTCGAGGAACTCTGATGAAATCCTTTGATCTTCAAACCCTTCAAAAGGCTCAAGTGCTCGTGGTGGGCGACGTGATGCTCGACCGCTATTGGTACGGCAGCGTGGACCGAATCAGTCCTGAGGCACCCGTTCCAGTGGTCAAAGTGCTGCGCGAGGAGGACCGCTTGGGAGGCAGCGCCAATGTGGCCTTCAACGTGGCAAGCCTTGGCGCCAAAGCTTCCCTATTGAGCGTGGTGGGCGAGGACGAAGCCAGCCACAAGTTGGAAGACCTCATCCACAAGACCGGTATCAAACCGTTTTTTGGTCGAGATGATTCCCTCAAGACAACCGTGAAACTTCGCATCATTGGCCGCCAGCAGCAACTCCTCAGAGCTGACTTTGAAGCCACTCCAAAGCACGAGGTTTTGGCATCTCAGACTGAGCGCTTCAATGAGCTCGTGACGCACCACCAATCGGTCCTCTTCTCTGATTACGGCAAAGGTGGTTTGGCACACGTCAAAGACATGATTCAAAACGCAAAAACCAACCAAGTCCCCATCTTGGTCGATCCCAAGGGGAGCGATTACTCCAGGTACCAAGGTGCGAGCGTCATCACACCCAACCGAAGTGAGTTGATGGAGGTGGTGGGAGAATGG
>CAIPII010000250.1 GCA_903865035.1 uncultured Burkholderiales bacterium | reverse complement strand
CGAAAACACAGCCAACCCCGATGCCGTGAAATCAGTGGTGAATTACACCAAGCCCGATGCGGTCACCGCAAGCTCCAACCCATCCTTGGGTAACAATCCCAATATTTCTGCTGGCATTCCAATCAACATCCAAGGAGATGCGCAGTATCAAAGTGTGACCACCTTGGCCGCTGGAGTTAACAATCCGGTCTTCTATTTGGACAACGCACAGCCTGGACAGCAGTTGCAAGTGATCACAACCGATGGTCGACAATTGATTGGTTCCCCCCTCAGCATCGATCAGCAGTATCAAATTTTAACGCCTGCGAATGGTTTCAGTCAGCCTGTGACCTACAGCACTCAGTACCTGAACAAATCAGATTCCCAAGGTTACATGGGTGCAAGTGTGTTTTACGGCGCCAAATCTGACCCGATTCCCATTCAGCAGTTCGATGGCAGTGGAAACGCCTTACCAGCCAAATTGACCGATGCCAATTTGGTGACCAATCAGATCAATTTGGGTCAAACAGGAACAGTGATTCAAGCTGGAGCGATTCAACTCGATGGCGTGCCTTTGGGCGAGTTGGATGCGGCGACGGGTCCTTTGAACGCCTCGGGTCAACCCACCTTGTCGGTTCAGGATGTTAAAAATTGGATCGATGCGGCCAATTTGCCAGACATCACGGTGACCAAATTCACCAAAATCAGCACACCCGCGGCCAAAGTCGATTTCACCAAACCCTTGTCGATCATGGATCCGAATGGAAATATGGTGGACATTGGAACCATTCCGCCAGGTGGCACCCGTCCCACCCAGTACCATGACATGAAAAGCTTGGTGCAAGCCATTCAAGCCAGCAGCGCTCAAACGCAGGTCACGGCCAGCATCGATGCGGGTGGCGACTTGGTGATCACCAATTTGCCAGGACCTTATCCCACCGATGCCAACTTGGGTAACCCCATCACTTTGGGACCTGCATCTGGGTTAAATGCCTTGGGCAGTGCCGGACAAACGTATTCGGGTCAATTGAGCATCACAAGAACTCTTGCAGATCCCAAAAAATCAAGTGTTGAATTCACCTTTGGAGACACAGGTACGCCTTTTGATTTGAGCAAAGTCGGTTTGAGAACGGGCGCTTACATCATGGGCACAGTGCCCGATGACGTGCACGTGGCGGTAACAGGCAAGGGCGCTGCGAGTGTGGCCGCTTCGTTTTCGGGGCAACCCGCTGATCCTCAGCAAAAACTCAGGAACCAGTCGATTGCCATCAATTTCACGTCAGCCACCCATTACACGATCAACGATGTGAAGACGGGCACAGAGCTCGCGAGCCGTGAGTATGACAACACAGTCAACAATCCAGTTGTGAACTTCCAAGGCTTGTCCATCAAATTGAGTGCGCCGCCACTGCCCGGAGACTCATTTCAAATTGATGGCAACCAAGATGGTTTGGGCAACAATCAAAACATGTTGGTCATGGCCAATTTGGCCAATCAAAAGGTTTTGAATGGTATGACCATGGGGGACAACTACACGAATCAAGTGAATTCGGTGGGTAACATCTCTCAGCAAGCAACCATCACACAACAGGCATTGACGGTGGTGAACAATCAAGCGGTCGCATCTCGAGAT
>CAIPII010000249.1 GCA_903865035.1 uncultured Burkholderiales bacterium | reverse complement strand
TTAAAAGGGTGTTTTCTCACCCCTTGCTTTGGGCAACTCCTCACACTCACGTATGATGTGGGATTGTCAACCTGAGGGAGCTGTTCCCTTTGCTGATCAACGAAAGGGTTCAAAACCATGTTGGATTGGATTTACCAAGGACTCGTTCGCATGGAGCGCGAATTCTCAAAAATCGAACCGCCCAGTTGGCTCGTTCGAGAGGGATTGTCTCGCGCTGTCTTGTTCATCAACCACGTTCTCTTGCAAGAGCCCGAGGCCATGGCACGCATCAAGCGCCAAAAGGGCAAAACCATTCATTTGAGTTGGGCCAAACTGGAGTGGCGAGTCGCCTTGACCCCAGCGGGTTTGGTGGAGTCCCTTTGGACCCCTCAAGAAGAGGCAGAGCATGCGGATGTTTTGATGAAACCCGCTGACTTGCGAATCGTTTGCTTGGACGATTCCATGGTCTCCATTTTAAACACATGGAGGTTGGGTGAAAAGCCACCCCTTCGCATTGAGGGCGATGTCCAATTGGCGGCCGAAGTCAATTGGCTTCTCTCCAACGTGAACTGGGACTACGAGGAGGATCTCTCCAAAGTGATTGGAGATGTCAACGCCTACCATGTGGCTCGCACCATCAAAGCGATTCAAAGTGCTTTGGGACAATTTGCGCAAAAGGCACGTGCCTGGACGCAAGGCTCCAAAGAGCGCCAACACCCCGAGCATGGAGTGGGTGCTTGATGAGTCGTTTTTACCGGGGTTTCTTTATTGTTTGGATCGTCTGGGAGCATGGCCTAGATGACTTGGTGCTCTCAAGCGTTCGCCAACCTTGGCTCAGAGCCATTGGGCGTTTTTTAAGGTTCAGGCGCGATCTCTCAAGCCCCAGGGGCGTGAGGCTCAGGGAGGCTCTTGAGCGACTGGGCCCCATTTTTGTGAAGTTCGGTCAAGTGCTCTCCACCCGAAGAGACCTCTTGCCACAAGACATTGCGCTGGAGTTGGCCAAACTCCAAGACCGAGTACCGCCCTTTGCCTCTGAGGTGGCTGTGGCCACCATCGAGAGAGCGTTTGGGAAGTCTGTGGGGGAGATTTTTTCTCACTTTGAGCACGAGCCCGTGGCCAGTGCCTCCATTGCCCAAGTCCATTTTGCGCAGATGAAAAACAAAGAGGGCCAAGACATCGAAGTTGCCGTCAAGGTGATCCGACCCAACATGAAGCGAGTGATCGAGAAAGATCTCGCACTCATGAGAACGATGGCCCAGTGGCTTGAGCGTTTGAGCCAAGACGGGCGACGCTTAAAGCCCATTGAAGTGGTGGCTGAATTCGATAAGTATTTGCACGATGAACTTGATTTGGTGCGCGAGGCGGCCAACGCCGCTCAACTCAGGCGCAACATGCAAGGACTCAACTTGGTGATGATTCCTGAGATGTACTGGGACTACTGTCACCAAGATGTGATCGTCATGGAGCGCATGAATGGCGTGCCCATCAGTCAGGTCGAGCAGTTAAAGAGTGCGGGTGTGGACATCAAAAAGCTCGCACGAGACGGCGTCACACTCTTTTTTACACAAGTTTTTAGAGATGGTTTTTTCCATGCGGACATGCACCCTGGAAACATCCAAGTGAGCCTGGACCCTGATAGCTTTGGGCGCTACGTCTCCTTGGACTTTGGCATCGTGGGCACGCTCACCGAATTTGACAAAGAGTATTTGGCGCAAAATTTCACGGCTTTTTTCAGGCGCGACTACAAACGAGTGGCTGAGCTTCACGTGGAATCAGGTTGGGTGCCGGCCAAGACTCGCATCGATGAATTGGAGGGGGCCATTCGAACCGTTTGTGAGCCCTATTTTGATCGTCCTTTGAAGGAAATCTCCTTGGGGCTGGTGCTCATGAGGCTTTTTCAAACGTCCAGGCGTTTTGATGTGGAGATCCAGCCTCAGTTGGTGCTCCTTCAAAAAACACTGCTCAACATCGAGGGCTTGGGGCGTGAGCTCGACCCCGATTTGGATTTGTGGAGCACGGCCAAGCCCTTCCTTGAGAAATGGATGATTGACCAAATGGGGCCGAAAAAACTCTGGGAACAATTCAAGTCCGAGGCGCCCCGCTACGCCAAGCTCATCCCTGAGCTGCCCCGATTGGTGCACGAGTATTTGCGCGTGCCGCGTTCTGCTGGGCTTAACGATGAGGTGCTTCGCATGCTGCAAGAGAGTCGTCAAACCCAGGCCACCCTCATGCGCATCATCTGGATTGGATTGGGGTTTGTGGCGGGCTTGGTGGTGATGCAGTGGGTCACGCAAGTGAGTTGATGAAATGAGACCCCTGTGGGTCAATCAAAAAGGGAATTGAGATGTTGTTGGGTCTGGTCTTTGCTTATTTGTTGGTGACGATTGCCATTGGATTGGTCGCAGCAAAACGGGTCAAGAATTCTTCTGACTACGCCATTGCGGGTCGCAATTTGCCCATCGCCATGATCATCACCACCACCTT
>CAIPII010000248.1 GCA_903865035.1 uncultured Burkholderiales bacterium | reverse complement strand
CCTCTGCAGGGCGTCCTCGGGTGTTGTAGTTGCTGGACATGCTCATGCAGTAAGCACCGGTCGATAAAACCGCCAGGTGCTCACCCGGCTGCACACAAAGTTCTCGCTCTCGCCCGATCCAGTCGCCACTCTCGCAAACGGGTCCCACCACGTCGTACACGACGGATTGGGCATCTTGGCTTGCCTTTTCTTTCAAGGGGACGATTGAGTGATAGGCCTCGTACATTGCAGGACGGGGGAGGTCGTTCATGGCTGCATCGATGATGCAAAAGTTTTTTTGCTCACCAGGTTTCAAGTATTGAATCTCGCTCAAGCACACACCTGCATTGCCCACCAATGAGCGTCCTGGCTCCACCATGAAAAGCCGCTCGCCAAATCCCCTCGCATCGATCACGGACCAGAGCTTTTTCCAAAGCTCATCGGCCATGGGCGGTGTCTCGCCGTTGTAGTTGATGCCTAGACCTCCTCCAAAATCAATGTGATGGAGTTTGATACCCAGTTGGTGCTCGATTTGTTCGACCAAGTCGAGCACCTTGATGAGCGCGTCAACATAGGGCTCCATGGTGGTGATTTGGGATCCAATGTGGCAGTCGATGCCAACGATCTCGATGCCAGGGAGTTGATGGGCGTGCGCATAAAGACTCAAGGTCTCCTCGTGGGCCACGCCAAACTTGTTGCCTTTGAGGCCGGTTGAGATGTAGGGGTGTGTTTTGGCGTCCACATTGGGGTTCACGCGAACGCTGATGGGCGCTTTTTTGCCCATCGAAGTGGCCACTTCGTTGATCACATCAAGCTCAGGCACGCTCTCAACATTGAAGCACAAAATACCGTGCTCGAGTGCCGCTTGGATTTCAGCGCGGGTTTTGCCAACACCTGAGAAGATCACGTCTTGTGCTTTGCCGCCTGCGCGCAGCACGCGCTCAAGCTCTCCAAGTGAGACGATGTCAAAGCCACAGCCCGCTTTGGCAAAGAGCTGCAAAATGGCCAAACTGCTGTTGGCCTTCATGGCGTAATGCACACGGGCCCTTCGTCCTTCAAAGCCCTTTTGGTAATGCGACAACGCTTCGAGCATGGAGGCTTTGGAGTACACAAAAAGAGGTGTGCCGTGCTCTCTCGCAAGACTCTGTAAGCTCACCCCTTCGAGCATCAACTCCTGGTTTTGGTAGTGCAAATGGGGGGCGCCTGGAAGTGTGGAGGTGTGGCTCATGGATGGAGTGAGATCAATTGAAAAATAAAGGCAATAAAGCCAAAGACTTTAAAGTGCATGGGCATTGAATCAATGGACATGGCGTTTTCAAACCCGTCCCTCAGTGCTGGAGGCCCGCTCAGGAGCCTCAGATGCTGGTTTTTGGCTCAGGTAAGTGGTGGGCTTTTGGCTGGGCAAATACAAAGGACCTTTTTGTCCGCAAGCACTCAATACGCTGGTCAAGCAAAGCGCCGACATCAGGACACTCACTCGAGTCAAAACACGTGCGGCACCCTGAGGCTTCAAGCCATTGGGTTCAAAGGCTGAAAGCGTACAGTGTTGAGTAGGGTTTTGAGCAAAAGGTTTCATGGGTCAAGAGACACAAAGTTCTACAATGGAGCTTG
>CAIPII010000247.1 GCA_903865035.1 uncultured Burkholderiales bacterium | reverse complement strand
TGCTTAGAGTAAAGGACAGTCCTAAAAAACTGAACGAAATGAGAACTTAATATCTAATTTTTGAGCAAAAAGCACCATGGCCACACTTAGCCTGTCAACCATTCGACAGAATTTGATCAAATTTGAATACTCCGGTTTGGGAATTCCCGCGCTGGTGTTGATGATCATGGGCATGTTGGTTTTGCCTTTGCCTCCCCTGTTGTTGGACTTTTTGTTCACATTCAACATTGTGGCGAGTTTGGTGATCATCATGATTGCCATTGGAACTCGCTCTCCCTTGGACTTTTCCGCCTTCCCATCGGTTTTGTTGTTTGCCACCATGCTTCGCTTGGCGTTGAACGTGGCCTCAACACGGGTCATTTTGGTTCATGGCCACGAAGGTCATGATTCGGCAGGTAAAGTGATTTCCGCCTTCGGTGAGTTCGTGATCAGTGGAAACTACGTGGTTGGATTCATCATCTTTGCGATTTTGATGATCATCAACTTCATCGTGGTGACCAAAGGTGCGGGTCGTGTGTCAGAAGTGAACGCGCGTTTCACCTTGGATGCGATGCCAGGCAAACAAATGAGCATCGATGCGGATTTGAACGCCGGTGTGATCGATCAGGCGACCGCCAAGAAAAGACGCGAAGAATTGTCACAAGAATCTGACTTCTTTGGATCCATGGATGGTGCTTCTAAGTTTGTGAGCGGTGACGCGATGGCGGGTCTATTGATCCTCTTGATCAACGTGGTGGGAGGACTTGCCATTGGTGTTGCTCAGCACGACATGAGCGTTGCAGCAGCTGGCAAACTCTACGTGCTCTTGACCATTGGTGACGGCTTGGTCGCTCAAATCCCTTCTCTCTTGCTGTCCTTGTCAACCGCCATCATCGTCACCCGTGTGACCACAGCCGAGTCCATGACCGAGCAGGCCAAGAGCCAGCTCTCCAACCCCTCCGCTTTGTTCATTGCATCTGGTATTTTGTTGGTTCTGGGCTTGGTGCCTGGCATGCCCCACATGATCTTCATCGCCTTGGCCAGTGCTTGTACAGGCCTTGGACTCATGATCATCCGAAACGAAGTCGAAGAAGAGGCCCAAGTGCAGGCAGCTCAAGACGCACCTGCTCAACAAGCGCCTCCCAAAGAACTCGACTGGGACGACATCGACCAAGTGGACCTCATTGGATTGGACATTGGCTACGGACTCATTCCTTTGGTGAATCCAGAGACGGGTGGCGAGCTCATGACGCGGGTCAAGGGTGTGAGGAAAAAACTATCTGCAGAGTTGGGCTTCTTGGTGCAACCCGTGCGCATTCGAGACGATTTGAACATCGACCCCGATTCTTACCGCATCGTGCTCAAAGGCGTGGTTCGCGGAAAAGGTGAAATCAAAGTGGGTCGTGAGTTGGCGATCAATCCAGGCGAAGTGTTTGGCAACATCAAAGGCATTGAGACCTTGGAGCCTGCATTTGGTTTGAAAGCGGTTTGGATTGAACCTTCTGAGCGCGATCACGCCAGAGCCATGGGCTACACCGTTGTGGATGCAGCCACCGCCATCTCCACACACTTGAACAAAGTGTTGAGAGAAAACGCATCTGACTTGATCAGCCACGATGACACGCAGCAGCTTCTTGATAAATTGGCACAACGCTCACCCAAATTGGTGGAAGATTTGGTCCCTGGCAAAGTGGCCTTGGGCGTGCTGACCAGGGTGCTTCAGTGCTTGCTCACCGAATCGGTCTCCATTCGCGACATGCGAAGCATTGCAGAGACTTTGTCTGAGGTGAGCTCCAGAAGCACAGATCCCGAGCAGTTGGCGGCCTTGGTCAGACCCAAGCTCGGTCGCATGATCATGCAATCTTTGGTGGACGACAGAAACACACTGTCGGTCATGACATTGGATCCCAGTTTTGAGCAGTTGCTCCACAACGTGCTCCAACAAACCCAACCCGGACAACCCGTGGTGATGGAGCCCGGTTTGTCAGAAAACTTATTTTTGGCTTTGCGCGATGGTGCAAGAACGATGGAAGAGGACGGCAACCCAGCAGTCTTGGTGGTCTCGCCTCTCATCCGAACTTGGCTCGCCAAGGCCGTCAGACACAGGGTCAATGACTTGACCGTCTTGTCCTACAACGAAATTCCAGATGACCAAGCTGTCAAGGTGATTCACACCGTTGACGCCAAAGCAAAGTCCTGATTGAACCCTTTATTCATTGACCGTTAATCGAGATCGACCATGGAACTCAAAAGAATCTTAGCCCGCGACAACAAGCAAGCCAACGAGAAAGCCATTGCTTTGTATGGCCCGGATGTGTTGGTCATCTCGAGCTGCCAAGTGCGCGGTCAAACCGAATTGATCGTGGCGGTTGACATCGATCCCTTGGAGGGCGAAGTGGCCATTCAAGAAGAGGTGGGTTTTTCTGCCATGACGCCCAAAATTGACTTGGTGAGCCAAGCCATCACACCCGAGGATTCAGCTGCAACAGTCAATCCCAAAGGTGCCAGTTTCGAAGAGATTTTGGGACAAAACCTAAGCCAACAAGCTGCCAGCACTTTGGTGAGTGTGGCCAAGCCCACCCCAAAGGCAAGCACGACGGTGAGTGACAAAGCTGCTTTTGAAGCCAAGATGATGGGCATGCGCAGAAAGCCCAAAGCTGGCTCAAAAGCTGATGCTCAAGAGGTGAAATCTGCTGAAATTGAGCGAACACTTGAAGACCTCAAAGTGCCATCCATTGGTGCAATGGAGATCAAGGTGAGCGAAGCCGATCGATCACAACAAGAACGTCACGAATTGTTGAGAGGCCAAGAAATCGTCGCTTTGGTTCGCGATGAGTTGGCCGCTCTCAGAAAAGAATTTCGCATGACCCAACAAATGAACATGTGGCAAATGGGCACTCCAACCCATCCCGCTGTTCAGTCTTTGAAGCAGTCACTTCAAGAAGCCCCCATTCCTGCTGCCTTGAAAGCATTGCTCTTGGATAGCATTCATCAAATGGATTCGCAAGAGAATGCCTTGAGCGAGATCAAAAACCAGTTGTTGCACTCCATTGGAGACGTACAACGTGCGCTACCCGACAGCGGTGTGCACGCCATTTGTGGCCAATCCGGTTCAGGTAAAACCTTGACGGTGGCCAGACTGGCTCAACAAGCTTGTACCAAGTACGGCAGCGAAGAAGTTGCGATCATCAGCTACCAAGATTCCAAGCCAGGAGCTTGGAACCAGACCCAGCTCATGAGCAGCCAATGCGGTGTGGACAGCTACAGGGCTACGAATGCCGCGAGCTTGCAGCTCTTATTAGAGGACTTGTCTGGCAGACGCTTGATTTTGATTGACACCTCAGGTGTTCAAATGTCTGAGCGCATTCAAGAGCTTCAACTGTGCTGCGAACAAGCGCAAATGGAACTCAGTTTGCATGCTGTGGTGCCTGCAGACGCGTCTCAAGCCACCATTTCTCGCCTTTACTCCATTTGCACCACACAATGGACCTCTTGGATGATTTCAAAGTTGGATGAATCCACTCAACCCTGGGCATTGCTCCAATTCTTCATTGAGCAGCAGTTGGGTGTGAGTTTGGTCAGCCGCGGTGAGCGACTTGGAGACTGGAGCTCACAAGTGGACGCCAAAGAGTGGGTTGACCTCGGATTGGCACAGTTGATGCTTTCTCCTATTCAAGACGGCTCCAAAGACTTACACTCGGCGGTAGCCAGGGCATCGGCAAAAATTGCACAATTGGCTTCTGAAGGAGCACTTCAAATGACAGGCACACACTCATGAACTCAAATCACAAAACAGAAGTGATTGGCGTCGCCAGCGGCAAAGGAGGTGTCGGTAAAACGACGGTCTCCATCAATTTGGCCGTTGCGTTGGTCATGCAGGGCCATCAAGTCATGCTCTTTGATGCGGATTTGGGACTGGCCAACGCACAAATCGCACTGGGTGCTCGTGCAACTTACAACTTGAGCCACGTGTTGCGTGGCGAGAAAACGCTCTCTGAGATCGTGGTCACCACCAAACAAGGGGTCAAATTGATTCCTGGTGCCTCAGGTGTTCAAGAGCTTGCCGGTTTGAGTCAAATCGAGTCTGCCAGCATTGTTCAGTCCTTCAGCACTTTGATGGACGATGTGGATTATTTGATCGTGGATGTGGCGGCTGGCATTTCCCCCTCCGTGCTGTCTTTCTTGTCCGCATGCCAAAGGCGATTCATCGTCGTCAAAGACGATCCGTCCTCCATTGCCGACGCTTACGGCACGATCAAGGTGCTCTCCAAGCACATGGATTTGGAAGAAATTTACTTGCTCCCCAACATGGTCCACTCCCAAGCGGAAGGTTGGAAGTTGTACCAGCGCTTGAACGACGTGTGTGTCAAATTCTTGGGTTTGAACTTGCATTATTTGACGGCGATCGAAAACGACGAGTTGGTGCTCGCTGCATTGAAGAAATACGCGTCAGTCTTGGATCTCTCACCTGGGAGCGCAGCCTCCAGGGATTTCAGGAGACTCGCAGACATTTGTACCCAATTGCGTCCCATTGAGCAAAGCTCAGGTGGCATGCAGTTCTTCATGGAGCGGCTGATCAGTCCCAGCTTGAATGCATCGTGAGAGCGCTCTCCCCAGTCAAACAATACCAAAAGCACCTCGATCAGAGTGAGGAGCTTTTCATGGCCCACTTGGGGCTTGTGAAACGCGTGGCCATCCATTTGAGAGCCCGTGTGCCCGCCTTCATGGAGCTCGATGAGCTCGTGCAGGTCGGCATGATCGGACTCTTGGAAGCTTCGCGCTCCTACGACACGGGTAAGGGTGTTGAGTTTGAAAACTACGCACACTCGCGTGTTCGTGGAGCGATGCTAGATGAGGTGAGAAGGCTTTCCTTTTTGCCTCGATCCGCAGTGGCCTTTAACAAGTCACACAACGAGACGGTTCATGTGTTGGCCTCTGAGCTGGGTCGAGCACCGACTCAAGCGGAGATCGCTGAATTCATGGGCAAAGACATTGAAGAGTTTCACAAAGACCGCGGTCGTGCGTCTCAGTTTGAGACTTACTCGATGGAAGTGGTGACCGAGGAGGTGATGAACATCGCCGACACCAAGGACCAACAACCCGAGGCCATCGTGGAGCATGCTCAGTTGATGGATGCGGTAACCTCTGCCATTGAAGATTTACCAGAGCGTGAACAGCTCGTGATGCAACTCTATTATGTAGAGGAGCTCAATTTGAAGGAAATTGGCGAAGTGCTTGAGGTGAGCGAATCTCGGGTGAGTCAAATTTTATCGACCGTCGTCAAAAAACTGCGCGTCAACCTCAAAGGCGCCATTGACCCTGTTGATGTGGCGATGAGGGCTTGATCATCATGAGCAGCTTTTTTCAACTCTTTTTCGCTTGGGGGGTGCTCCTGCTTTTGATTTTGTCCTTTTATTTGATCGACAAAATCAACACCATGTACCGTTTGAGCGTTCCAGCAGAGATCCCCAAGACTTATTCTGATGGTCTCTTTGGTGAGTTGGTGGGCAAACCCCTTTGGGACTCCATGAGTGGCATGCCCATTCCAACCATTGATCCCAAGCTGGTGGAGAACTTGCGTCCCCACTACGAGCCCGTGTTGAGGCAACACATTGAACAAGTGTTCATGGAAGGCTTCAAAGACGCCCAAGCGGGACGCGCTGGCATTCCATCCAATAATCGACAAATTCCAACGCCCAGAGGCAGTTTGGAGTCGTGGTTGCCGCTTCACCATTTGGCAAGCATTTACCAAGTCGGGGCAGAACTGGCTCAAAACAAGCCCAGCGAGCGCCTTCGCTTGCAGCAGTCTTTGGATCAAGTGACGTCCATGCTCTACGCAAGAACCAATTTGGAGTTGAAGGAACCCTACTCCGAGACCCTCATGAGATTGCCCATTGAGCAAGGCTTGATTGCTGAATACGTGGAGCCCGAAGCCCCTGAGTCTCAAATTGCAGCCGCCTACGCGGCCACACTCCCAGGCACCGATGGCGCTCAAGGGGAGGGGGCGAGTGCCGAAAATACTCAAAAGCTCAATGAATTGGCGGCTTCTCTGTCGGATTTTGATCCCGTGGGTTCACCGCAATCTGAGGGTTCTGCGCAAGCAGGTGCAGCGGCATTGGCTGGGGCTGAGCCCTTGGAAGGACTCTCTGTGGGTGGCAAATCTTTGCCGCAACCCACTGCCGTTTGAATGAAGTCGGATGATTTCACAGGAGCTGAAAGAATTTAAATAGAATTTTGCGTTGGTTACTCAAGTTACTGAGCGTTGGGACGATTCATTGAAGGTCAGATCCAACAATCAGGAAGAATGAATATGAGAGCCAATCAACGTGCCATCAACAGTTACGGTGAAGTCAAAGTTGTCACAGGCGTGTCCTCTGCCAACAATGTCGAGTTGATTCAAATGCTGTTTGATGGACTCATCGAGAGTTTGGTGACCGCAAGAGGACAAATGGTCCGTGGTGCGATCGCAGAAAAAGGTAAAAGTTTGTCACGTGCAAGTCGCATCGTGATTGGTTTGCAAGGTGCTTTGGATTTTGAAAAGGGTGGCGATTTGGCTGCCAATTTGAATGAGTTGTATAGTTATGTGACCAGAAGACTCATTCACGTCAATGCACACAATGACTTGAAGGTTTTGGATGAGATTCATGGTTTGATGTGTGAGATCAGGGAAGCTTGGGAGGCTGTGCCAGCCCTCTTGCCTGCCAGCAACACGAACTTGAAAATGAATTGAGGCAGGGGCTTTTCTCACGAAGAGACCTCTCCTAGGATCAAATTGGATTTTGAGGTAGAGTGGGTTCAACAAGGGGTTGATCCATTGTTGAACTTTTCGGGAGATTAAAAAATGGCTATACCTGGTTTTATATTGCTCTTTGTTTGCGTGTTCGGCGTGTTCATTGCCGAGGGCGGAAACATGGAGCCGATCATCGAAGCGGCACCAGCTGAGATTGCGATGATTTTCGGTGCGGCCATTTGTGCCATGTTGATTGGCAACAGCATGGACACCTTCAAAGCCGCTTGGGGCGGTTTGGGCCGTGTGGCCAAGGGCCCCAGATACAAAAAAGACGACTATTTGGGCGTGATTTTTGTTGTCTTCAAGATCATGAAAACCTTGAAGGCCGAGGGTGCTGTGGCGCTTGAAGCTCACATTGAGAACCCAGAGTCCAGTGCAATTTTTGCAGAACATCCCCCTCTCTTGCACGATCACGGTCTTCTTGACTTGATTTGTAACACCGTGCGTTTATTGGTGGTGTCTTCCAGCAACTTGAGTCCTTATGCGGTTGAAGACTTGATGACTGCGTCCATCAAGTTGCACCATCACAATGAGGCCAAAGCGCCTGCTGCTCTTGCCTCCATGGGCGGTGCGCTCCCTGCTCTGGGTATTGTGGCCTGTGTGTTGGGTGTGGTGAAGACCATGGGTGCGATCGATCAGCCTCCTCCTGTTTTGGGTCACTTGATTGGTAACGCCTTGGTGGGTACCTTCTTGGGTGTGTTGTTGGCTTACGGATTCGCCGAACCTTTTGCTGGCCGTTTGGGTCAAATCGTGGACGAAGAGGGCGAGATCTACAAAATGGTTCAACAAATTCTCATTGGTCACATGCACGGTTATCCAGTGCCTTTGGTCATTGAGTCTGCCCGTGCTTGTATCAGCCACCACAATCAGCCCTCATTTGCTGAAGTCTTTGATGGCTTAAGAGGCAAATAATCATGCCTGACGATCAAGAAGCCGCAGCGGCACCAGCCGCCGATGCTCCCGCCGCCGATGGGGCTCTAGCCCCAGTCATCGTCATCAAGAAAATCATTGATGACGGTCACGGAGGTGCTCACGGGGGTGCTTGGAAAATCGCCTTGGCCGACATGATGACGGCCATGATGGCCTTCTTTTTGTTGATGTGGTTACTTGGTGCCTCCAACTCGGATCAGCGCAAAAGCATTGCCGACTACTTCAAGCCCAGCTCACACAGCTTGGTGCCTTTTGGTCAGCTCGCAGGTTCTGATGGTGTTTTGGGTGGTCGCTCGATCATCGATCCCGATGGCTTTCCTTTTTCTGCCAAACAAACCGGACTCTTGGAGCGTTTGACGCCCAAATCTGAGGGTGGTCCCAATCCCGATACGGCGCCCGGTCCAGAGAACGAGAACGAGTACTCCAAGCCCAAGAAAGATTCAGACAAGACGGATCAGATGTCGGATAAAACGTCCGACAAGACAGCGGATCCGAGTCAATTGACGGACGAAGAGAAAAAAGAAATCGCCGCTGAGCAAGATGAGAAGAACTTCAGAAAACTGGAGTCTGAAATCAAGAAAGCGCTGGGTGAAAACAAGAAACTTGAAAAACTCAAAGACCAAGTGGCCGTCTCTCGCGACAAGCAGGGTCTTCGAATCGAGATCATTGACAAGGCCGACTTTGCGATGTTCCCAAGCGGAACCACCAATATGCAAGGCAAGGCTGAGGCTTTGATTGCGGAGGTTGCCAAAACACTGTCCACCTTGCCCAACAAGATTGCCATTCGAGGTCACACGGACTCGGTGCCTTTCCAAAATCCAGACATCTCCAACAACTGGCAGCTCTCAGCGGAGAGGGCGGAGGCGACCCGAAAGATCCTTGAAAAACAAGGTATTCCTGAGTCCAGGTTCAACCGAATTGAGGGTGTCGCAGATACGGATCCCTTCAATCCGAATAACAAAGCCGACCCCAGGAACCGACGCATGAGCATCACCGTCTTGAATCAAGACTAAATAAGGGGCCTTGTGCCCCATACGCAAATGTTGAAAAGGGAGTTCATTGATTTGAACTCCCTTTTTACTTGTTATTTGAATAATTGATTTTTAAGTGCATTAATAAATCAAATTAACTCTTAATATTCCTTTTGTTTGCGCACACAGTCAATGGTGAAATTAATATTTAATCCATATAAAAGTACCATTAATTTTTCCAAATATGTATTATCTCTAGATAAAGCAAATGTGGTCTTTAATTGCCTCATTTGGAGAGATATTGGAGTCATGATCATGATGTTTTAGAGCGGAAATACTCAAGGTAGAAAG
>CAIPII010000246.1 GCA_903865035.1 uncultured Burkholderiales bacterium | reverse complement strand
TGAGTCCCAACCCTCTCCCCCTTGGGTTTCAAATTGAGCATCATGCGACCCGCGTTCAGGGTCATGTTTTGTCCATCGACTCCGATGAAGGAGGTGAGTGAGGCAACATCAGGGTCCTTCAAAAAGACCTCTGAGAGGGCCTCTTGGTGCTGTGCCATGGACGCAAAGGAGGTGCTTTGCGTGGACTCGGTCAAGACTTGAACAGCGCCTGTGTCCTGCTCAGGAAAGAAACCCTTGTTGCTCACCACATAAAGCAATGAGGTCATGGCCAGTGTGCCTAAAAACAGCCACCAAGTAGCCCTTGTTCGATCGAGCACCCAATCGAGTTTTTGGGCGTAATAGGCGATCAAGGCATCGATCCAGTCTCCAAGCTTTTGCGCCAAAGCGCTGTGCTCGGTCTCATGGGTGGGTTTCAATATCCGCGAGCACATCATGGGTGTCAAGGTCAAAGAGACAAAGGCGGAGATCAAAATGGCGATCGCCAAAGTGATGGCAAATTCGTGAAAAAGTCTACCCACCACATCGGCCATGAAGAGCAATGGGATCAAGACCGCGATCAGTGAAATCGTAAGTGAAATGATGGTGAAACCAATCTCCTGCGCCCCGTCCAAGGCCGCTTGAATGGGCGTTTTACCCATCTCAATGTGGCGTGCAATGTTCTCAATCATCACGATCGCATCATCGACCACAAAGCCTGTGGCAATCGTGAGCGCCATGAGGGTCAGGTTGTTGATCGAAAAATCCAGCAAGTACATGACCCCAAAGGTGCCCACCAAAGAGAGCGGCACAGCAACACTTGGAATGAAGGTCGCGTGTGTGCTCCTCAAAAACACAAAGATCACGAGCACCACCAACGCAATGGAGATCAACAACTCGATTTGAACGTCCGAGACCGAGGCTCTGATGGTGACGGTTCGGTCGTTCATGACCTCAAGATCGAGGGTCTCAGGCAAATTGGCTTTGAGTTGAGGCAAGAGTGCCTTCAAACGGTCCACGGTCTCGATCACGTTGGCACCCGGTTGGCGTTGGACGTTGATGATGATCGCGTCCTTTTGGTTGGCCCAGGCCTTTAGCCTCAAGTTCTCGGGCGCGTCCACCAAAGTCGCCACGTCCTCCAACCTCAAGGGGTTGCCATTCTTGTAGGCGATGATGAGCTTGGCGTATTCTTTGGCCGAATGAAGTTGATCGTTGGCGTCGATGGTGGAGCTTCGCTGTGGACCATCAAAACTGCCCTTGGGGCTGTTGACATTGGCGCCCACGATAGCAGTTCTCACGTCCTCAAGCCCCAAGCCCACTTGGGCCAGAGCAGAAGGGTTGACTTGCACACGAACCGCGGGACGGCGACCGCCTCCAAGGCTCACCAATCCCACACCACTGACTTGGGACAAACGCTGCGCGATTCGGTTTTCCACCATGTCGTGCACTTGGGTGATGGGGAGTGTGGGAGAGCTCACCGCGAGCGTCAAAATGGGTGCATCGGCAGGATTGACTTTGCTGTAGATCGGGGGCATGGGCAAGTCATTGGGGAGCAAATTGCCACCGGCGTTGATGGCGGCTTGGACCTCTTGTTCGGCCACATCCAGCGAGAGCGCCAAAGAAAAACGAAGCGTGATGACGCTCGCCCCACCGGAGCTCACCGAGCTCATCTCATCCAAGCCAGGCATTTGACCAAACTGCCGCTCCAAAGGTGCCGTGATGGAGGACGTGATCACCTCAGGCGAGGCACCTGGGTACAAGGTGGTGACTTGAAGGGTTGGGTAATCGACTTGCGGCAAAGAGCTGATGGGCAGAAGCCGGTAGGCCAAAGCTCCGGTGATGAGCACCGCGAGCATCATGAGGCTCGTCGCGATCGGGCGAACGATGAAAAGTCGCGAGATGTTCATGAGAGGGTGTCCGTCTTGGCCCAGGAGTGAGCTAGGCCCCTCATTGATCTCCTCCTGCGTTTTGGCGTCTTTCCCTCATCTTTTGAAAGAAGGCGCGTCTCTCCTCTGGACTCATGGCGCGGATTTTGTCGATCATCTCTGGAGGTACACGGTCCATCCAACGGGGTCTCTCACCGCTTGGAGCGTCACCTGAAGCGGGTGCACCAGCAGTTGCCTGTGAGGAAGGTGCGGCTCCAGATGGTTGGACAGGAGCAGAGGCTCCATTGGCCGCGGACCATTTACCACCACCCTCTTTGCCTGCACCATCTTTGGTAGGAGCTGTTGGGTTCATGGGAGAGGCGGCATTGGATTTGGAATCGAATTTACCGTCTGTGGGTGCAGCAGTCGCACCTGCACTGGGACGAGAATCCGGTCTCATGCCTTGCATGGAAGGGTCTTGTTTGACCAACTCCACTTTGGAGCCATCTCTCAAACGGTCTGCGCCATCGGTCACCACTTGCGTGCCTGGGGCCAAATCGCCTTTGAGGGCTTGTACCGCGGTCCAATCTCCTTGAATTGGACCCAAAGAGACTCGGATCATTTTGACGGTTTTATCAGGATTCACGCCCAAGACATAGGTGCCGATGGATCCCCTTTGGACGGCGTTGGTGGGCACGGCCAAGGTGTTTTTGAGGATTTGGAGTTGCAGTTCGATGTTGGCAAATTGATTGGGAAACAACTGCCCTTTGGCGTTGTCCAAAATCGCTTTGAGCTTCAAGGTTGAGGTGCTCACATCGATGGCGTTGTCGGTGGTGAGGACCTGGCCTTTGGCCAAAACGCTTTGAAGGTCACGGTCTCTTGCCACCACAGGCAAGGCTTGAGACTTGCTGAGCTTTTCTTGCACCAAACCCACGTTCTTTTCAGGGATGGAGAACACCACGGCCATGGGCTGCGTTTGGGTGATGGTGACCAAACCGTTGGCGTCACCTGCACGCACCAAACTGCCCAACTCCACTTGCTTCAACCCCAAGCGCCCTGAGATCGGCGCCACCACTCGGGTGTATTCCAAATTGAGCTTTGCGATATCGACCTGCGCTTGATCGGTTCTGACCGTGCCAGCGAGTTGCTGCACCAGTGCCGCTTGCGTGTCGAGTTGTTGCTTGGAAATGGCATCCTCGGCCCACAAAGCTTGGTAGCGCGATTGGTCCAGTTGCGCATTGCGAAGCAAGGCTTGGTCTCGCTCGAGTTGACCTTGAGCTTGTGAGAGTGCGACCTGGAAAGAGCGTGAATCGAGCTCTGCGATCACGTCACCAGCTTTGACCGTTTTACCCTCTGTGAACAAAATGCTTTTGAGCTCTCCGTCGACCTTGGCCCTGACCTGAGCTGTGTTCATCGCTGTGAGCGTTCCAATGGCATTGACCGTGTCATTGATATCCATGAGGGTCGCAACACCAACGCTCACGGGTTGAGCACGGCCTCCTGCAAAACCAGAAAAACCACCAAAGCCACCTTTGGATCCCGGACCCTTGGCTCCATCCTCGGTTTTGGGGCCTAAGGGGG
>CAIPII010000245.1 GCA_903865035.1 uncultured Burkholderiales bacterium | reverse complement strand
CCATCATCGGATGCTTCTTCGTCAAAGCCTCCCCTGGCATGAAAAACGTGATGCCCGCTTTGTACAAAGGTTTGGTGGTTGCGGGTCTTTTGAGTTTGGTTGCCTTCGCTTTTGTGACTTATGCCCGATGATGCCATCAACCCATCGGGTTCGCGATTGGCTTTGTTTGGATCGAGTGTGGTGGGCTTGCTCTTGACGGCGGCCTTGGTGTGGATCACAGAGTACTACACGGGCACCGATTACGCACCCGTCAAACACGTGGCCCAAGCCTCAACCACGGGTCACGCCACCAACATCATCGCAGGCATTGGTGTGTCCATGAAGTCAACGGCTTACCCCGTGCTCTCTGTTTGCGCAGCCATCTTGGCCTCTTATGGCATGGCTGGACTGTATGGCGTGGCCATTGCTGCCACTGCCATGCTGAGCATGGCTGGAATCGTCGTGGCCTTGGACGCTTATGGTCCCATCACCGATAACGCAGGAGGCATTGCCGAGATGGCCGAATTGCCCTCGAGTGTTCGAGACGTCACGGACCCACTGGACGCGGTGGGCAACACCACCAAGGCCGTGACCAAAGGGTACGCCATTGGTTCAGCGGGCTTGGCTGCTTTGGTGCTTTTTGCCGACTACACACACAAACTCCAAAGTTATGGACAAGACATCAATTTTGATCTCTCTGACCCAAAAGTGATTGTGGGCCTGTTCATTGGCGGGATGATTCCCTATCTCTTTGGTGCGATGGCCATGGAGGCCGTTGGTCGGTCAGCCTCTGCCGTGGTTGAGGAGGTGAGAAGACAGTTTCGCGAGATCAAAGGCATCATGGAGGGCACCGCCAAGCCTGAGTATGGCCGCGCAGTGGACATGCTCACCACCGCAGCCATCAAAGAAATGATGATCCCCTCTTTGTTGCCTGTTGTGGTTCCGATTTTGGTGGGCATGATCCTCGGCCCCAAAGCCTTAGGGGGACTGCTCATGGGCACGATTGTGACGGGCCTCTTCGTGGCCATCTCCATGTGCACCGGTGGTGGAGCTTGGGACAATGCCAAAAAATACATCGAGGACGGTCACTTTGGAGGCAAGGGAAGCGATGCTCACAAAGCCGCAGTAACGGGTGACACAGTAGGAGACCCCTACAAAGACACTGCCGGTCCTGCGGTCAACCCTTTGATCAAGATCATCAACATTGTGGCTTTGCTCCTGGTGCCCTTGCTACCACACTCGGTGGCTCTGAGCACCAAAACACCTGCCACTGCAAACCCGCCAGCCTTGAGCGCACCGGCCATGGATGCGCCTGCCGCTGCCGAGGCACCTGGACCTGCTGCAACCAATACAGCAAGCCCTGCTGCAGCAAAATAAGCTCAGCCACATGATATTCACCAAGCCCAAGACCTAGCGTCTTCAGGCTTCTACCCCAACCCCCAAGCCCCAAAAGGCCATGGGGGTTTTCTTTTTCACAATGACCTCAAATTCTGAGCGCCTTTGCTCCCAAGGGGCTCTCGATTGAGGCAAAATAGAAATCCATGTCAGAACGTGTCATTCCTCTCATTGATGTGCGCCACCTCCCCCTTGAGTCCATGGCGCTCTCCCCCACCGCTTGGAGTGCGGGAGATCAAGTCTTGGACGCTCGTCAAAGGCCCTTACAAGAACTTCGCATCAGTGTCACCGATCGTTGCAATTTCCGCTGCACCTATTGCATGCCAAAGGAAATCTTCGACAACCAATACAAATATTTAGCCCAAAAAGAATTGTTGAGCTTTGAAGAAATCACAAGACTTTCAAAATCATTTTTATCTCTGGGTGTCCAAAAAATAAGGCTCACTGGTGGCGAGCCACTGTTGAGAAAAAATGTAGAGGTCTTGATCTCTCAACTGAGTCAACTCAAAACCAATTCCGGCTTACCCTTAGACCTCACCCTCACCACCAATGGGTCCTTGCTCAAGCAAAAAGCGCAGGCGCTCAAGAACGCAGGGCTGACTCGCATCACCATCAGTTTGGATGCGATGGATGACGCCATCTTCAAAGCCATGAACGACGTTGACTTTTCTGTCTCAAGCGTTTTAGAAGGCATTGAGGCTGCAAAGGCAGTGGGCCTGGGGGCCGACGAACATGGACTGTGGTCTGGCATGAAGATCAACATGGTGGTCAAACGTGGCACCAACGACAGTGAGATCTTGCCAATGACTCGGTATTTTCATGGCCAAGGCATGAGCCTGAGATTCATCGAGTACATGGATGTGGGCTCCACCAATGGATGGAACATGAGAGAAGTTCTCCCTTCAGCCAACGTCATCTCCCTCATTGAGCAAGAATTTGAACTGGTCAAACTTCCTCCAAAAGGGCCAGGCGAGACTGCAGTGCGATATGGGTTTAAAAATTCAAGAGGTCAATTGGACCCTAGCCTTGGAGAAATTGGCGTGATCTCCAGCGTTACCCAAGCTTTTTGCGACGGCTGTAACCGTGCCAGACTCTCCACAGAGGGACAACTCTTTTTGTGCTTGTTTGCTCACCAGGGACAAGATCTTCGAAGCCCTCTCAGAGCGGGGGCAAGCGATGAGATTTTGACGCAAATGATTGCCAACATTTGGCATCACAGAGAGGATCGATACTCTCAACTGCGCTCCATGCAAAACCTCACCTCTGAGTCACAATCGGTGCAATCTGGCCAAGAGACACCTGGCACTCAAAGGCGAAAGGTGGAGATGAGTTATATAGGAGGGTGATGAGCCTTATCCAATCGAAACGCTTGGGTCATCTACACCACTTCCTCACACCATCAAAGCGTTACGAAAAAATCCATGAGCCAGAGCGATTCCAACTCAATTGACCCCAAACAGATCACCTGCATTGTCTTGAGTGGTGGGCGTGGATCTCGAATGGGGGGAGTGGACAAAGGACTCCAACCCTTCATGGGCACCTCCTTGGTTCTTCATGCTGTTCAAAGACTGCGCTCCCAAGTGAGCAAGGTCATGATCAGTGCCAATCGAAATTTCTCCACTTACCTGTCTTTTTGTGATGAGGTTTGGCCCGATACAAAGGGTGAATTTGAAGGCCCATTGGCTGGTTTTAGGGTGGGGTTGGAGCACACGCAAACGCAGTACCTGCTCACTGCACCTTGTGATTGCCCGCATCTACCCCTCGATTTGGCAGCTCGCTTAGGCCAGGGTTTGCTCCATCACAACGCTCAACTGGCCATGGCACGTGCACCTGATTTGGGTCTACTGAGAGCTCAACCCGTCTTCAGCCTCATGCGAGCCAATGTGCTTGCAAGCCTAGTGGAGTTCATGGAGCATGGAGGTAGGAAGATCGAGGATTGGTCTCTGACCCTCAAGAGTGTCATGGTCAATTTTGATCAAACAACTGATGACCCTTTGGCATTCAGTAACATCAACACACAAGAGCAACTAAAGACTCTTGAGAGTGCTTTACAACTCTCAAGGGCAAAAGACCCAGGCACGATATGAATCCATTGCAACCCTTTGACTGCTCACCATGAAGAGCCTCTCACAACCCTCACTCGTGCGGACTCTAGATGATCCCCAGCCCATGAGTGTCGATCAAGCCCAGGCCTTCATTGATCGCATCACCGATGATCACTCTCCTTGGGCTCACATGGAACAAGCGTGTGTGCAAGTCCAATTGAAAGATCCTCCACAATGGCTGGCTCGCGCGCACTTGGCCCACGACGTGATCTCCCCCATCCATGTTCCCTCCCACACCAATTCAGCCATGGATGGATATGCTTTTTTGATGCCCAACTCCAAAGAGAGCTTGAAACTCAAAGTGGTGGGTTCCTCAAGCGCGGGGCACCCCTACCTTGGACACGTGGGTCTTGGAGAGTGCATCAAGATCATGACAGGTGCTGTGGTGCCTGAGGGCTTGAATACAGTCGTGGCTCAAGAGATGGTCCGCACAGAAGGAGATTGGATCGAGTTCCCCCTCACACACCTCCAAGCGGGCGACAACCGAAGACACCAAGGAGAGGACTTGCCAAAGGGAGGCGTGGCTCTCAAAAAAGGGCAAAGACT
>CAIPII010000244.1 GCA_903865035.1 uncultured Burkholderiales bacterium | reverse complement strand
TCATTGCTCAGCCTCCTCTCGCTCACCTCGGCTTGAAGCAAGGTTTTGATGGGTGTAGGGGATTGACACTGCGCCGCTCTGAAGGAGGTGAAGTCATGTGTGCCCAAGAGCATTTGAGCTGCTTTTTGCATGCGCTCCAAATTCAAAGGTCGAAACACCCAGCCCACGCGTTCATGCCCCAGGCTGGGTCTCACGGGTGAGCTCAACAGCCAATAAGCATAGCGGCGTGTGAGCGCGCTTCTCCTGGCGTGAAAGCCCTCAGGAACTTCTTTGGCCCACTCCACAGCCATGTCTTTGGGAAGATAGCGGTTGGTGCCTCGCACCCAAGAGATGTCGTCTCTCTCGATCTCACAATCAAAGTGCACCACTTGTTGCAAAGCGTGAACCCCAGTGTCGGTCCTGCCGGCACAAAGGGTTCGAATGGGCACTTGCGTGAATTGAGCCAGGGCTCGTTCTAGCGCGTCTTGAAGGGTTTGACCCGAGAGCTGACTCTGCCACCCTTCGTAGGCTTGGCCGCTGTAGCTCAAGCCCAGTGCAATGCGTCTCACTTTGTGCCTTATCCCTTTTGAGCGAGCCAAGCTTGTGCTTGGTGCAAGAGCTCTCCGGTGGCTTGTTGGGCAATTTCTTGAACGATGGCGCGAGCGGTGTGGTGTTGACCCACTTGCCAGAGCTCTTGGGCCAAATCAAAACGCACTTCCAAGGGGTTTTCCTCCTCCTTGTGACGCGATGGTGTTTGCTCGCTGATGAAGGGGTTGCCAACGGGTGGGCTTGGCGTGGTGGGTAAAAAGGGCACATGGGCCGTCTCTTTCTCCTCCAGCTCAGGTTCATGCAGATGGGGGAGGTCCAAGTCAAAGTCCAACTTGATGTGGTCTTGCAGTTGGCTTGACAGGCCAGTTTCTTCCCGGTGGGGCTCATGCTCCTCTTCAGGGTGTGGATCCTCGGTGTGAGCGGGAGACTGAGGCGCTTGAGCATAGGCGCTTTGCATGATGCCTTGCGCAAAGGGGTTGTGGCTCTCAAACTCAGGTGCCAAATGCAGCCCCTCGTGTGGATCGCTTTGAGTCTCAGCGGATGTGCCTACTGGAGTGCGACTGCGCGAAGTCCATAAAACAACCAGAACCAAGATGGTGAAACCCAGTCCACCCACCACAGGTGCCAGTGGGTGGTGAAGCCATGTTTTGAGATCTGAATGAGAGCTTGGCAATTGACTCCAAAACGCGCCAAAGGTGTGCTGAACCTCGGATTTGAAGACCTCAAAGCGATGCGTCCAGCTCTTTTGTTCGTTGGCGATTTGCGTGAGTTCGTTGATGTTGTTTTCAATTTCCTTGGCGCGTTGAGCGTTTTGTTGCGCCTCTTTGTCTTTGGACAGTTGATCAGCGGTTTTGGCCGATGGGCTGTTGGGTTGACTCAGCTTGAGTTGGTCTTTGCTGGGCGTGTTCAAGGCTTTGCCTTTTTGGCTCACCAAGCCTGAGGCAGAACCCGATTTGTTGTTGGGGTTGAGGGCCGATTGCGCATTCACTTTGGCCAACACGCTTTCACGGTATTTGGCAAAGTCGATGTTTTGAAGGTTGATGTCCTCACGCGCTTGCACCACAGAGATGGCATTGGCCTGTGCTGCAGAGGGAATGCTCAAGGTTTGACCGGCAATCATTCGATTCACGTTGTGGTCGACGAAAGCTTTGGGATTGGAGCGCAAGAGGGCCACGAGCATTTGGTTCAAATTGGTTGAAGCATCCAAGAAGCGCTCGGCGATTTCGCCTGCGGTGTCACCTTGAACAACCCTCACCTCAGCTGAGGTGGAGGCGGTTTTGGTGTTGTTTGGCGCACTGTCCAAGAGCAGTCCAATTTCTTTGATGACCGATCCTGTGGCCCAATGAAAATCAAGCAACAAGTCAACAAAGGTAGAGTTCACTGGGTTTTGACCCACAATGCGCAAAACTTGGCGGTTGTCTTTGAGGGGGGTCAAATTCACCTGAGTGCTCCCCAGGCTTGACTCCCATTCGGTGTGGGAAGCTTGGTAGGCGCTCTCATTGGCCAGCGAGACCACAAGTGCCGTGGCTTCCTCTTGGCTTAACTCCAAGAGCTCAATTTCAACGTTCAAGGGCTCGCCTTGATGGCTGAGCAAGTTGGGGTGAGCCAAGGAGAATGACCAAGCACTGGCGCCAAAGCTCAGTGCAGCCAAGCTCAAAGTGACTTTGAGGGCATTTTGTGTGAAAAACGGGGCCAATTGTCGAAGCTTAAAAGCCATGCTGACCTCTTGAATGTGGAGCCAAAACCGAGTTTGACATGCCAAGCCACAAAGTAAGCTTGTAAGTGAGCACTTGCTAGTGTTCAAGCAATGTCAAACGTTACGGTCTATCTTATCCGATTACTGAGGGTTTGAGCTCGTCCAAGGGCCCTGCAAAACGCGCAATGATGCTCAAAACCGACGGGAATTGAGCCCTCGCGTTCAGACTCAGTGGGTGAGCAAAATGTTGAGCATGCGCCTCAAAGGCTCTGCTGCGCCCCAAAGCAATTGGTCGCCAACGGTGAATGCACCCAAGTAGTCCTCACCCATGGCGAGTTTGTGCAAGCGCCCAATCGGCACATCCAGCGTTCCCGTAACAGCAGCAGGAGTGAGTAAGCGCTCACTGAGCTCTCTTTCGTTGGGGATCAATTTCACCCAATCGTTGGCACTGGAGATGAAGTGCTCAATGTCGGCCATGGGCACGTTCTTTTTGAGCTTCACGGTGAGGCCCTGTGAGTGGCAGCGCATCGAGCCCACTCTCACGCACAAGCCATCGATGGGGATGCTTCCAGGGGTGCGAAACGCTGGGAGACCTAAAATTTTGTTGCACTCGGCTCCACCCTTCCACTCCTCTTTGCTTTGACCGTGTTCAACAGGCACATCGATCCAAGGGATCAAGCTGCCTGCGAGGGCTGAGCCGCGGAAGTTTTGAGTGGGGAATTGTGGGTCTCTCATGGTTTGGGCAACGCGGCGATCAATGTCCAAAATGGCAGATGAGGGATTGGCCAATTCGGCTTGAACGCTGGCATGCAAAGCTCCCATTTGGGAGAGCAACTCGCGCATGTTTTGCGCACCAGCACCCGAGGCGGCTTGATAGGTCATGGCGCTCACCCATTCCACCAAGTTGTGTTTGAAGAGTCCACCCAAAGCCATGAGCATGAGACTGACCGTGCAGTTTCCGCCCACCCAGTCCAGGTTATGGGCAGCAAGTCCTTTTTCGATCACGGGCAAGTTCACGGGATCCAAAATGATGATGGCCTCTGGTTTCATGCGCAGCGTTGAGGCCGCATCGATCCAATGTCCCTTCCAGCCTGTGGCGCGCAAGGGGCCATGCACGGCCTTGGTGTAGTCACCGCCTTGAGCAGTGATGACGATGTCGCAGCGTTTGAGCGCATTCAAGTCATTCGCATCAAGCAATTTCGTCTCGTTTGCGGCCCACTTGGGGGCAGGAGCACCAACGCTTGAGGTTGTGAAAAAATGCGGCTCGATCTTTGCGAAGTCACCAAGCGCCTCCATCCTCTGCATGAGCACAGAGCCCACCATGCCACGCCAACCCACCAAACCGACCACTGGTTTTTGATTACTCATTTTGAACTCCTATTCTTGAGGAAAGAGGGTAAGAAGTGCTTGTTGTTTGGCCTTCTTGAGCCCTTGAATGAAAAAAACGGTTGAGGTCCTTTGTTCAAGACCTTCTGCATTGAATTGAGCAATTGCTTAAATCAAACCCTTCAGCGCTTTGGCAACTGCCTCACCCATCTCAGAGGTGCTCACCTTTTGCGTGCCGCTTGAGTAGATGTCTGCTGTGCGAAGTCCATTGGAGAGCACTTGCTGCACAGCTTGTTCGACCAAAGAGGCGGCTGGGGCTTGGTTCAATGAAAAACGCAACATCATGGCCGCTGACAAAATCGTGGCCAATGGATTGGCAACGCCTTTGCCGGCAATGTCTGGGGCACTGCCATGGCTGGGTTCATAGAGTCCGAAATTGTCCTTGTTCAAAGACGCTGAGGGCAACATGCCAATGCTGCCTGTGAGCATTGAGGCTTCATCTGACAAGATGTCACCAAACATGTTGCCTGTTACAACGACATCGAATTTCTTGGGCTCTTTGACGAGTTGCATGGCCGCGTTGTCCACGTACATGTGGTCAAGCGCCACATCGGGGTACTCTTTGCCAATGCGGCTCACCACATCACGCCAGAGTTGGAAGGTCTCCAGTACATTGGACTTGTCCACGCTGGTCACGCGTTTGGATCTTTTTTGTGCGGCCTGAAAAGCCACGTGTGCAATGCGCTCAATTTCGGGAACGCTGTAGCGCATGGTGTCAAACGCTTCCTCACTCCCAGGGAAGTGTCCATCGCTTGCGATTCTCTTGCCCCTGGGTTGACCAAAGTAGATGTCACCGGTGAGTTCGCGAATGATCAAGATGTCCAGACCCGAGACGATCTCAGGCTTCAAGCTGGAGGCGCCAACGAGCTCGGGGTAGCAAATCGCGGGTCTGAAGTTGGCAAAGAGGCCAAAGTGTTTTCTCAGACCCAAAATGGCTTGCTCAGGCCTCAAAGGGCGGTCCAGTGTGTCGTACTTCCAGTCGCCCACGGCGCCAAACAAAATTGCTTGGGAGTTTTGTGCCAAGTCGATGGTGCTCTGGGGCAAGGGGTGACCGCTCAAGTCGTAGGCTGTGCCCCCAACAGGGGCCTCTTGCATGTCAAAGCTCAGCGGTAAAACTCGAAGAACTTTGACCGCTTCTTGAACAATTTCTTGGCCAATGCCGTCGCCGGGGAGAACTGCAATTTTGATCATTTTAGGAATTTGCGTTGATTGAAACGGTGTGGGCAAGCCAAGGGCGCGAGGCCAAGCGTTGGGCCTCGAAGTCACGGATTTTTTGTGAATGTTGAAGCGTCAGTCCAATGTCATCCAAACCGTTGAGCAAGCAGTGACGGCGAAAGGCTTGGACTTCAAACGCAATTTCTTCGCCTTGGGGTTTGATCACCACTTGGCGCTCCAAATCAATGGTCAATTGATAGCCCACAAAGCCTTGAACCTCTGCAAACAATTGGTCAATGGTGCTCTCTGGCAAGACGATGGGGAGCAAGCCATTTTTAAAGCAGTTGTTGAAGAAAATGTCTG
The DNA here is from genome assembly GCA_903865035.1 of uncultured Burkholderiales bacterium. GTDB lineage: Bacteria > Pseudomonadota > Gammaproteobacteria > Burkholderiales > Burkholderiaceae_C > Limnohabitans. The sequence continues at coordinate 35,680 of CAIPII010000244.1, read as the reverse complement.
CGTAGCTGGGAGCCAAAATGGCCCTGAAGCCAAATTGATCAATTGCCCAAGGCGCGTGCTCACGCGAAGAGCCGCAGCCGAAATTCTTTCTGGCGAGCAAAATGGAGGCGCCCGAATAACGCTTCTGATTCAAGACAAAGTCTGGATTGATGCGTCGAGAATTGGGGTCTTGACCGGGATAGCCCGCGTCAAGGTAGCGCCACTCGTCGAATAAATTGGGTCCAAAGCCCGTTTTTTTGATGGACTTGAGAAACTGCTTGGGGATGATGGCATCCGTGTCCACGTTCTCGCGGTCCATGGGAGCCACCAAGCCTTTGTGAAGGTTGAATTTTTGCATGTTGCGCCCTTTTAAGAGATGTACTGACGCACGTCCACGAAGTGTCCGTGTATCGCGGCTGCTGCGGCCATGGCGGGAGAGACCAAGTGGGTGCGTCCACCCGCACCTTGGCGTCCTTCAAAGTTTCGGTTGCTGGTGGAGGCACAGCGCTCACCTGGCTCCAAGCGGTCTGCATTCATGGCCAAGCACATGGAGCAACCAGGCTCACGCCACTCAAATCCAGCGGCCTTGAAAATTTGGTCCAAGCCTTCTTTCTCTGCTTGTTCTTTGACCAAGCCAGATCCGGGCACCACGAGCGCCAATTTGATGTTTTTGGCAACTTTTTGGCCGATGTGTTTGACCACTTGAGCGGCCTCTCGCAAGTCCTCAATGCGGCTGTTGGTGCAAGAGCCAATGAAGACCTTGTCCACGTGGATGTCGTTCATGGGCTTTTTGGGCTCAAGGCCCATGTAGACCAAAGCGCGTTCAATGGCCGCGCGTTTGTTGGCGTCTTTCTCGCGGTCTGGGTCGGGCACATGGCCTGTGATGTCAAGCACCATTTCTGGTGAGGTGCCCCAAGTGACTTGGGGCAAAATTTGCGAGGCGTCGAGTTCGACCACGGTGTCAAAGTGTGCGTCTGGATCTGAGTGCAAGTTGCTCCACTCTTTGGTGGCCATGGCCCATTCCACGCCCGTAGGGGCGAGGAGTCGACCTTTGACGTACTCAATGGTTTTTTCATCAACCGCCACCAAGCCCGCTCTGGCGCCCGCTTCAATGGCCATGTTGCAAACGGTCATGCGTCCTTCCATGGAGAGCGCGCGAATGGCGTCTCCTGCAAACTCGATGGTGTGTCCTGTGCCACCCGCGGTTCCAATTTTGCCAATGATGGCCAGCACGATGTCTTTGCCTGTGCATCCCTTGGGGAGCGCGCCATTGACTTTGATGAGCATGTTCTTGGCTTTTTTGGCAAGCAAAGTTTGCGTGGCCATCACGTGCTCAACTTCGCTTGTGCCAATGCCGTGGGCCAAAGCGCCAAATGCACCCATGGTGGATGTGTGCGAGTCACCGCAGACGATGGTCATGCCTGGCAATGTGGCACCATTCTCTGGGCCAATGACGTGACAAATGCCTTGGCGCTTGTGCAAAAAGGGGAAAAAAGCAGCAGCACCCGACTCTTTGATGTTTTGATCCAAGGTCGTGACTTGTTCTTTGCTGATGGGGTCGGTGATGCCGTCGTAACCCAGCTCCCAACCGGTGGTGGGGGTGTTGTGGTCGGCGGTGGCCACAATGGAGCTCACACGCCAAACCTTGCGCCCAGCTTGTCTCAATCCTTCAAAGGCTTGGGGGCTCGTGACTTCGTGAACAATGTGGCGGTCAATGTAGAGAACGGCCGTGCCGTCCTCTTCGGTGTGAACAACGTGTTCATCCCAAATCTTGTCGTAGAGAGTGCGTCCCATGGTGGTGTGTCTTGCTCAATGGATAAAGGTACCATTTTAGGGCATGCCAGAGGTGTTTTCTGAAAAAACAGGCCAAGACCTCTGAACTCTAGAGGGTGAATACCAATTCAAGTCTTGTGTGCGTCGTCGAATTGCGCAATCAGTTTGGGCTCCAAAATCCTGGCGCGAGGATCGACGTAGTAGCCGCCAAACTCTGTGTACTTGAGCACCAATCGAGCGCATTGCTGGCAGGCAAAGAGTTGGCTGCGGTTGAGGGGGAAGAACTCTACGGCAAAGGGGGCTTCTTCGGAGTCGTATCGCGTACCTTGGGGGTGGTATTCCTCAAACGTGGGATCCGAGACCAAGGGGTCTTGAAGGTTGGCCACGAGTTTCATGGAGGACTTGGGCCAATCTGATTCAGACAGGCTGCTCCAGCCTTTGCATCTTTTCAAAGGGCACTCGCAGCTTTGGGTGGGCGCAGGATGCTGCTCGGCAAGTTCTTTGAGCGCTTTGGAGCTTTCGATGAGGACCGTTTGTGCTTGAGCGTTTGTGTTCATGGACTCTCCTCTTCAGGCAAGCGTTTTCATTTTAGAAAACAATTGATTCTTGCCAGTTGATTTGGACGCAAAAAAAAGGAGGAGATTTGCATCTTCCCCCTTTTTTAAGTTTTGAAAAATGCGTTGAATCAGCGCTTGGCAATGGGGTGCACATCGCGGCGTGGTGAGCCGGTGAAGAGCTGTCTTGGACGGCCAATTTTGTACTCAGGATCGGCAATCATTTCGTTCAACTGAGCAATCCAACCCACTGTTCTGGCCAGTGCAAAGATGCCGGTGAACATGTTCACTGGAATGCCAATGGCGCGTTGCACGATGCCAGAGTAGAAGTCAACGTTGGGGTAGAGTTTGCGAGAAACGAAGTAGTCGTCCTCAAGCGCGATTTTCTCCAATGTTTTCGCCAACTTGAAGAGCGGATCGTTCTCAAGGCCCAATTCCTGGAGCACTTCATCACAGGTCTCTTGCATCAATTTGGCCCTGGGGTCATAGTTTTTATAAACACGGTGACCAAAGCCCATCAATTTAACAGTGGAGTTTTTGTCTTTGACTTGAGAGATGAATTCGCCAATTTTCTCAACACCACCGTTGGCTTGAATGTGGCCCAACATGTTCAAGCATGCTTCGTTGGCTCCTCCGTGTGCAGGGCCCCAAAGGCAAGCCACACCAGCTGCAATGGCAGCAAAAGGATTGGTGCCAGATGAGCCGCACAAACGAACGGTTGAGGTTGACGCATTTTGTTCGTGATCGGCGTGGAGGATGAAAATACGGTCCAATGCGCGCTCGAGCACGGGGTTGACCTTGTATTCCTCGCAAGGGTTGCCAAACATCATGCGCAGGAAGTTTCCTGCATAGCTCAGGTCGTTCCTGGGGTACATGAAGGGTTGGCCAATGCTGTATTTGTAGGCCATGGCCACCAACGTGGGCATCTTGGCGATCAAACGAATGGCAGAGATTTCACGGTGCTCTGGGTTGTTGATGTCTGTGCTGTCGTGATAGAAGGCAGAGAGTGCACCCACCAATCCAGTCATCACAGCCATGGGGTGTGCATCTCTTCTAAAGCCACGCAAGAAAAAGTGCATTTGCTCGTTGACCATGGTGTGCTGGGTCACGAGATGGGTGTATTCAGCCTTTTGTTGGGCGTTGGGCAATTCACCTTTGGTGAGCAAGTAACAGGTCTCAAGGTAATTGCACTCTGTGGCCAACTGCTCAATGGGGTAGCCGCGATAGAGCAACTCACCTTTGTCGCCATCGATGTAGGTGATGCCCGACTCGGTGGAGGCTGTCGACAAAAAGCCTGGATCGTAGGTGAACAAGCCAGTTTGACCATAGAGTTTGCGAATGTCCACCACATCTGGGCCGATGGAGCCAGAGTAGACCGGCATCTCAAAGCTAGGCGCGCCGTTGGAGAAAGAGATGGTGGCCTTGTAATTGGCGAGGTTCATGGTCAGGGCTCCTTAAAAATTGATCAACGAATAGAAGGGTTAACAAGTGAGGGGGGTGGAGGCGCTGGGCTCAAGGGTACTCATTCTGAGTTGAGCCAAAACAGCTCTCCTGTCCTCACTGTCGAGTGAGGCTGGAAGGTCGTTTCTTTGCAAAAGCAAATCCATTAAATCATTGTCTGAGAGGTCCATTAAATCATAAAGCGCTTTGGCCTCTTTGACGGTGAGACCGTTTGTAAAGCGCTTGAAGTAAGCCTCAATTTTCAGATCGTTTTCAAGCAAACCTCTGCGACAGCGCCAACGAAGTTTGCTCAGCTCCCTCTCGCCCAAGAGCGACTCAGGCTCGAGACCGAGCAAAAAGTCATCGTTGATAAAGAGGGCTTCGTTGGGCATGGGAGGCTGGGCTTGACGAAACGATTAGACCGCTCTGCGCACCATCAGCTCTTTGATCTTGCCGATGGCTTGTGTTGGATTGAGTCCCTTGGGGCATACGTCAACACAGTTCATGATGGTGTGGCATCTGAAGAGGCGATAAGGGTCTTCCAAATTGTCGAGTCGACCTGCAGTGTCTTGATCTCTGCTGTCTGCGATGAAGCGATAAGCTTGCAGCAAGCCCGCAGGGCCCACAAATTTATCGGGGTTCCACCAAAAAGAGGGGCAGCTCGTTGAGCAGCTCGCGCACAAAATACACTCGTACAAACCATTGAGCTCATCGCGCTCCTCGGGGGACTGCAAGCGCTCTTTCTCTGGCGCTTGGGTCTCGTTCACGAGGTAGGGCTTGATGGAGTGGTATTGTTTGAAGAACTGTGTCATGTCAACGATCAAATCGCGAATGACGGGTAAGCCTGGCAAGGGTTTGAGAACAATGGTCTCAGGCAAGCTGAGCATGTTGGTCAAACAAGCGAGTCCATTTTTACCGTTGATGTTCATGGCGTCTGAGCCGCAAACGCCTTCACGGCATGAACGTCTAAAGGAGATGGATGGATCCACTTGCTTTAATTTCATCAGCACATCAAGCAACATTCTCTCGTGACCAGTGAGTTCGATCTCAATGGTTTGCATGTAGGGCTTGGTGTCCTTATCGGGATCGTAGCGATAGATTTTGAAAGTTCTTTTAAGCATGAATTACTCCGATGAGAAACAGATATTAGAAGGTTCTGACTTTGAGCTCAATGCTCTCGACCGTGAGTGGCTTCATGTTCACGGGTTTGTAGCTCAAGCGTGAGCCTTCGCTGTACCACAGGGTGTGTTTGAGCCATTCTTCGTCGTTGCGTCCGTTGGGGTGAGCGGGTGTGTCACCGTAATCATCCACGGTGTGAGCGCCACGGCTTTCGTGGCGAGCAGCAGCAGAGACCATGGTCGCTTGTGCGGCTTCAATCAAATTGTCGACCTCCAAGGCCTCGATGCGAGCGGTGTTGAAGACTTTGGATTTGTCTTTGAGACCAATGTGGTTGACGCGTTCTCTGAGGGCTGCGATTTTCTCAACACCTTCGTCCATGACGGCTTGAGTTCTGAACACACCAGCATGTTGTTGCATGGCTTGGCGCAAATCGTCGGCCACCACTTGTGCGTATTCGCCGTTGGCTTGACTCTCAAGGCGAGCCAAGCGAGACAAAGTGAGGTCTGCAAAATCTTTGGGCAAAGGTTTGTGGGCTTTGTTTTTCAAATTGAAGTCCACAATGTGGTTGCCCGCTGCGCGTCCAAACACCAACAAATCCAAGAGTGAGTTGGTGCCCAAGCGGTTTGCACCGTGCACAGACACACAAGAGCATTCGCCCACAGCATACAAGCCATTGATGGCTGAGGAGTGCGAGAACTGTGTTTGCTCAACCACTTGTCCATAAATGTTGGTGGGAATACCACCCATTTGGTAGTGAATGGTGGGAACCACTGGGATGGGTGTCTTGGAGACATCAACGTTGGCAAAGTTCAGTCCAATTTCATAGACCGAGGGCAAGCGTTTCATGATGGTGTCTGCGCCCAAGTGATCGAGCTTTAAGAGCACGTAATCTTTGTTGGGTCCGCAGCCGCGTCCTTCCTTGATCTCTTGGTCCATGGAGCGAGAGACAAAGTCTCTGGGGGCCAAGTCTTTCAATGTGGGCGCATAGCGCTCCATGAATCTTTCGCCTTCAGAGTTGAGCAAAATCGCGCCTTCACCGCGGCAGCCTTCGGTGAGCAACACGCCGGCACCCGCCACGCCTGTTGGGTGGAATTGCCAAAATTCCATGTCTTCCAGCGCAATGCCTGCTCTGGCGGCCATGCCCAAGCCGTCTCCAGTGTTGATGAAGGCGTTGGTTGAGGCTTGGAAAATACGGCCTGCACCACCGGTTGCAAGCAACACGGTTTTGGCTTCTAAGGCGTAAATTTCGCCCGTTTCCATCTCAATGGCTGTGACGCCAACGGCGTCGCCTTCGTGGTCACGGATGATGTCCAAAGCCATCCATTCGACAAAGAAACTTGTCTTGGCTTTGACGTTTTGTTGGTACAGGGTGTGGAGCATGGCATGACCAGTGCGGTCAGCTGCTGCGCACGCCCTTTGGACTGGCTTTTCGCCGTAGTTGGCTGTGTGACCACCAAAGGGGCGCTGATAAATGGTGCCGTCTGGATTTCTGTCAAAAGGCATGCCCATGTGTTCCAGGTCATAGACCACTTTGGGTGCTTCACGGCACATGAACTCGATGGCATCTTGGTCGCCAAGCCAGTCAGAGCCTTTGACCGTGTCGTAGAAGTGATAGTGCCAATTGTCCTCAGACATGTTGCCCAAAGAGGCGCCAATGCCGCCTTGAGCCGCCACAGTGTGTGAGCGAGTGGGGAAGACTTTTGAGAGAACAGCAACGTTCAGACCCGCACGGGCCAACTGCAAGGACGCACGCATGCCTGAGCCGCCTGCGCCCACGATGACAACGTCAAATTTTCTGCGAGCGATTTGATGTGAAGTGGTCATGACTTAGAGTCTCCAAAGAACTTGAATTGCCCAGCCAGCGCAACCAACGAGCCAAACCAGGGTGAAAATTTGTAACAGCAAACGAATGCCAACGGGCTTGATGTAATCCATCCAAATGTCTCTCATGCCAACCCAGGCGTGATAGGCCAAGGACAAAATAACGGTGAACGTCAAAGTCTTCATCCACTCGGCATTGAAGATAGAGGCCCACTTGTCATAGCCCATGTCGCCGCTTGTGAAAATGATTTGAAGCAGCAGCACGAGTGTGAACAGCGCCATCAAGGCCGCGGTCACGCGCTGTGCCAACCAATCTTTCAATCCGTAGTGAGCGCCTACGACGACGCGTTTTGATCCGTAATTAACTGACATGTTGATTGAACTCCTGAAATCTGTTTGTGAGCGAGTGTTGTTTGAGCAATGGGTTTGATGGACTCAATACAAGCCAAATAATTTGGCACCCAAGCCAATGGTGAGGATCCAACTGATGGCGAGTGTCACGATGGCAGAGGACTTGCCAAACTCTTTGCTCACGGCATGATGGGTGTCCATGTACAAGTGTCTAACACCTGCGCTCAAATGATGCAAATAAGCCCAAATCAAAGCCAAAACGACCAATTTGACGAACCAAGCGGGGCAAAATCCAATGCCCACGATGAAGGCTGAGCTAAAGCGGGTGAAGGAAATCTCTGACGATAAGCTCGTGTCAAAGAGCCAAATGATGAAAGGCAAGAGTAAAAACATCATGGCGCCAGAGGCGCGGTGCAAAATCGACACCCATCCTGCCAATGGCAAGCGGTAGGTCGTCAGGTCTTTGAACGCGTTGATGTTTCTGAATTCTGGGCGTTTTTTGTGGATCTCGGTCATAAAAACTCTTTCATGGTGAGGAAGGTGATTGCGTCCTTCGAACATCAAAATTCTATTGCAATGCAACAAGTATCGATGAAAGAAGGATCATAAGTTAAAAAAAGGTCTTTCAAAAAGGGGTTGTGTATTTAAGTACTAGTTCAATTCATTTTTGTAGTGATGGTGATCTGTTCGGTAAAGGGCGCGACGGATTTCCATGGGCACGTCTTGGTAAGTGAAGGAGGTTCTCTCAACGCTTAGCAAGGGAATGTTGGGTTCAATGTTGAGCAGTTGGCACACCTCTTGGGTGGGCATGGTGGCTCTGATTTGCTCTTGTGCTCGCACCATTCGCACACCGTATTTTGTCTCGAACAATGCGTAGGTTGGACCCTGATTGTGTTGGAGTTCTTGGGCGCTCAGTCCCACAAATGCGTCTCCTGGCAGGCACAGGTCCTCCAAAATGGTGGGCAAGGAGGCAAAGGACAGTATGCGTCGAATGTGCCAAACCTTGGAGTCTGGTTTGAGTTGGAGCGCTTGTGCATCTGAGGGGCTGGGCGAGGAGAGCTTGCACCAGAGGATTTCTCGCTTGGCTGGGCCAATGTATTGAGGCTTTTCTGGGTTGGCCACGAGTTTCAAAAAACGGTATTGCGCGCCGTGCTCTGAATGGGTGGCCACATAAGTGCCTTTGCCTTGTTTGCGTACCAGTAAGTTTTCTTGGGAGAGCTCATCTATGGCTTTTCTGACCGTGCCTTGGCTGACTTGAAAGCGTTGGGCGAGCTCCATCTCACTTGGGATCATCTCCCCTGGCCTCCAGTCTCCCTTTTCCAGCCCCTTCAAGAGCAAACTCTTGATTTGCTGGTAAAGCGGGCTAAAAAGAGGCACCTTGTCACCCAAAGAAACAACTTGTGAATCGTTGGGCTCGAGAGGGGCAGAACTGGCGGCGCGATCTTGCATGAAAGACAGGGGAACAAACAAGGTTTGGAAATCTAAGTGTCGCTATTGTAATCTGCATTAACATGTCTTTTATAAGACATAAGAGGCTCATTTCTTGGCCTTTCGGAGTTACACTAGTTGGTCAATTTCAATAAACCATCATTTTTTCATTCATACACATTCATTGAGGGAGTTTTCCATGAGTAAAAAGCCTGTTCGCGTTGCAGTCACAGGGGCAGCTGGGCAAATTGGATATGCATTGTTGTTCAGAATTGCATCGGGTCAGATGTTGGGCGCTGATCAGCCCGTGATCCTGCAACTCTTGGAAATTCCTGATGAGAAAGCCCAAAAAGCGCTCAAGGGCGTGATGATGGAGCTTGAGGACTGCGCATTCCCATTGCTTGCTGACATGCATGCTTACTCTGACCCCAAAGAAGCATTCAAAGACACAGATTACGCTTTGTTGGTGGGTGCAAGACCTCGCGGTCCTGGTATGGAGCGCGCTGATTTGTTGGCCGCCAATGCACAAATTTTCACAGCACAGGGCAAGGCTTTGAATGCCTCAGCCAGTCGCGATGTTCGCGTCTTGGTGGTGGGCAATCCAGCCAACACCAATGCCTACATTGCAATGAAGAGCGCTCCAGATTTGAAGCGTGAGAACTTCACTGCCATGCTGCGTTTGGATCACAACCGTGCGGCCAGTCAAATTGCTGCCAAAACAGGTCACGCAGTTGCTGACTTGGAAAAACTTTGTGTTTGGGGCAACCACTCTCCCACAATGTACGCAGACTACCGCTTTGCAACCATTGGTGGAGCCTCTGTGAAGGACATGATCAATGACCAAGAATGGAATGCAAACGTTTTCTTGCCAACTGTAGGCAAGCGCGGTGCGGCCATCATTGACGCACGTGGTTTGTCCTCAGCTGCCTCTGCTGCAAATGCAGCCATTGATCACATGCACGACTGGGCACTTGGCACCAACGGCCATTGGGTCACCATGGGTATTCCTTCCAATGGTTGGTATGGCATTCCCAAAGACGTGATGTTTGGCTTTCCCGTCACTTGCGAAGGTGGACAGTATCACGTGGTTGAGGGTTTGCCCATCGATGCGTTCAGTCAAACTTGCATTGACAAAACACTCAAAGAATTGACAGACGAGCAAGCCGGTGTTGCTCACCTGATCTAAACATCAATCCTGCGTTCCAAGGGGCGCACAAGGAGAGTCACTCAGTGAGCGAAATTCATCCACGGCAAGTCTTGCTCGGGCCTCAAGCGGCCAGGCAAGCCTTGCCTGTGTGTGATCACTACAGTGGTGTAGAAGCTCGGATGAAAAAAAGCCTGCTCTTGCAGGCCCAAATGACCGAGGAGCTCGGCACCTGTGTCTTCGATGTCACGCTCGATTGCGAGGACGGAGCGCCTGTTGGGCTGGAGAAGGATCACGCACAACGGGTTGCTGCTTTGGTTTTGGAGAGCGCTCAAGATGCACGGGTTTCGGTGAGAGTGCACGCCGTGGACCATGCTCATTTTGAGGAAGACCTTCGCATCATTGTGGGTCAAGCGGGCGCAAAGCTCAGACACGTGATGATTCCCAAAGTGGAGTCGCTCCAAGATGTGGACAAAGCGCACAGCTTGATCAGCGAGTTGGGTTTCAAAGACCTGGCCATTCACGCCTTGATCGAGTCTCCCAAAGCCATTGAACACGCTTTTGAAATTGCATCTCATCCCAGCGTTCAATCGCTTAGTTTTGGGCTCATGGATTTTGTGTCCTCACACGCAGGTGCTATTCCTTCTTGGGCCATGACCGGTGAGGGGCAGTTCAAGCACCCCTTGGTGCTTCGCGCCAAGCTAATGCTCTCCAGTGCATGTCATGCTCATGCTAAAACGCCCTCGCATTGTGTGGTGACCGAGATCGAAGACACGAGTGCTTTGAAGCGCTGGGCCCAAGAGGCCTCTCAATCCCTGGGCTACACCCGCATGTGGAGCATTCACCCCGATCAAATCCGTCCCATCGTCGAGGCATTTTCACCCTCTGAAGTCGAGGTGGCACAAGCCAGCGAGATCATATTGAGCGCGGCGGCTGCAAATTGGGGTCCTATTCGATTCGAGGGGCACTTGCACGACCGTGCAAGCTATCGTTTCTTTTGGCAAGTTTTAGAAAGAGCTCATGCCACGGGAAAAGCTTTGGATCAAAAAGTGCAAAGTTGGTTTGTCCACGAAAGCGAGGTCGCTGCATGAGCCCATGGATAAATTCTTTTTTCAATGGAGTCTTGCCTAAGCCCTTCAATTCTTTACTGGGCACGGTCCTTTTGTTTTTCGTGGCTTGGTCTTGGTTGCAAGCGGGCTTTGCTCAAACTCAAAGCCTCAAAGAGAGTCAAACGGTCTCACGCCCACAAGTCGCTCAAGCGATCAAGACGCACACCCAGGTCAACAAGTCTTCACAGCATGCTCAGCATGCGTTGCCCAAACCCGTTCCTGCAACCCCCATTGAGGAGCCTGTTGCACCTGAGCTCAGTCCAGAGTTGATGGCCATCTCCGAACAAGTGCAATGGGGTCGCATGCCTTGTGAGTTGGGCCAGTCAGTGACTCTTAATCCAGTTGCCAATGCTCCAGGACAATTTACTTTGTTCTTCAAGAGCAACCGCTACGCATTGAGCCCTACGCTTTCGCACACTGGTGCAATCCGGCTTGAAGATGCAAAGCAAGGAGCCGTTTGGATTCAATTGGCCAACAAGTCCATGCTCTTTAACACGCGACTTGGACAAAGAATGGTCGATGAATGCAAGAGCAAAGAACAAGAACAAGTTGCAATCCGCCAGCGCAACTCACCGCCAGTGCAACTCTTGAGCGCAGTCAATGGCGCAGATGAACAGCGCTGAACCTTTTTCAAAACACCCCATCATTCACTCTCAATTTCAACAGGAGAATTTTCAAATGCTAAAAGCCTATCAAGAACATGTCAACGAAAGAAAAGCGCTTGGGATTCCACCCTTGCCTTTATCGGCTGAGCAAACAGCATCTTTGGTCGAGCTCTTCAAAGCTCCCCCAAAAGGCGAGGAAGCCCATTTGGTGGAGTTGCTCACACACCGCGTGCCCGCTGGTGTGGACGATGCAGCCAAAGTCAAAGCCTCTTACTTGGCTGCAGTGGCTCACGGCAAAGAGACCACGCCTTTGCTCACACGCGTGCACGCAACCAAATTGCTGGGCACCATGCTTGGTGGCTACAACTTGACGCCTTTGATTGACTTGCTCGACGATTCAGATAAGTCAGTGGCGCAAGAGGCCGCAGAGGGCCTCAAAGTCACATTGCTCATGTTTGATCAATTCCACGACGTGAAAGAAAAAGCCGACAAGGGCAATACCTTTGCCAAAGAGGTGATGAAGTCATGGGCCGAAGGTGAGTGGTTCACACGTCACCCCGAAGTGCCACAAAGCATCACACTCTCTGTGTTCAAGGTGACGGGCGAGACCAACACCGATGACCTCTCTCCAGCCCCCGACGCGTGGAGTCGTCCTGACATTCCATTGCATGCTTTGGCCATGCTCAAAAACAAACGAGATGGCATCACCCCTGAGGAAGACGGCAAGCGCGGTCCCATCAAGTTCATCGAGGACTTGAGAGCCAAAGGTCATTTGGTCGCTTATGTGGGTGATGTGGTGGGAACAGGATCGAGCCGCAAATCTGCGACCAACTCAGTGCTTTGGTTCACGGGTGAAGACATTCCTTATGTGCCCAATAAGCGCTTTGGTGGCGTGTGTTTGGGCAACAACATTGCACCTATTTTCTACAACACCATGGAGGATGCTGGAGCATTGCCCATCGAGTTGGATGTGAGTCAAATGCACATGGGAGATGTGATTGAGCTCAGACCCTACGAAGGCAAGGCGCTCAAGGACGGCAAAGTGATTGCTGAGTTCACCATCAAGAGTGAGGTGCTCTTTGATGAAGTGAGAGCGGGTGGACGCATTCCCTTGATCATTGGTCGCGCACTGACTGGCAAAGCACGTGAAGCACTGGGACTTCCCTCATCCACGCTCTTTAGAACTTTTGCCACGCCTGCTGCCAAGAAAACAGGCTTCACATTGGCTCAAAAAATGGTCGGTCGTGCATGTGGTTTGCCAGAAGGTCAAGGCGTATTGCCCGGTACTTACTGTGAACCCAAGATGACTTCCGTGGGCTCACAAGACACCACAGGTCCCATGACCAGGGACGAATTGAAAGACTTGGCTTGCCTAGGATTCTCTTCAGATTTGGTGATGCAGTCCTTTTGCCACACCGCAGCTTACCCCAAGCCCATCGATGTGAAGATGCACCACGAATTGCCTGACTTCATGAGCAACAGGGGTGGAATTTCTTTGAAGCCTGGAGACGGCATCATTCACTCTTGGCTCAACCGCATGCTCTTGCCCGATACAGTGGGTACAGGAGGAGATTCACACACACGTTTCCCCATTGGCATCAGCTTTCCAGCAGGTTCCGGTTTGGTCGCTTTTGCGGCTGCAACGGGTGTGATGCCTCTGGACATGCCTGAGTCTGTGCTCGTTCGCTTCAAAGGCAAGATGCAGCCCGGTGTCACGCTCAGAGATTTGGTGCACGCCATTCCTTTGTATGCCATCAAGCAAGGTCTTTTGACCGTTGAGAAGCAGGGCAAGAAGAATATTTTCTCTGGCCGCATTTTGGAAATCGAAGGCTTGTCCGAGCTGAAGGTGGAGCAAGCGTTTGAGTTGTCCGATGCCTCTGCTGAGCGCTCAGCCGCTGGTTGCACAGTGCACTTGGACAAAGCGCCTGTGATCGAGTATTTGCACAGCAACATCGTGCTCTTGAAGAACATGATCGCTCAGGGTTACCAAGACGCGCGCTCCATTGAGCGTCGCATCAAGGCCATGGAAGCTTGGCTTGAAAAACCCAATCTTTTGCAAGCTGACAAAGACGCGGAATACGCTGCTGTCATTGAAATCGATTTGGCCGAAATTGTGGAGCCTATTGTTTGCTGCCCCAACGATCCAGATGATGCCAAAACGCTTTCCGATGTGGCTGGCTCCAAAATCGACGAGGTTTTCATTGGTTCATGCATGACCAACATTGGACACTTCAGGGCCGCTTCCAAGTTGCTCGAAGGCAAGAGGGATATTCCCGTTAAGCTTTGGATGGCTCCTCCAACCAAAATGGATGCAGAGCAATTGAGCGAAGAGGGTCACTACGGCGTGTTTGGCAATGCAGGTGCTCGCATGGAGATGCCCGGATGCTCTTTGTGCATGGGCAATCAAGCTCAGGTCAAGGAAGGTGCCACCGTGATGTCAACCAGCACGCGCAACTTCCCCAACCGTTTGGGCAAGAACACCTTTGTGTATTTGGGCTCTGCTGAGTTGGCGGCCATTTGCTCAAAATTGGGTCGAATCCCAACTCGCGAAGAGTATTTGACGGACATTGGTGTGATCAACTCCAAGGGAGCCGAAATTTACAAGTACTTGAATTTTGACCAGATCGAGAGCTATCAAAAAGTAGCAGCAAAGGTCTGATTTTGGGCTTTGTGCTACGGGGCTTACAAAGCCCCTGAGTCTCAAAGCTTGCTCGAATAAGGCCTTGCACTCAAAAGGGTCTGCACCACGAAAGTGATGCAGACCCTTTTTTCACGCTTTTTTATTCAACTCAAGAATCTTACCCAAGAGTTCGTAGGGGAAGTTGTACTTCTTGTCCTCAATGGACCAGTCGATGATGGGGTCGTTGACGATGGGGAAGTCGTCGTTCACAAAATTCATGTGCACACCAGGGTATTTTCGAGTTGAAATCGATTGTGTTGACTCATCAAGCAATTCATAGTTCAACATCAAAAAAGCCTTGAATTTTTCGATGTTTGCCATTCGACCTTCCACATGGCAAGCAAACAAGCTGGCTCGGTAGGTGATGAGTCCAGTGATGCTGTGCGCTTTGGAGAGCGATCGGATCTTGTGAACGTGATTGATCAACTCAATTTCGTTGAGATCACTGGGGCACCTGAAGACACTCTGAGATTTGAATAGACTCATGAGCGACCCTCCAATCGGATGGCCTCGGGATGGATCAATGTGGGCTTTTTGAAGTAATCAATCCCCACTTTTTGATTGACACAGTCTTTCATGAAGAGTGTCGTCTCAGAGTAGACCAAGTTCCTTTGATTGTCGATGGTGATCAAGTGGTAGCTGTCGTCCAAGTAGATGAACTCTTTCTTCTTGGAATTGATTTTGTTGAACATTTCCTCAGCACCTTTGAGGCTGCAAATTTCATCCTCAATGGCATGGATGGCCAAGACCGGGCAGTGCACCGAGTCGATGTACTTTTTGGTTTGGTTGATGAGTTTCAACCCCTCTTGAATTTTGTTGAGCGGAATGGAGTTGCCCCCGATTTCAGCGTATTTTTTTCGCAGCAAAGCGTGTCGCATTTTGGATCTGATTTCAGCATTCTTGACGCCAAAGGGGTGCTCTTCAGGAAAATCAATGTCAAGCCGAATGGGAAGAAAGTTGAGCAGGGGCAAGAACACCTGGTACCAAGGTACAGCCCATCCTTGATAGTCCATGCAAGAGGCCAGCAAGGCGATGGAGTTGACGTCATCAAAGTGTTGGGCCAACGCCAGCGTCAAAGTTGCTCCCATGGAGAGTCCGCACACCGAGACCGTGTCGCATTCTTGTTTCAAGTTGAGGTAAGCCTCAAAGCATGAGTCCAGCCACTGGGTATAGGGCGTGCACTCTGTCTCAAAACAGTAGCCATGGATGTTGGGTGCAAAGACGGTGAACCCTTCAAGGTGAAGTCGCTGAGCCAAGCGTGAGACTTCAAGATTGCTGCCCGATAGACCGTGCAAGAGCAGCACGCCGTGTGCTCCAGATTTGAGGTCGATGTGGCTTTGGGTTATCATGTTTTTATGTTACTACACAATGCCTCTGAGTGGTCCAAGTCAAAGCCTCTGTGGCTGGCCGTGCTCTCTTGCTTTGCTTTGACTGCACTGGCCGTAGGCTTTCGAATGCTCATCCACGAGATGGTTCAGCCCAACTTGCCTTTTCAGTTGTTCTACATCTCCGTGATCGTGAGTGCTTTTTATTTTGGTTGGGTCTACGGGTTGCTCTCAGCCATCTTGGGCACATTCGCCGGTTTCTTTTTCTTCATCAAGCCTTACTACTCCTTTGCGATCCCTTCAGAGTCCGATCTGTACGTGATTGCTGTCAACTTGTCCACCATGATGATGTGTGTCATCATGATTGAATATTTGCAGCGCTCAGGCTATGTGGCCTCCATTTTGCTCAAGGCGAGCAACACCAATTACAAGTTGTACGTGAGGTCAGAGAATCACTTGCTCAATTTGAAGAGGGAGGTCTCTCAGTACGAAAAGCTCATCGCGCTCATGACCACAAGTGAGGACCTGCCCATCCTTTGGGCCAATCCCTTTGAAATCCTTTGCTACTTCGAGAGTGGTCTTGAACTTATTCCGGGCTCAGTCAGGCAAGAGGCTCAGGGGACTTTTCTCAATTTGTTCTCACACAAACAACAACCTGCGGTTTTGGGCTATTTGAATCTGTGTCTAGAAGCAGGCTCTGACGTTGAGTTTTCATTCAATTGGCCCTTCTCCAAAGGCAGCGGTGAGCTTGTCTTGGGACGCTTGTCCCCGATTCAAATCGATGGCAATAAATCGGTGGTGTTTTCCATTTCACCTCAGGCCCATTTGCAGAGCCCTGATTCGGTGGGTGCGCCACTGCAAGAGGCTTGAACGCAATGCCAAAGAGCTGGATGAAGATCAGTCCTCCACCAAGGTCCAAGATCAGTTGCTGAGTCGGCGCTCTTGGATGAAAGTGGAGGGTGTTTCATGACCCTCCAAGAAGCTTACATCAGCAAATGCTCTCCCGCATTGTCGCCGCCCAAAATGACGTAATTGACTTTGCGAATGTCGTTGAGCTTGACGCCTCCTGCATAAGAGATGGAACTTTGAACGTCCTCTTGCATTTCCCTTAAGGTGTCAGCCAGTTTGCCCTTGATGGGCTCCAAAATGCGTTTGCCCTCAACGTGCTTGTATTCGCCTTTGTTGAAATCACTCGCTGAGCCGTAGTACTCTTTGTAGCGCACACCGTTTTGTTCAACAGTTTGTCCTGGGCTCTCTTCGTGACCCGCCAGCATGGAGCCAATCATGACAAAGGTTGCGCCAAAGCGAATGCTCTTGGCGATGTCGCCGTGTTCTCGGATTCCACCATCTGCAATGATGGGCTTGGTGGCCACACGCGCACACCACTTGAGTGCGGAGAGTTGCCATCCACCCGTACCAAACCCAGTTTTGAGTTTGGTGATGCAAACCTTGCCTGGGCCAATGCCCACCTTGGTGGCATCGGCGCCCCAATTTTCAAGGTCAATGACCGCTTCAGGTGTGCCCACATTGCCCGCGATGACAAATGTGTTGGGCAGCTTGCTTTTTAAATAGCCGATCATTTTTTGTACGCTGTCGGCATGTCCGTGAGCAATGTCGATGGTCACATAATCGGGGGTCAAGCCTTCTTTGGCGAGTTGATCAACGGTGGCGTGATCGGCCGCTTTGACGCCCAAAGAAATGGATGAAAAAAGGCCCAAATTCTGCATGCGGCGAACAAAGGCCACATTGTCCAGATCAAAGCGATGCATCACATAAAAGTAATCGTTCTGAGCCAACCACTCGCACAGACTCTCGTTGACCACGGTCTTCATGTTGGCGGGAACGACTGGAATGCGAAATGTTCGCGAGCCCAAGGTCACTTCCGTGTTGCACTCAGAACGGCTCTCGACTCGGCATTTGCGAGGCAAGAGCAAAATGTTGTCGTAATCAAAGATTTCCATGGTCCAAAGCTCTTGATGTGGTTTGTGAGGAGGCACAAAAAACCGGGCGCAAGAAATCTTGGGCCCGGTGATTTATTCTACCCCTTTGTTAAAGCTTTTACCGATTTGCTCATCACATTGCGCCAGAGGTAGAACATTAGTTTTTCTTTTTTCTGATTTATGGCACTTTGGAATGACATTGGGTGGGTCTGTGGCGCCTAAAATCAGGGGATGAACAAGCCATTTGAAACCCGCGAGAGCGAAGTCGCATCCCATGAAAACTTACACCCCTTGAGCGATGGGGGCGCACCTTCGCACAACTGGGGGTTCTCCGGTGGGGTCTCCTCTCAAATGATGCAGGGCTTGAATCCTGAGCAATTGAGTGCGGTCACTTTGCCCCAAGCGCATGCGCTCATTTTGGCTGGAGCGGGTTCGGGAAAAACTCGCGTTTTGACCACTCGCATTGCGTGGCTGATGCAAACGGGACAAATCACCCCTGCCGGTGTGTTGGCCGTGACTTTCACCAACAAAGCCGCCAAAGAAATGCTCACGCGTTTGAGCTCCATGTTGGCTTTGAATGTTCGTGGCCTTTGGATGGGCACCTTTCACGGTCTTTGCAACCGTTTGCTCAGGGCCCATTGGAAGCTGGCCAATTTGCCCCAAACCTTTCAGATCTTGGACACACAAGATCAACTCTCTGCGATCAAGCGCCTTTGCAAGCAGCACCAACTCGATGATGAGCGCTTTCCTCCAAAGCAGCTTCAGTGGTTCATTGCCGGCGCCAAAGAAGAGGCCAAGCGCCCGTCCGATTTGAGCGCTTTTGACGCCGATGGCATGAAAAAAATAGAGTTCTATCAACTCTATGAAGACCAGTGTCAAAGGGAAGGGGTGGTTGATTTTGCCGAACTCATGCTGCGCTCCTATGAGCTCTTGAGGGATCAGCCCGCACTCAGAGAGCATTATCAAAGACGCTTCAAGCACATTTTGATCGATGAGTTCCAAGACACCAATCAACTTCAATATGCATGGATCAAAATGCTTTGTGGGCCAGAGAGTGCCATTTTTGCTGTGGGTGACGATGACCAAAGCATTTACGCTTTCAGGGGAGCTCGCGTGGGCAACATGGCAGATTTTGTGCGCGAGTACAAAGTTCAGCACCAAATCAAGCTGGAACAAAACTACCGCTCCACCAGCGCCATTTTGGACACAGCCAACGCTTTGATTGAAAACAACAGTGAACGACTGGGCAAGAACTTGCGCACTGATCAGGGCCTGGGCGAGTTGGTGCGGGTGGTCGAGTCTGCCAGTGATTACGAGGAGGCTCAATGGGTGGTGGAGGAGATTCGCCACTTGTTGCGCGAAGGACAAAACGATCCCACAAAGGGAGCAGGCTCACGGTCTGACATTGCCCTTTTGTACCGCAGCAACGCGCAAAGCCGAGTGATCGAGAGCGCTTTGTTCAATTCCTCCATCCCTTACCGGGTTTATGGTGGATTGAGGTTTTTTGAGCGTGCTGAGATCAAGCACGCCCTTGCATACTTGAGGCTGCTTGAGAACCCCAACGATGACACCTCATTCGTTCGAGTGGTGAATTTTCCACCTCGTGGCATTGGAGCCAGAACACTTGAGCAACTCCAAGACGTGGCCCTCAAATCGAGTTCCTCCTTGCACCAAGCATTGGACCAAGTGGGGGGCAAAGCGGGCGTGAATTTAAAGTCCTTTGTCGCCAAAATCGACGTCATGAGAGAGCAAATGCAAGGGCTCACTTTGAGAGAGATCATGGAGTTGGTGCTCGATCAAAGTGGCCTCATTGAATACTACAAGGGAGAGCGAGAGGGACAAGATCGCATTGAGAACTTGAACGAATTGGTCAATGCCATTGAGAGTTTTGTGACCCAAGAGGGGTTTGGCAAAGATGCACCGGGTGTTGAGGGTGTGGCTGAATTTGGGATGCATGATTATGTTGCTGGCGCTGAGCGCTCAGATGTGTCGCCTTCTGTTGAGGCGCAAAGCGGCGCTTGGGTGAACTTTGACACAGGCGAGACTTTGTCGCCCTTGGCGGCTTTCTTGTCCCATGCGGCCTTGGAGTCCGGAGACAACCAAGCACAAGCAGGGCAAGACGCCATTCAATTGATGACCGTCCATGCGGCCAAGGGTCTCGAGTTTGACTGTGTGTTCATCACCGGTTTGGAAGAAGGGCTTTTCCCGCATGAGAACTCACTCAACACCACTCAAGGACTGGAAGAGGAGAGGCGATTGATGTATGTGGCCCTCACTCGGGCCAGAAAACGTTTGTACCTGAGCCATGCACAAACTCGCATGCTCCATGGACAAACTCGCTTTAACATTCGCAGCCGTTTTTATGACGAAATGCCCGAGCACACCTTGAAGTGGATCAGCTCGAGCAAGGCACCCCAGTCCTTTGCGCCAAGAGGGGGCACATCAAGCTACGGCTCCAATGAATACGGCAGAGGCAAGAGCGGACCTTCTTGGCCCTCGCGCTCAAACGCCTCAGAGGACGCCTTCAAACAAACCCTGCCGATTCAAAGGGCCAAACCTGCAACTCAAAGCCCTCACGATTGGCTCGCTCTTGGAATGAGGGTTTTTCACACCAAGTTTGGTGAAGGCACGGTTTTGGCGCTTGAGGGTTTGGCCGATGACGCCAGAGCACAGGTGAATTTCCCACGCCATGGTGTGAAGTGGTTGGCCCTGAGTGTGGCCAAGCTCACTCCCATTCAGGATTAGGCGCTGAATGAGAAGGAGTGGTCAGGTTGGCGAGTGAGCTCGAGGGCTTCAAGCCAAGATCACATCAGAGCTGAAGCAGTCTTTGAAGCTGAAAAAGGCGGATGTGAAGAACATGGATGCAAGGATCAAAATCACGGGCAGCAAGAGCTCCTCAACCCATGCGGCTTGATCAAAGGCGCTGGAGAGAAGTCCAAGACCCGCTGCCGCGCAGCCAAAGAGCAAACTCCAAGTCAACGCATACATCACAAAAGCTCGCCAATTGGACAAGCACGCGATGAAGGAGAAAAAGATGCTTTTCGCCACAGGAATACCGTGCCAGTGCACCAGTGCTGGGGCGTGCCAAAAAAGGCAGGAAAAGGGAATGTACAAAGCCAATGTCACCCACATGGCCCTTTGGAAATCGCTTTGAAGCACGGTTTCTTTGGTGAGTTCATTGCCCACCAAATAGACCTTTGCGAAACTCCCCCCGTCAATGGTGGTGGAGAGGGCGAGGAGTGCCAAAAATCCAATGCAATACCAGACCCCAAGGATGAGCATTTGTTTGGATTTGGAGGGGCCAGAACGAAAAGCCGTGAAAAGCGTCAAGGGCCTTGGAAACTTGCCTGAATGTGCCTCTTGGGCTGCGGCCATGAGGCCCAAGGTCGCGCAAGGCACGAAAAACAGTCCAAGCACCCCACCGAGGACGGGGATCAAAGACAAGAGCGACATCAGTGCCATGAACATCAGGAACAATCCTGTGAGCGCAATGGGCTGGCGAAAGAAGGTGCTGATGCCTTCTCTGACCCAATGAAGGCCGGTTCGCGCTGGGACGATGTTCAATTTCATTGATTCAGTGTCTAAAGGGTGTGAAGAGGCAGAGGTGCTCGGGTGGGTCCCATGGACTCTCAGTGCCCCAAGATGTGTTCGATGTGGATGGGGTGAAAAATCCTGGCTTTCAAGACGCGCTCAAAATGTTGCGGATCGTGTGCTTTGAGCAAATTGGCTTCTCGGGGCAGGTGCAGATCCCACAGTCTAGAAATCCAAAACCGAAGTGCCGCAGCGCGCAGCATGGGGTTGATCAACTCACGCTCTGATGCACTCAGCGGCCTGACACGTTGATAGGCTTTGATGAACGCGTGCAAACGCTGTGAGTCAAAGGAGCCGGTTTTGAGATCAATGCACCAGTCGTTCAAACAAACCGAGAGGTCAAAGAGCCAGGTGTCAACGCCGGCAAAGTAAAAATCAAAGAACCCACTCAAGTGATCCTCGTCAAACATCACATTGTCACGAAAGAGGTCGGCGTGAACCGCTCCTTTGGGCAAGCTTTTGAAGACGGGCTGAGCGCTCAGGTCCACTTGGAAGGCGAGCTCTTGGAGCAGCAACTGTGAGCACTCGGGGGTCAAAAACTCCAAAATTTGAGGCACAGTTTGGATCCACCAATTCAAGCCTCTGAGGTTGGGCTGTGAGAGTTCAAAGTCTCTGGCCGCCAGGTGCATGCGCGCCAACATGTCTCCAACGATTTGACAGTGTTGGGCAGTGGGTTGGAGTTCGCTCGCGCCTTTGAGCCGGTTGACCAAAGCAGCGGGTTTACCAGCCACTTCAAAGAGAATTTGACCCGCATCGTTTTCCATGGGCTTGGGAACCGGAATGGCCCTCACGGCCAAGTGGCGCATCAAGTGCAGGTAAAAAGGCAGCTCTTGTGCGCTCAAGCGTTCAAACAAGGTGAGCACGAACTCACCCTCGCTTGAAGTCAGAAAATAATTGGTGTTTTCGATGCCGCCTTGTATGCCTTTGAGCTCAGTGAGTTGTCCCAATTGGAGGTGGTCCAGCAGTGACTGGGCCTGATCGTGGGTGACTTGAGTGAAAACAGCCATGGCAATTAAGAAGCTTGGAGTGGTGGCTTTGAAAACAAGAAAAAGCGTTGCAACATGTTTGGCCAAATGGCAATCGACGTGTGCACGCCTTCAACCTGGAATCGATTGTAGAGGGGTCAAGGGGACTTTGGGAGTGGGGAGGGGCACATATTTTTATCCAAACAACTGAGCCAATTGTGAGTTCGGGCAGTTTCAACGAGCACAAAGACAGGCAAAATGTAGGGATGACACAAGACACCCCCCCATTGTTGCTGTTGGTTGACGGCTCCAGTTACCTCTACAGGGCATTTCATGCCATGCCTGACCTCAGGGCCAAGCCCGGGGATGCACAAAGTCAACCCACTGGAGCCATTCGAGGCATGATCAACATGATGGAGAGTTTGAAAAAAGACTATCCATGCACGCATGCGGCTTGCGTTTTTGATGCCAAGGGACCCACATTCAGAGACGAGTGGTATCCCGATTACAAGGCTCACCGCTCACCCATGCCAGATGACTTGCGAGCACAAATCGAGCCCATTCATGAAGTGGTGCGTCTCATGGGTTGGCCCATTTTGAATGTCTCGGGTGTGGAGGCAGACGATGTGATTGGCACCTTGGCCAAAATGGCCGCTGCCCACGGACACGAAGTGATCGTCTCCAGTGGTGACAAAGATTTGAGCCAGTTGGTTCAAGAGCGCATCACCATCGTGGACACCATGAACAACAAGAAGCGAGATGTTCAAGGTGTCACGCAAGAGTTTGGTGTTCCGCCTGAGCTCATGATCGACTACCAAGCCTTGGTAGGGGATGCCGTAGACAACGTGCCTGGCGTGCCCAAAGTGGGCCCCAAAACGGCCGTCAAGTGGTTGACCCAATACGGCAGCTTGCAAGGTGTGGTGGAGCATGCCAACGAGATCACGGGCGTGGTTGGGGAGAATTTGAGACGCGCCTTGGATTGGTTGCCCATGGCCAAAAAACTGGTCACCATCAAGATCGATTGTGATCTTCAAGCGGTGTTGCCTTCTTTGCCTGAACTCGATGATCTGCGACTCAAGGAGCCTCAGCGAGAGGAGCTCTTGACGTTTTATGAAGCCCATGGCTTTAAGGGATTGGTCAAAAACATCAAAGAAGGCAAGCCTGAGTCTAAGCGTTTGCAGTCTCAAACCGGCTCACCCAACGTGGCCGATGAGGCCCAGTCCGATTTGTTTGGCGTGGCCTCCAATGGCCAAGCACCAGAGACCTTGTGTGTGAGTGAATGCATCACTACTTGGGAGGAATTGGAGAGGTGGTGTGCCATTTTGGAGAGCGCACCATTGGTGAGTTTGGACACTGAGACCGATTCTTTGGTGGAGATGAATGCACAGATTGTGGGCATGAGTTTTTGTGTCCAAAGCACCCATGCGGCCTATGTTCCTTTGGCCCATGATTTGTCAGATGGCCAAACACAGCTCGATCGCGAGCGGGTGCTTGAGCGCTTGAAACCTTGGCTTGAGAACCCGCTTTGTAAGAAGCTGGGTCAGCACATCAAATACGATCGACACGTGTTTGCCAATCACGGCATTCAAGTGCAGGGCTATGCGCACGATACGATGCTCCAGAGTTATGTGCTGGAGGTGCACAAGCGCCACAGCTTGGAGAGTTTGGCCGAGCGTCATTTGGGTCGCAAAGGCTTGTCCTATGAGGACTTGTGCGGCAAAGGGGCTCAGCAAATTCCATTTGCCAAAGTAAGTTTGGAGCGCGCGACTCAATACGCTTGTGAAGATGCTCAAATGACGCTTGAAGTGCATCAACGCATGTGGCCTATTTTGGAGAGTCACGCCGATTTGAGGGGCATCTACGATTTGGAGATCGAGAGCAGTGAGGCCTTGTACCGCATTGAGAGAAATGGGGTGCTCATCGATGCCCCAACGCTTGCGTCTCAGAGTTTGGCGCTGGGTGAGAGGATTCACACCTTGGAGCTTGAGGCACATGCCATTGCACAAGGTGAATTCAACCTCAATTCACCCAAGCAAATTGCAGAGATTTTCTTTGAACGCTTGGGGTTGCCGGTGGTTAAAAAGACGGCCAAAGGCGCGCCCAGCACTGATGAGGAAGTGCTCGAGAAGTTGGCACTTGACTATCCCTTGCCTGCGAAAATTTTGGAGCACCGCGGACTCTCCAAGTTAAAGGGCACTT
Organism: uncultured Burkholderiales bacterium; assembly: GCA_903865035.1. Classification (GTDB taxonomy): domain Bacteria; phylum Pseudomonadota; class Gammaproteobacteria; order Burkholderiales; family Burkholderiaceae_C; genus Limnohabitans. The sequence continues at coordinate 11,657 of CAIPII010000244.1, read as the reverse complement.
ATACCGACAAGTTGGCCAGTTTGGCCAATCCCAGGACTGGCCGTGTTCACACCCATTACGCACAAGCTGTGGCGGTCACAGGTCGACTCTCCAGCAACGACCCCAATTTACAAAACATTCCCATTCGCACCCCAGAGGGGCGGCGGGTGCGTGAGGCTTTTGTAGCGCCCAAGGGGAGTGTGATTGCCAGCGCAGATTACTCTCAAATCGAGTTGCGCATCATGGCGCACATCAGCGAGGATGAGGCGCTTTTGAGGGCGTTCAAAGAAGGGGTTGATGTTCACCGAGCCACCGCCAGTGAGATCTTCAGCATTGCCCCACAGGAGGTGAGCTCTGAGCAAAGGCGTTATGCCAAGGTGATCAATTTTGGGCTCATCTACGGCATGAGCGCTTTTGGTTTGGCGCGCGCATTGGGGATTGATAACGCGTCGGCGAAGTCCTACATTGAGCGCTATTTTGATCGCTTTGCGGGGGTCAAAACCTACATGGACGCAACGAGGGTTTCGGCCAAGAGTCGGGGATATGTGCAAACCGTGTTTGGCAGGCGCTTGTATTTGCCTGAAATCAATTCCCCCAATGGGCCAAGCCGAGCTGGCGCCGAGCGTGCAGCGATCAACGCGCCCATGCAGGGCACCGCTGCAGATTTGATCAAAATGAGCATGGTCAAGGTGCAAAAAACGCTCGACCAAGAGGGGCGTCAAACACGCATGATCATGCAAGTGCACGACGAGTTGGTCTTTGAAGTGCCAATGCAGGAGCTCGAATGGGTCAAGCAAGAGATACCTCGCATCATGGCCAGTGTGGCCGAGTTGCGTGTGCCCTTGCTTGCGGAGCTGGGCTTTGGGGCGAATTGGGACGAAGCGCATTGAGGCGTTCAGGATCTAAAAATGGAGAGCGGTTGTGAGTGTTGAGCAAAATGAGAGTTCACCCTTGAAGACGCGTCGAAGCTTGCTCAAAACTGCGGCTGGTCTGGGCTATGCGTTGGCCGCCAGTCCCATCATGGCGCAGACTGCGATCAACACGTCCAGCGCGGGTTTGCATGTTGGAGAAGTGATGCTCGAGCGTGATGGGTTTAAATTTCCCGTGTACGTCGCTCATCCGCTTGAGGGCAAAAACTGGCCTGTTGTGTTGGTGGTGTCTGAGATTTTTGGGGTTCACGAGTACATCGCTGATGTGGCCAGGAGGTGGGCGCGTTTGGGCTACTGCGCAATGGCTCCAGAATTGTTTGCCCGCCAAGGTGAGCCCAGTGAGTACGCAACGCTTGCGCAATTGATGCAAGAGGTGGTTGCAAAAGTGCCAGATGCCCAAGTCATGGGCGATTTGGATGAGTGCGTGACGTGGGCTGGTTTGCACGGAGCAGATGCAAAGCGTTTGGGCGTCAATGGATTTTGTTGGGGCGGGCGAATGTCTTGGCTGTACGCTGCGCACAACCCTTCTCTCAAAGCGGCGGTGTCTTGGTACGGACGGCTCGAAGGTGAGCGCACTCCTTTGACCCCATACCAACCCATTGAGTTGGTCAATGCGCTCAAAGCGCCAGTGCTGGGGCTTTATGGGAAAAACGATGAAAGCATTCCACAGACCTCTGTGGAGAAAATGCGAACGGCTTTGGCCCAAGCTGCTGGCTCAGGCGTTCAAGCGGCCGCCAAGTCTCAAATCTTGGTCTACCCCAATGCGGGTCACGCCTTCCACGCCGATTACAGAGCCAGCTACGAGCCACAGGCGGCCAAGCTTGGATGGGAGCAAGCCGCCTCTTGGTTCAAGAGATGGCTTTGAGAACAAGGATTTGATGTGTTGATGATGATCATATTGCTCGCAACCTTGGTGTGTGGGGTTGGCAGCGTTTGGGTGGCGTGGTGTTTGTCGCGTGCTTTGCTCAATCGCTATCAGCAGCACATGTTGAGTCTGGCTGCAGGGGCTTTGCTGGCCACTGCTTTTTTGCATTTGTTGCCCGAGGCCTTTGGCTCGGAGGTTGCTCCTCAGTCTTTGTTCATTGCTTTGCTGATTGGATTGATCTTTTTCTTTTTATTGGACAAAGCCGAGTTGTGGCACCATGGGCATGAGCATTCCCACGACATGGGTCACTCTCATCATGAACACGCAGGCCATGATGACGCTCACCATGAACACAGCCCCTCATCTGCTTTCCGGCAAGGTGGGTGGTCGGTCTTGTTGGGAGACAGTGTTCACGCTTTTGGAGATGGCATGCTCGTGGCGGGTGCTTTCATGGCCAATGTGGGCTTGGGTTGCGCGGCCACAGCGGCTGTCTTGGCGCATGAGATCCCGCATCACATGGGGGACTTGGTGGTGTTGTCACAAAATCCAAGTGGCAAGGGTCGAGCTTTGATCAAGCTCACGCTCTCCGGTGCTGTGACTTGCTTAGGGGGTGAGATTGCATTTTTGTTGCTAGAGGGACGAGAGTCCATCGTGCCTTATATCTTGTGCATCGCCTCCAGCAGCTACCTCTACGTGGCCTTGGCCGATTTGATTCCTCAATTGCAAAAAAGGCTCAACGCCAGGTCAACATTGGCTCAAATTGCGTGGCTTTTTGCGGGCATGATTTGGGTTCAGATGAGCATCCAATGGCTCAGTTGAGTGCGCTCCATGTCAAGAGTTGAACTTGAGTGCAACATCTCCCCAAAGCTTGATTCAACCGCCTTGTTCAACGGGTAGGCCTGGTGTTCGGCTCCATTCGCTGAAGCTACCAGCATAGAGTTTGGACTCTCCAAGCCCAGCCAAGGAGAAAGCCAAAATATTGGGCACTGCGCTCACACCGCTTCCACAGTGGTGGATCACGCTTGAGGGGTCCCGTCCCTGCAAAAGCGTCAAGAACTCTTGCCTCAAGGTCTCGGCGGATTTGAAAAATCCTTGCTCGTTCAAATTCAGTGCGAAGGGTCTGTTCAAGGCGCCGGGAATGTGTCCCGCTTGGGGGTCCAAGGGTTCGAGCTCCCCGCGAAAGCGTTGAGGTGCTCTTGCATCGATGAGCGTTTGCTCGCCTCCAAGCTGCATTTGCACTTCTTGGGTTGAGACCCAGTCCAAGAGGGCAGTGCGCAATTTGAAGGCGCTTGAGGCGTGTTTGGGGGGCTCATTGTGACCACTCTCGACCTTGTGTTGAGACTGTGTCCATGCATTGAAGGAGCCATCCAAGATGGCCACGTGTGAGTGGCCACACCATTTGAGCATCCACCAAAGGCGGCCGCAAAAATTCATGTTGTTTCGGTCGTAAACCACGACTTGGGTGTCTGGGCCAATGTCAAAGAGACTCAACCATTGAGCGAACACCTCTCGAGTGGGCAAAGGATGTCTGCCCGCATTCAAGTGCGGTGTTGTGGCATGTGCGCTCAGGTGCAAGGATAGATCGGCGTAAAAGGCGCCAGGAATGTGAGCGCTCTCATACTGTTGAAGACCCCAAGAGGGGTTCGCCAGATCGTGACTCACGTCAAAGATCACCAGGTGTTTGGGCTGTGCTTGCAAAGCAGCTGACTCGCTCATCAATGCAGCCAGTTGAGCAGCTCCGATGAGGGTGTCAAAAGGGGCGTGGTTCATTGCAAGTCGATGTGTGGGGGCGACTCAGTACTTGAGCTTTTCGCGGTACCACTCATGAAAGTGCTGCATGCCGTCTTCCATGGGGCTTTGGTAGGGACCAACCTCGTTTTGTCCACGATTCATGAGCGCCAAGCGGCCAGCGTCCATTCTCTCTGCGATCTCATCATCTTCGGCGCATGTTTCCATGTATGCGGCTTGCTGAGCGGCAATGAATTCAGGCTCAAAAGCCACGATTTCCTCAGGGTAGAAGAATTCGATTTTGTTGAGGGTCTTGCGAGGACCCATGGGCCACAAGGTCGATACGGTGAGCACATGGGGATACCACTCCACCATGATGTGGGGGTAGTAGGTGAGCCAAATGGCGCCTTGAGAGGGGGCTTGGCCTTTGGAGAAGTTCATGAGGGCTTTTTGCCAGCGATCGTAGACAGCGCTACCGGACTTGCTCAGCTTGTGCGCCACTCCAACCGTTTGCACCGAGAACTCGGGCTTGAACTCCCACTTCAAATCATCGCATGCAACAAACTGTCCAAGTCCAGGATGAAAGGGACCCACGTGATAGTCCTCTAGATAGACTTCTACAAAGGTTTTCCAGTTGTAGTTGCATTCGTGCATTTCGACCTTGGCCAGTTGGTAGCCAGCGAAATCGAGTTGACCCCTAGGGCCCATGGCTGCGAGGTCCAAGTTGACATCTCTGCCGCTCGATTCAAAGAGCAGTCCATTCCAATTTTGCAAGGGATATTGAGCCAAGTTCAAGCACGGATCGTGCGCAAAGTGGGGTGCCCCAATGAGGGTGCCTTGGTCAGAGTAAGTCCAGCGGTGGATGGGGCAGACAATGTTGCCACCAGAATTGAGACTTTGGGCATTCAAGTTGCCGCGGTCTTTGAGGATGATGGCTTGTCGATGTCTGCAGACATTGGAGAGCAGTTCAATGCCCTTAGGGGTTCGAACCAGTACTCGTCCCTCACCCTCGTGATTGAGGGTTTGGTAATCTCCGATTTCGGGAACACTTAACTCATGACCCACGTAGCGTGGGCCTTTTGAGAAAAGCAAATCCATCTCACGCTCAAAGAGCGCTTGATCAAAATAACTCTCGACTGGAAGTTGGCTGTGCGCCTGCTGCAGTTGAAGACTTAAATCAGACATAGGGACCTGACCTAAAGACTCCCCACAGGGAGATACTGAAAAAACCGGGATTATTCCGGGGGAACCTTGCATTATATATTTAGATTCGCGTTTTAGGGCGTGTTTGCCAGCTTTAACCATTGCCAAGCCCCGTGTTTTGTGGACCGAAGGCGAGATGCCCACCCAAGAGGGCGTTGTTTCATGGGCTTTGGGTGTCGTTTTTTTGCATGCTTTCATCCCTTTGAATGCGTGTGGGGCTTGGAGTCAGTGACAAAAAATCAAGCTCAATGTGCTTTTGCAGTGCGCCAATCCCCTTGGTGGTGCAGGATGATTTAACATCGGCACTTGTACCCCAAGCGTTGACGAGTCCTTTGGGCTGGTTTTTGTAAGCGTCCTCAGTGTTTTGATGGAGCAGCTTTGTGGGACTTTTCCTTTGCAAATATTTATGTCTAAACCTAAAAGTAACCCCTCCAAGGATCATCCCTTGCCCGAGACCTATGAGTTGGCCGTCAAGGAGCTTGAGGACTTGGTGCGTCAAATGGAAGCGGCTCAATTGCCACTGGATGAGTTGCTGGTGGCTTATGAGCGTGGCTCACAACTTTTAACGTTTTGCCGAGAAAAGCTCTCTGGCTTGGAGGATCAAATCAAGCGTTTGGACGAAGGCCAATTGAAGCCTTTGACTGGGGTTGTTGAATGAGCGAGCTTCAGTCTTTCGATTGGAGTGGCTGGAGCGAGCACGAGCTCAAGAGAGTTGATTTGGCCATGCAGCAGTGGCTCAAACCCTTTGAGCCCCAAGCCTTGTATGAGAGCATGAGCCATGCGCTCTTGGGTGGGGGTAAGCGTTTGCGCCCTTTGCTGTGCTTGGCTGCACGCGAGGCCATGCGAGAGTTCGATGGTGCAAAGCCCAGGGCGGATTTGGAGCAAGCCGCGTTGCGCGCGGCTTGTGCACTTGAGATGGTGCATGCGTATTCTTTGGTTCACGATGACATGCCGTGCATGGACAACGATGTTTTGCGCCGTGGATTGCCCACCGTGCATGTGAAGTTTGGGGAATCGATGGCGCTTTTGTGTGGTGACGCGCTTCAAACTTTGGCTTTTGAGGTGATCACTCCTGAGCCGCAAGAGGTGAGTGAGGCCATTCAAGCCAGGCTATGCCGCATTTTGAGTCGAGCTGCTGGCTTGCAAGGCATGTGCGGCGGGCAAGCCATTGATCTCTCCAGTGTTGGCCTGCGTCTGACTCAAGCACAGTTGGAGCTCATGCACGCCAAGAAAACCGGTGCTTTGCTCAGAGCCAGTGTGCTCATGGGGGCGGCTTGCTCTCATTTAGAGGACAGCCGTTGGCAGTCATGCGCGCAATTTTTAACCACCTTCGCGGAAAAATTGGGGCTTGCCTTTCAAGTCATCGATGACGTTTTGGATGTGGTCTCGGATGCAAAGACTTTGGGTAAAACGCCAGGCAAGGATGCCTTGAATGACAAGCCCAATTTCGTGGCTCTCTTAGGGTTAGAGGGCGCAAGGGATTACGCTATGGGCTTGTACGACGAGGCACTGGATCAATTGAGTCAAAGTGGGCTCAAGCAAACGCAGGCCTTGGGTGCATTGGCTGCACTTGTGGTTCACAGAAAGAGTTGAGATGGAAGATTTACTGGGTGCGATCAATGGACCGGAGGATGTGAGGCGACTGAGTCGCGCACAACTCAAACCTTTGGCCTCGCAATTGAGGACTTTTTTGCTCGAGAGTGTGGCCAAGACAGGCGGGCATTTGAGCTCGAATTTGGGAACGGTTGAGCTCTCGCTGGCCCTTCACTACGTTTTTGACACCCCACAGGACCGATTGGTCTGGGATGTGGGGCACCAGACCTATTCTCACAAGATCTTGACGGGTCGCAAAAACCGCATGTCCACGCTCAGGCAGTTGGGTGGATTGAGTGGTTTTCCCAAGCGCGATGAAAGCGAATTTGACGCCTTTGGCACAGCGCACTCTTCGACCAGCATCTCGGCCGCTTTGGGCATGGCTGAGGCGGCTCGCATCAAGGGAGAGGATCGCCGTGCGGTGGCGATCATTGGAGACGGTGCGATGACGGCCGGTATGGCCTTTGAGGCCTTGAACAATGCGGGTGTCTCCAAAGTCAATTTGTTGGTGATTTTGAACGACAACGACATGTCCATCAGCCCCCCTGTTGGCGCACTCAATCGCTACTTGGCGCAACTGATGAGCGGGCGCTTTTATTCCGCTGCAAAGGAAGTGGGCAAGCAAGTCCTCAAAGGTGCACCCCCCTTGTTTGAGTTGGCCAAGCGCATTGAGGAGCATGCCAAAGGCATGATTGTTCCAGCCACTTTGTTTGAGGAGTTTGGCTTCAACTACATTGGGCCCATCGATGGACATGATCTGGACTCTTTGGTGCCAACGCTTGAGAACATCAGGCGCTTGGAGGGGCCTCAGTTCTTGCACGTGGTCACGAAAAAGGGACAAGGCTATGGGTTGGCTGAGGCCGACCCCATTGCGTATCATGGTCCTGGAAAATTCGATCCTGCCAAGGGCTTGGTGCCTCCCCAGCATCCTCAGCCCAAAACCTTCACCCAAGTGTTTGGCGAGTGGCTTTGTGACATGGCCCATGCGGATGCGCGTTTGGTGGGCATCACTCCAGCCATGCGTGAGGGCTCTGGGTTGGTGGAGTTTGAGAAGCGTTTCCCTGAGAGGTACTTTGATGTCGGCATTGCTGAGCAACATGCGCTCACCTTTGCCGCGGGTTTGGCGTGTGAAGGCATGAAGCCAGTGGTGGCGATTTATTCCACCTTTTTGCAGCGCGCCTATGATCAGTTGATACACGACGCGGCACTGCAAAAATTACCCATGGTCTTGGCCTTGGATAGAGCTGGGATTGTGGGTGCAGATGGCCCAACACATGCGGGTGTGTTTGACATTGCGTTTTTGTCTTGTGTGCCCAATGTGAGTGTGGCCACTCCAGCGGATGAACAAGAATTGCGTCAACTTTTGTGCACCGCCCATGAGCAAGACCACCCTGTTGCGGTGAGATACACGCGTGGGGCGGGTGTGGGGGTTCCTGTTACCAAGGACCTCACGCCCTTGCCTTATGCAAAGGCGCAAGAGAGGCGAGTTGGGCGCCGAATTGCGGTGCTGTGTTTTGGCAGCTTGCTCTATCCAGCCTTGAAGGTGGCAGAGGCATTGGATTTGACGGTCATCAACATGCGCTGGGCCAAGCCGCTTGATACAGAGATGCTGATCCATGTGGCTCAGACCCATGAGGCATTGGTGACGCTGGAGGAGGGGCAAATCTTGGGTGGAGCTGGCTCGGCTGTGTTGTTGGCACTTCAAGCTGCGGGGCTTCATTTGCCGGTGCTCAATTTGGGCATCAAAGATGTGTTCACCGACCATGGTGACCCCGCCAAGTTGTTGTCCCACGAAGGCCTTGATGCTCAAGGCATTCAAGCCAGCATTGAAGCTCGTTTTGGAGCGCTTTTGCCCAAGCCTTAGAACATGGTGAGCGCGGCGTGGGTAAACCCGCGGTCATGGGGTGTTGTGAGGGGTTATAAAATTAAAGTTGATGAGCACTCTCGAAGGTGTGCACGGTTGAGAATTGATTTAATCAAAAGGAGAAGAAGTCATGGATCGTCGTTTAGTTATTAAAAATGCAGGATTGGCTGGCATTTTGGCCGCAGCAGTGGCGCCAAGCGTTCACGCCCAAGCTCAGGTGCGTTGGAGACTGGCTTCCAGTTTCCCCAAATCTTTGGACACCTTGTTTGGGGGTTCGGAGCTTTTTGCCAAAACCGTCAAAGAGATGTCGGGTGGCAAGTTTGAGATCTCAGTGCACGGCGCTGGTGAGTTGATGCCCGCTTTTGGCGTGGTCGATGGTGTGCAGCAAGGCTCTGTGGAATGCTGCCACACAGCGGCTTATTACTTCACGGGCAAGGATGAAACCTTTGCATTGGGTTGTGGCATTCCGTTTGGATTGAACTCAAGGCAGCAAACCGCATGGATGTTTGATGGTCCTGGCATGAAGCTCATGAGAGAGTTCTACGCCAAGTACAACATTGTGAATTTCACAATGGGTAACACGGGCGCACAGATGGCGGGTTGGTTCAGAAAAGAAATCAAGACCTTGGCCGATCTCAAAGGTTTGAAGATGCGCATTGGGGGTGGCCTTGGTGGAAAGGTCATGGAAAAATTGGGCGTGGTGCCACAAAGCTTGCCTGGTGGTGACATTTATCCTGCACTCGAGAAAGGCACCATCGATGCGGCCGAGTGGATTGGACCCTATGATGATTTGAAACTCAATTTCAACAAAGTGGCTCCCTTTTATTACTACCCAGGTTGGTGGGAGGGTGGTCCTCAGTTGGATTTGTTTGTCAACAACAAAGCATACGATGCATTGAGTGCAGACCACAAGGCCATCTTAGAAGCAGCCTCAACCGTGGCTCACGTGAACATTCAAGCTCGCTACGACACCCACAATCCTGGTGCGCTAAAGCAATTGGTGGGCACAGGTACCAAGCTCAAAGCTTTCCCCAAAGACGTGATGAATGGCGCTTACAAAGAAGCCATGGGTCTGTACGAAGAGATTGCTTCCAAAAATGAAAACTGGAAGAAAGTCTACACAGAGTGGCTCAAATTCAGAGCCGAGCAAGACTTGTGGTTCCGCTTCACCGAAGCCGAGTTTGACCGTTTCATGCAAGCGCAAAAAATGTAATCTTCAAGCCCCTTGCTTTGATCCGATGCCTCTGAATGGGATTGGGTCAAGTGGGGGGAGGTGATGAGGTGATCAATCCCTGAGTGAGAGGACTTAGAGTCTTCTTGTTCAGGGATTTTTTTTCACTTCTTCACTTTGAAGAGCTCTTCCATTCGCTTTTGTTCATCGTCCTCAGGTGTTTTTTGAGCGCTGTTGCTCTCGGGTGATGGTTCGCTCGTGAGGGGGTTTTGTTCGTCGGGTGAAGCGCTCAAGGGCGTGTCCATGGGCATTTCAATCACCACTTTGTCCAGGTCGATTTTCTCCTCTTTGTCGATGAAGAGGGTGACGCTTTGCGGGACAAAAATCACCACCACCACCAAGATGAGTTGCATGATGATCCAAGGGATGGCGCCCAAGTAAATGTCAGACGAGGCAATGGGTTTGGAGATGCGACCTTCTTTGAAGAGCGTGTCAGCAATGCCACGCAGGTAAAACAAGGCAAAGCCAAACGGGGGATGCATGAAGCTGGTTTGCATGTTCACGCACAAGAGCACCCCAAACCACACCAAGTCAATGCCCAGTTTGTTGGCCACTGGACCCAAGAGGGGAAGGATGATGAAGGCAATCTCAAAGAAATCCAAGAAGAAGGCCAAAAAGAAGATGAAGGCATTGACCACGAGCAAAAAGCCCACCTGTCCACCTGGCAATCCAGTGAGCATGCTCTCGACCCACTTGGCGCCGTCAACGCCTTGGAAGACCATGGAGAAGACTCTGGAGCCAATCAAGATGAAGACCACCATGGCTGTCAAGCGCATGGTGCTGTACATGGCCTCCCAGACCAACGCTTTGGTGAGCCTTGAGTGAATGGCTGCCAAGAGCAAGGCGCCCATGCAACCCATTGCACCGGCTTCGGTTGGGGTGGCGATGGCAGTGTTCATCCCAGGCAGTCCGCCCATGGAGCCCAGTACCGCAAAGATCAAAAGCGCTGAGGGGATGATGCCTTTGAGGCACTTGAACCACAAAGACCAGCCTTTTAGGGTGCGTGCCTCTTTGGGCACACCTGGGACGTGATCGGGCTTTAGGATTCCCAGTCCAAAGGTGTAGAGGGCAAAGAGTGTGACTTGCAAAATGGCTGGTCCCCACGCGCCTTTGTACATGTCACCCACTGAGCGTCCCAATTGATCGGCCATGACGATCAAGACCAATGATGGAGGCACCAATTGTGTGATGGTGCCAGAGGCGGCGAGTACACCCGTTGCGTAACGCATGTTGTAGCCATACCTGATCATGACGGGCAAAGAGATCAAGGCCATGGCGATGACCTGACCGGCTACAGTGCCCGTGATGGCACCCAAGATGAAGCCCACGATGATGACCGAGTAACCCAAGCCGCCTTTGACTGGACCAAAGAGTTGTCCCATGGAGTCGAGCATGTCCTCAGCGAGGCCGCATTTTTCAAGCACGGCGCCCATGAATGTGAAAAACGGAATGGCCAAGAGAAGGTCGTTGCTCAAGATGCCAAAGACATTGAGTGGTAAATTGGCCATGAAGCTGGCAGGAAACCAGCCCATTTGAATGGCAAAGAGTCCACATCCAAGTCCCAAAGCAGACAAAGAGAATGCCACTGGAAAACCGATGAGCATCACCAAGACCAAAAGGCCAAACATGATGGGGGCGAAGTTTTGCATTTCCATGTTGTATCTTTCTTATTGCATGGGTTTTTCGTAGTGCAAATCAAGCTCAATGCGACCCATCAAATGGGCCACTCGCTTGATCACCTCGCTCAGTCCTTGAAGGCACACCAAGCCAAAGCCAAGGGGCAAGAGCAGCATGACAGGCCACCTGAGCAGTCCGCCTGCGTTGGCAGACATCTCGCCACTGCTCCATGCGTTCCAAAAGAGAGGCCAGCTGAGCCAGCCGATGAAAGACATCACGGGGAGAAGGAAAAACAAGAGACCGAGCAAGTCGATCCAAACCGGCATGGCACCTTTGTATTTGCTGTAGAGCAAATCCACTCGAACGTGCTCGTTGAGCTTCAAAACCCATGGCGCACCAAGCATCACGGTCACAGCAAACAAGTACCACTGAATTTCAAGAAAAGCGTTGGAGCTCCAATCAAAGCCATAGCGCACAAAGGCGTTCAAGGCCGAAACGCCCGCGGCTAAAAGCACGCATAGTGTGGCCAAATGTGAGAGCTGATGGGTCAAGTGGTCAATCCACTTGGAGAGCTTGAGTAATGCGTTCATGCAAATCTGTCCTTAGTGCTTCAAGTGAAAGGCGATCAAGCCTGCCTGTTGAAAATGG
>CAIPII010000243.1 GCA_903865035.1 uncultured Burkholderiales bacterium | reverse complement strand
CCATCGTGCCTCCCGCGATGCCTTGCTGGGGCGGCCGGTGACCGAGGATGAGTTTTCCGAGGGGGTCGACGCCCTCGCGATGTACGGGTTGGAAAACGGATGGATTCAGGAGTGGTCCCATGCAGAGGGGGAGGAGCAGTACCACTCCCAAGCGGCGGGGTTGATGGGCTCACCCACTGAGCCCAAGAGCCTCAAGCTCTTTAAGTTGTATTGTTTGGGGTGGATGGCCTCATTGGCTTCTGCGGCCTTGATGAGTGAGCGAATGGCGGTCGGTGCAGTGTAGAAAATGCTGACCTTGTGTTTTTCAATCATCTGCCAAAACCGTCCGGCATCGGGGTAGGTGGGAACCCCCTCAAACACAATCTCTGTCGCACCTAAAGCCAAAGGACCATAGGTGATGTAAGTGTGCCCAGTGACCCAACCAATGTCAGCAGTACACCAAAAAATATCGTTGGGCTTGAGATCAAAGGTCCACTCGGTGGTGAGGGCAGCGTGCAGTAAAAAACCACCGCTTGCGTGCTGCACGCCTTTGGGCTTGCCAGTGGAGCCTGATGTGTAGAGCAAAAACAAAGGATGCTCTGCATTGACCCACTCAGGCTCTATGTGTTTGGGCTTGGTGGCGGCCAAGTCTGCCAACCAATGATCACGTCCTGAGACCATGTTCACAGCCTCTTCAGTGCGTTTGACAACCAATACGTGCTTGATGTTTTCACACCCCCCCATCGCAATGGCCTCATCCACAATGGACTTCAAGGGCAAGTGCTTTCCACCCCGAACTTGGTGATCCGCGGTGATCACAAGCTTGGCGCCTGTGTCCTCAATACGGTCCTTGAGAGACTGAGCAGAAAAGCCTCCAAACACCACCGAATGTATGGCTCCAATGCGAGCGCAGGCCTGCATGCAAGCCACGCCATCAATGGACATGGAGATGTAGATGATGACGCGATCCCCTTTAGAGACGCCCATCTCTTTCAAAACATGCGCATATTGACAGGTCTTTCCCAACAACTCTCTGTAGGTGATGGTGGTGACCTCTCCACCATCTGCCTCGAAAATCAACGCCGTCTTGTCGCCCAAGCCGCGCTCCAGATTTCGATCCAAACAGTTGTAAGACACATTGAGCGTGCCATCATCAAACCACTTGAAAAAAGGCGCATTGGATTGATCCAAAACTTGTTCAAAAGGTTTTTTCCAAGTGATCAGCCGCCGTGCTTGATTGGCCCAAAAACCCTCATAGTCACTTGACGCTTGGTGACACAAGTCTTCGTACGCTTGCATCGAAGGGATGGCCGCTTGATCCGAGAAAGACTTCGGGGGCGTGAAAATATGATGGTTGGAATGGGTTTCACTCATGGCGGCATGTCTCCTCAATAGATATTTGACTTATAAATTACACCATGGAAACATTTTATGGACTTGTCTTTCATCAAACCTACATCGAATAGCCACTTTTCTACTCACTTTTACCTATAGACAGTGACCTGGGGGAACTTCATTTTTAACCGCCATCAAAGAAAAGTCCAAGCCGCTGGAGGTAAACTCACGCTATTGAGGTCCACAGGGTGAAGGCGCCTTCACCCACAGCTTCACAACACACCAACACCTGATTTATTAAACTTTGAGAGTCCCAAATGACTGAAATTCGACAAGATGACTTGATTGAATCTGTGGCAAAAGCCTTGCAATTCATCAGCTACTATCACCCCAGCGACTACATCGAGCACTTGGTTCGCGCCTACGAGATGGAGCAGTCTCCCGCTGCCAAGGATGCCATTGCACAAATCTTGACCAACAGCAAAATGAGTGCAACCGGACATCGCCCTTTGTGCCAGGACACAGGAATTGTGAATGTGTTCATCAAACTGGGCATGAACGTGCGATTGAGCGGCTTTACCAAAGGACTCAACGACGCGATCAACGAAGGCGTTCGCCAAGCCTACAACTACCCAGAAAATCGCTTGAGAGCCAGTGTGGTAAGTGATCCAGAATTTGCAAGGAAAAACACCAAAGACAACACCCCTGCGGTGATCTTCACCGAGCTCGTTGAGGGTGACACCATGGAAGTGACGGTCGCTGCCAAAGGGGGCGGGAGCGAGAACAAAAGCAAGATGATCATGCTCAACCCCAGCGACAGCGTGGTCGACTGGGTTCTCAAAACAGTGCCCACCATGGGTGCTGGATGGTGCCCTCCAGGCATGCTGGGCATTGGCATTGGCGGCACCGCTGAAAAAGCCGTTCTGATGGCCAAAGAGAGTTTGATGGAGGACTTGGACATGTACCAACTCCAAGCCAAATCAGCCAAAGGCGAAAAACTAAGCCAAGTTGAAGAGATGCGACTTGAAATTTACGACAAGGTCAACGCTCTGGGTATCGGAGCCCAAGGGCTTGGAGGACTCACAACGGTGCTGGATGTCAAAATCCACATGTACCCCACACACGCTGCCAGCAAGCCCGTGGCCATGATCCCCAATTGCGCGGCGACTCGGCACGCGCATTTTGTGCTCAAAGGCGAGGGACCCGTTTATTTGGATCCCCCATCGATGGATTTGTGGCCCAAAGTGCAGTGGACGGCCAACACCGAGACGAGCCAACGCGTGGATTTGAATCACTTAACGCGTGAGCAAGTTGCGAGCTGGAAGCCTGGTCAAACCTTGCTCTTGAATGGCAAGATGCTCACTGGCAGGGACGCTGCACACCAACGCATCAAAGAGCTCTTGGCCAAAGGAGAGCCTTTGCCCGTTGACTTCAAAAATCGCGTCATCTACTACGTAGGCCCTGTCGACCCAGTCGATGGTGAGGCAGTGGGCCCAGCAGGCCCTACCACTTCGACTCGAATGGACAAGTTCACCGACATGATGCTTGAGCAAACGGGGCTATTGGCCATGATAGGCAAAGCCGAGCGAGGCCCTGCTGCAGTTGAGTCCATCAAGAAGTACCAAAGCGCATACCTCATGGCCGTGGGTGGAGCCGCCTACTTGGTCTCCAAAGCCATCAAAACGGCAAAGGTGTTGGGATTTGCAGACCTTGGCATGGAAGCCATCTATGAGTTTGATGTGGTGGACATGCCCGTGACCGTGGCCGTTGACGCCGGCGGCACCAGTGCACACATCACTGGACCCGAAATCTGGCAAAAGAGAATTGCCAGCGGTGAATTCAAAGGCATCAAAGTCAAGTCAAACTGATCATCTGTCCCGCCGCTTTGAGCAAGGGGCTTAAAAAGAGCACTGGGTCTGATCAGACTATTCAGTGCTTTTTTTTCTGGGATCAAGGGCGGCGAGTGATCTTTAGTGCAGGCGCCTTGAGTTTTTCTTGGACTTTCCTGCAGGTTTGAGTCCTGGCGCAGAGGTGATCAACTTGCCTGGACTTGAATTGGGCATGCGCTCCAAGGAGTCGATCAAACTCTCGAACTTATGAATGAAGAGTTTGTCCACCTCTTGGATCACGCCGCTCAGTGCATCGGCTTCAAAGTGGCGCTCAAGCACGGTGATCACATCTTGCACCATCAAGTCGCGTTGAACATCCATGATGGCGGCTGGCGTGGGTCCAACAAAGAGCAGCAAAGTTTCTTCAAAGAACTCCCCCTCGTCGTCCTCATCGGGCTCAAAACCAGCCTGATCACCTCCCTCAAACTGTTCATTGAAAAACGTGACCTCAAAAACCGAACCTTTGGCCGTGAGTTCATTGAGTCCCATGCAGAACTCGTCTAAATTTTGGTGAAAATTCAAGTCTGAAATCACGGTCCAACAAATTTGCAGTAGGTGCTCATTGTCATCGTAGACGATGCCCACTTCGTCGTCATAAATACTGGCGGCACCGCTTTGAAGAGATTTTTCTCCAGTTTTGATCCAAAGCGGTTTCAAAGCCTCTTCAATTTCCGAATAGGCCAAATCCTGTCTCAACTGGACCTGCCCATGGACATGAATTTCAAAGACTTCGTTGATGGTGCTCATGGATAAAACCGCTTCAAATGGAAAAACAAAGCTCTGTTCGATGGGCCTCATCCCAAAGGGGGGCGAAACATTTCAAGTGAGCCATCCCCATCATACTAGACTGGGTCAAAAAGGCGCAGATCAATGTTGTGTTTTTTTCTCTTTGGCTTGATCCATCTCAGACAGGGAGATTCGAGTGGTGATCACCTCGGGATCCAATGGCACTTCAATCACGGTGCCGCGATCACTGGCCAATGCGGCTTTGAGTGCTGGCTCGAAATCTTCCGTCTTGAGCACCAAATGGGCATCGTAGCCGTAGGCTTTGGCCAAAGCTGAGAAGTCAGGATTTTTCAACAAAGAACCACTCACATGGCCAGGATAGGCTTTGGCTTGGTGCATTCGAATGGTGCCGAACATGCCGTTGTTGAGCAACAAAATGATGCTTTTGGCACCATATTGATGGGCAGTGGCCAACTCTTGGGCGGTCATCAAAAAGTCTCCATCACCAGCAATCGTAAACGCCACTCGTGAGGTGAGCAAATTGGCAGCAATGCCAGCAGGAATGCCGTACCCCATGGCACCCGAGGTGGGTGCCAATTGCGTCTTGTGGCCCTTGGATAGGCTCGTGTAGGGGTGAAAGCGGTGAGCCCATGTCGCAAAATTTCCGGCCCCATTGGTCCACACCGCATCTTCAGGCAACAAGCGGTTGAGTGTCTTGATCAACTGCGCCACATCGATGGGGCCAGGCAAGGTTTGGGGCACCAAATTGTCCAAATAATCTTGGTGAGCTTGAAGGCTACTGAGGCGCCATGGGATGTCCTTTGGTGCATCCAAGACCTCCAAAGACCTGGCTGCAGCGTTCATGGTGGACAACATGCTCAAATCGGCTTGATAGACACGACCAATTTCATCGGCACTTGAGTGGATGTGAATCAATTTTTGCTTGGAGCGAGGCGCTTTGATGAGTTCGTACCCACCAGTGGTCATCTCTCCAAGCCTTGGGCCCAAAGCAATGATCAAATCGCTGTTGGCGATGCGTTGCGCAAGCTTGGGACCAATCGCAATGCCCACATCCCCAGCGTACAAGGGATGGTGATTGTCAAAGGTGTCTTGATACCTGAATGCACAACCCACTGGGAGTGACCAATTTTCAGCAAATCGCTCCAACGCTTTGGCCGATTGAGGTGTCCACCCTCCTCCACCAACCAACAGGAATGGGCTTTGGGCGTTCAACAACATTTGACGCATATCCCTTAAAGCACCTGGATCACACCAGGCCTGTGCGGGATGGACTTGGGCCAGAGGTCGTGCATTGACCTCGACACGAAGCATATCTTCTGGCAACACCAAAACCACAGGACCCGGGCGACCATTCATGGCAAGTGCAAAAGCTCGAGCCACGTACTCAGGTAAACGTGCAGGATCGTCAACGCGCTCTACCCTTTTTGCCATGCCTTTGGTGTTGGGACCAAAGAAAGCGTTGTAATCCAACTCTTGAAAGGCCTCTCGGTCTCTGAAGTCACTACCGACATCACCTATGAAAAGAACCATGGGAGTGCTGTCTTGGAAAGCGGTGTGTACGCCAATGGATGCGTTGGTGGCCCCGGGCGCTCGAGTGACAAAACAAACTCCTGGTCGTCCAGTGAGTTTGCCCTGAGCCTCCGCCATGTTGGCGGCTCCTCCCTCGTGACGATTGACGATGAATTTGATTTGATCTTGGTAGGCGTGAAAGCCATCCAAAACGGCCAAGAAACTCTCGCCTGGCACTCCAAAAGCATGCGTGACCCCTTGCTCAATCAAGCACTCAACAAGCAAGTGTCCAGCAATTTGAGTTTTGTGCATGACCGAGTTCCTCACGTTTTTACTCAGGCGGCTATGACTCTCTTGCCAACACTCAGCGCAAAAAAGACACTGATCAACAAAGTGATGGCCGATCCGTATAGGGTTGCCGAATACCAAGCGTGATCCATGAAAAAACCAAAGAAAGCAGGTGCGATCGCAAAACCGACATCAAGACCAGAATAGACGACGCCGTAAACTCGCCCGGTGGCACCCTTGGGAGTGGCCTTTCTAATCATCATGTCCCTGGATGGCCCACCAATGCCTAAGGCAAATCCGGTGGCTGCCAAAACCACCATGGCACCCAAATTGTCCAACCATGAGGTGCCGCACAAGGCCACCAAAGCGGCGCCCAAAGCCATGCAGATTGCAACCACCCGATCACTGTGAGTGGGAAATTTCGCAGCCACAAACCCACCACTGAGCATACCCACACCCGCACACAGCATATAGGAGGTGAGCGTCATCGTGGCCGACTTCACACTCACCGTGTACAGGCTCTCCAAAATCGTCATTGCAAAATTTTGAACCACCGACAAGGTCATTGTGGAGAAGAGGAAAAACCCAAAGCACAACCAAACGGTGGGCAACTTCATGATCGAGAGCATTGAGCCAGAAGACGTGTTGTGCGCTTTGCTTTGAACTTGGGTCACCACGCTATCGCGAAATATCCACAACAAGACCAAAATCGAGAAATACATCACAGCTGCACAACCGTAGGCGGTGTGCCAGTTGGTGGCGGTTGAAATACCAATCATGAAAACGGGAGCCACGGCCCAGCCTAAGTTTCCAGTGACGCCATGAACGCTGAAAGCATGTCCCAACCGAGGTTGAGAGACTCGCTGATTCAAGATGGTGTAGTCCACAGGATGAAAAGAGCAATTTCCAAAGCCAAGCAGCACCGCCACCAAAATCAAATCGGCATAACTGCTGGCCTGCGTTGCCCACAAGCACCCAAGACCCAAAAAGAGAATGGCGCCAAAGAGAACCGGACGCGCGCCAATGCGGTCAACCACAAATCCCGAGAAAGCTTGACCAAAACCAGAAATGGCAAAAAACACACTCATCAAAAAACCGAGTGCTGAGAAACTCAAACCAAACTCTTTGGTGAAGATGGGAAACATCAAGGGCAAGAGCAAATGGGAGAAATGCGAACTCATGTGAGCAAAGCCCACCAAAGCGATGATTTTCACATCTTGCGCAAGTGGCACTGGAGCCACTTGGGGTTCTTCCAAGCCGAGAGTGGCAGTATTCATGTCGAGGGGGTTCTTTCAGTTACGAACGACGAATCGCGCTTTAGACAACAATGAACCCATTTTCCCACAGTTGTACAAAAGCTGCTTGCTCCCCTATCCAGGTCAATACCAGTGACTGGACCGATCATCGGTCCAGTCTATGCTTTTACTTTTGAAAAGAAAACTCGCCAGGCGCTCTCACTGGATCCACCACCACGTGGATCACATCTTTGGGCAAGAAAACCCCTTCAAGCAGCAACTTGGACAAGGGATTTTCAATGCGCTGCTGAATGGCCCGCTTCAAAGGTCTGGCACCGTACTGCGGATCGAACCCGACTTTGGCAAGTTCACCAAGCGCAGCTGCAGAAACATCCAAGACCAAGTCCAGCTTGGCAAGTCTCTTGGAGAGCACTTGGAGTTGAATGTCTGCGATCTTAGAAATGTGTTTTGCATTCAAAGAATGGAAAACCACCGTTTCGTCTATGCGATTCAAAAACTCTGGCCTGAAGTGCTTTTTGAGCTCCTCCATCACCATCTCTTTGGTCTCTGTCGGGTCTTGGTCCGCATGGTGTTGAATCAAATGCGATCCAATGTTGGAGGTCATCACCAAAACTGTATTTTTAAAGTCAACGGTCCTACCCTGACCATCGGTGAGTCGTCCATCGTCCAAAACTTGCAAAAGAATGTTAAAGACATCGGGATGAGCTTTTTCAATCTCATCGAGCAAAATCACGCTGTAGGGTTTTCTGCGTACGGCCTCCGTCAAATAGCCCCCCTCATCGTAGCCCACGTATCCAGGAGGCGCGCCAATGAGTCGACTCACTGAGTGCTTTTCCATGAACTCACTCATGTCGACTCGGATCAAATGCTCTTCACTGTCAAACATGAATCCGGCCAAGGCTTTGCACAGCTCCGTCTTACCCACACCTGTGGGGCCTAGAAACAAAAATGAACCCGTGGGTCGATTGGGGTCTCCCAAACCCGCTCTTGATCGTCGAATGGCATTGGCCACAGCCACAATGGCTTCTTCTTGAGAGACAACGCGCTGATGCAAGAACTCTTCCATTTTGAGGAGTTTGTCCTTCTCGCCTTGCATCAACTTGGAGACTGGAATGCCTGTGGCTCTGGCCACAACTTCTGCAATTTCCTCAGCACCCACTTGTGTTCGCAAGAGGCGATTGGGGTGTCCGGGTCCAGTGTTTTGCTTTTCCTTCGCGTTGGCTTCCTTGAGCCTTTTTTCAAGCTCAGGCAATTTGCCGTATTGCAACTCGGCCACGCGATTGAAGTCACCCTTTCTGGTGTACTCCTCAATTTGAAAACGAATCCGATCCATCTCCTCTTTGATCAAAGCGCCCCCTTGGGCAGAGGCTTTCTCGCTTTTCCAAATTTCCTCTAAATCGGCATACTCTTTGGAGAGCTTTGCAATCTCCAACTGGAGCAACTCAAGTCTTTTCTTGGAAGCTTCGTCGGTTTCTTTCTTCACCGATTCCAACTCAATTTTGAGCTGGATCATGCGTCGATCAAGCTTGTCCATGACTTCTGGCTTGGAGTCAATTTCGATTTTGATTTTGGCTGCAGCCTCATCGATCAAATCAATCGCCTTGTCTGGCAAGAAACGATCTGTGATGTATCGATTGGACAACTCAGCTGCCGCCACAATGGCGGGATCTGTGATTTCAACGCCATGGTGCACTTCGTATTTCTCTTGAAGACCGCGCAAAATGGCAATGGTGGCCTCTACAGTGGGCTCACCAACAATGATCTTTTGAAAGCGACGCTCCAAGGCCGCATCTTTTTCAATGTATTTGCGGTACTCATCCAAAGTGGTGGCACCCACACAGTGCAATTCACCTCTTGAGAGAGCGGGCTTGAGCATGTTGCCAGCATCCATCGCACCCTCGGCCTTGCCAGCACCCACCATGGTGTGAATCTCATCAATGAACACAATGGTCTGTCCCTCGTCTTTTGCAAGCTCGTTGAGCACCGTTTTGAGACGCTCCTCAAACTCACCTCGGAACTTTGCACCGGCCAACAAAGCGGCCATGTCAAGAGACAACACACGTTTGCCTTTGAGCGAATCGGGCACCTCGCCTGAGACGATTCGCTGAGCCAACCCCTCCACAATGGCGGTTTTACCCACGCCAGGCTCGCCAATCAAAATGGGATTGTTTTTGGTGCGACGTTGCAGCACCTGAATGGCACGCCTGATTTCATCATCGCGACCGATGACGGGGTCAAGCTTTCCCAACCGAGCACGCTCGGTGAGATCTAAACAGTACTTCTTAAGCGCTTCGCGCTCGCGCTCCGGGTTTGCAGACTTCACGCTCTCACCACCCCTCAGACCATTGATGGCCACTTCAAGAGAGGCTTTGCTCAAACCGTTGTCCCTGGCCAACTGTGCGCATTCGCTCTTGAAGTCAGACAAGGCCAAGAAAAACAGCTCGCTTGCGACGAATTGATCCCCCCTTTTCATCGCATCTTTCTCTGCGAACTGTAACAACGTAACCACCTCACGACCGACCTGAACTTGGTCTTGAAGCTGAGCTTTAGGTAAGCGCTCAATGAGGGCTTGGGATGCTTTGTTCAAGCCCTTGGTATTTACCCCAGCACGTTCCAACACAGGTGTTACGCCGTCATCTTGATCAAGTAACACCGTAATCAGGTGTGCAGACTCAATCGTTGGACTGTCATGGCGTAACGCCAAGGACTGAGCGTCTGATAGTGCTTCCTGAAATTTAGTGGTAAGTTTGTCGATTCTCATGGCAGTTTGCTCGAATTTGATTAATAATATAGCCATTCACTTGAGGCCAAACAGATTGGTTTCAAGGGCTAGAGACAAAAGCTTTTCAAAAGAGACTTGCAACACGTTCGCGATAAAGCACCAGCATCATGAATATTCATCAAATCAACATCGACTACGATCCAAGTGAAGATCGGGTATTGATGCGCATGAATACTCAAGAAAAAGAGCTGGTTGAGGTTTGGTTGACCCGCAAAATTGCACTTCAACTCTTGCCCGCTTTGGAGCAACTCAATGTCGAGTTGCTTTCTCATCAAGTTGGCATGAACACCCCTGCCCATGATGCACAGACCAAACAACTTTTGGCTGACTTGGCGCAACAAAAAACTCTCGAGAACGCCAACTTCTCCACACCCTTTGAAAACAACCTTGAGTCAACGCTCACTGGCGCCAGACCCCTTTTGGTCACCCAATTGCAAGCCTCTTTGGTTGAGAAAAAAGGACTTCGGGTCGAACTCACCGAAAAGATCCCATCAAGCCAACGTCAACTCGATTTGATGCTTGACATTGAGCTCTTGCAAGGCATTCAACACCTGTTGAGCCGAGCCATCTCCAGTGCCGACTGGAAGCCAGCACCGTTGATCATCAACACCGATGACACCAATTTTGCTGCAGACATGCTCTTGAACACTCACCCTCAGTT
>CAIPII010000242.1 GCA_903865035.1 uncultured Burkholderiales bacterium | reverse complement strand
CCGATCAAAAGGGTCAGTAGTGCTGCGATCAAACAAGCCAATGCAACGGGAAGCGCATAGGAGTCTTGGAGAGAGTAGGTGAGCAAGGCACCCAAAATGCAAAATGCACCTTGTGAAAGGTTGATGGCGCCAGTGACCCTAAAGACCAAAGAAAACCCCAAAGCAACGATGGCAAACACGCTGCCTTGGAGCAATCCACCTATGAATATTTGAATCGCTTGTTCCACAAAACTCCCTTTACTTTGAAAGTCTCTTTACTTGTTAAGTGGGATGCCGGTTGGTTGGCTCATGGTTTCCCACGCACCTTTGGATGCATCCCAGCGAGTAACGATCGCGTTTTGCACACTCAAGCCTCTTTGTGGAACCGCATCAAAGTCGTAACTGCCATTGATGCCAGGGTAAGATTTGATGCCAGAGATGTACTCTCGCAGTTGAGCTGAGGTGGCATTGATGCCCAATTTGCGATAAGCATCCACCAGCACCATTGCAGGCCCCCAGCCATGATTGGATGCTGCATCGGGCATTGCGTTTTCTGCCTTGTATGTCGCATAAAACTCATCTTGTGCTTTTTTCACTTCTGCTGGAACTTTAATTGTTCCAGTTTGTGCAGCCCACATGCCAACGGGGAAGTAAAGGTCTTTGGGCAAGAAACTTGCGTATTGCTTCATTTGTGCAAATGTCATGTTGCCATCGGTGGTGGCAACAGGCACATTGAGGCCAGCTTGAATGATTCCTTTGAAAATGGTGGCAATGGGTGCACCCGTGCTCCAGGCGATGAATGCCTGAGGTTGTGCGGCTTTGACGCGTTCAATTTGAGCAGACACGCTCACATCGGTTGGGTTGAAGTTCACACTTTCAACCAATTTCATGTCCTTGTTCTCAGGCAAAGAGAACACTTCCTTGATGCCACGTTCTGCGTCTTGACCGCTTGCATCGCTGCTGGTGATGAGAGCGACTCGGCTCCAGCCTTTGAGTCTGAAGTAGCGCACAAGGGCATTCGCCAAGTCAAGCGTTGAGACGCTAGAGGTGAATACGTAACTGCCTTTTTGTGGGTGTACGCCTGGAGAAAGACAATACATCAAAGGACCGTTGGCTTGAACCAAAGGTGCAACTGCGTTGCACATGGCCACAATCGATGGCCCTAGGATGGCAGAAGGGTGAGACGCCATGACTTTATTGGCCATTTGCACGGCCGTTTGTGGGCTGGATTGGTCATCGAAGAAGTTGAACTGAACCTGATGACCTTGAATGCCACCCGTCGCATTGACTGATTTTTGAACCAGTTCAATGGCGTGCTGTTCAGCTTTACCCAAAAAAGACGCGCCACCTGTTTGAGGCAATATGACGTTGATCTCAAATGTGTCGGCCTTGGCTTGAAGGCTACTCAATAGGGTGAAAATTGATAACAACCCAGCTGGGATGGCCTTTGACAAATTGATTCTTTGGCGCATGTCGTATCTCCTTGGTGCTTGAATTTTTAAACGCCGTTCATTGTAATGTTCTTTTCAAAATGCCCGGGTTTGTTCCGATTCAGCAGACACAGGGTCCTTAAGATAATGTTGGACATAAAAAAGCACAAAGATCAGTGCAATCTTTGTGCTTGGAGTTAAGAGCTATTCAGTGGATTGGCAATGCGTCTTTATGGTCAATCGAATGAAACCTTTTAGGCTTGAGTATTGAGAAGACTGCCTGAGGTGCTCATGAATTGGAGGTTTTGTGAGAAATTTTGCAAAAAAGCCGTGAGTGAGTTTGAGGAGGATGAATTGGCGTTTGCTGTCAATTGATTGAAGCTTTGCTGGAGTTGACTCAGCGGTGTGGAGCTAGCTGTTGATGCTGCAGTTGCAACGCTGCTGATACCTGAAGTGTCAGATGCTCCAGCAGTCGAATCGATTGAAGAGTTTGCGGTGAGTTGAGAGATCAAATTTTGCAAATTGGAGCTCAACTGTGTGTTGGAGCCCTCGCTATAGTGATGGTGGTGACCTCCACCTCGATGAACATTTCCGCTGCTTGGGTTGGCGCTCGTCGAAGCGGTGGTGGAGGTGCTCGTCGCGCCTGTGGTGGTGCTTGCGGTGGTGGAAGTTGCAGCCACTTGGGTGCTTGTTGTACCTGATGCGCTTGCATTCGCAACTGGTGTGGTTGAGCCAGCGCTGGTTGTACTTTGGGATTGAAGAGCCATTAACAAGTTTTGTAAAAAGGCCTCAACATCTTGGACGCTGGCTGAATTGCTGGCATTTTGAGTTGAGCCAGTATTGTTGTTGATGGGGGTTGTGCTTGACTGGCCGATTGAGGTCGATGAAGTTGCTGAGGCGGAGGCGCTGGACTGGTTTTGGGCGAGAGGGCCAACGTTGGAGAGATTGATGCCTGCTTGGTTAAATGAATTGACCAGGGCACTCAAGAACGCGGAGGGCGTATCTTGTAAGCTTGTTTGGCCTGAAGTGGACCGATTGCCCATAGCCGAAGAGGCATGAGAGCTCTTCCAAGACGAAGCAACTTGCTGAGCCGCGCTGATGTTGCCCGTTTGAAGGGCTTGACCGATTTGTCCCAAGGGGCCATTAGGGTTGACATTGGGGTTGTTGGCTGTAATGGCCGCAAATGCCGATTGTGCTGCACTCAAGTCACCAGTCTGCAAGGCAGACTTTAAAGCGTTCATGTTTTGTTGACGTTGCTGCCAAGGATTGACAGTTGTGCTTTGTGTGAGAAGAGGCGAAGTTGAGGATGCGATACCCATGCCCATGATGATCTCCTTGTGTCAAATTGAGTTGGTTTGAATTTTGCTAAAGTAAATCGTGATCAATAGAAATTTGACACGTGCTCTGCATGCATGGGGTCGAGCATTTAACGTACCCGTTGCTCTCGGGTCTTGTCTCGGTCTTTGATTTTTCTCACTTTGAATCAAGGCAAAGCATTGATTCAATTGGATATTTTTCTAGCCTAGGTCATTAAAACTTTACACTGTTAAGCATTGAGGTATTGCCTTTACAAAGTAAATGGCAGCTTATTGCCTTTGAGCGGCAAATGCATTCCCATGTTTCATCACCCTTTGCCGTTCCATGTGACTGGCCTCCGCTCACCAATGGATAGTGGTGCTTCAAACCCAATTCATTCTTTGTGTCGATAGAATCCTATTTGTTTGAAGGCGAAAGCAAATCATGGATCGATTCTTGGAGTTAAACACCTTTGTGAGCGTGGTTCAAGCGGGAAGCTTTGTGCGCGCATCTGAGGCTTCGGGGTTGACCAAAGCTGCAACCTCTCGTTATGTCGCAGATTTGGAAGCTCGCTTGGGAGTGAGGTTGCTCAACCGCACGACTCGAAGACTTTCGCTGACTTCTGAGGGGCAAATATTTTTTGAGCGAGCAAAAGAAATACTGTCACTTTTGGAGGAGGCTGAGGGCGAAATCACCCGCAGGAATGGGCAGGCAAGTGGAGTGTTGCGCATCAATGCACCAGTGACTTTTGGTTTGCTTCATTTGGCTCCGATTTGGGGGGCGTTCAGGACTCTTTACCCTCATCTTCAAATCGAGCTCAACCTCTCTGATCGAGTCATCGATTTGGTGGAGGAGGGTGTTGACGTGGCCATTCGAATTGCAGAGCTGCAAAACTCGACGCTCATCAGTCGAAGGCTGACCACAACTCGCATGGTCCTTTGCGCTTCCCCAGATTATCTGCTCAAGCATACTGCTCCGAGTCGCCCTTCTGATCTTCAGCATCACGATGTCATTGCCTACAGCTACTTTGCTGGAAAGGATGAATGGAGTTTTGCTGGCCCCCAGGGTCTTGAAACAGTGAAAACCAACCCCAATTTCAGAACCAACAGTGGGGATACTTGCAAAGCGCTTGCTCTTGCATCTCAAGGTATCATATTGCAGCCGAGTTTCTTGGTGTATGAAGAACTGAAGCAAAAAAAGCTCATCGAAATCATGCCCGAGTACCGCTCTATTGAATTGGGTGTGTATGCCTTGTATCCATCCAAGAAGCACATTGCAGCCAAGGTGGTCGTGCTGATTGATTTTTTGATCAAACACTTCAAAAACGCTCCTTTTGAGCTTTGATGACCATTTTTCGTTCAGTGTTTTTTTCATTGTTAGGAATTGCGAATGATTAGCGTTGAACACTTGAGTAAATCCTTTGATGGCCACGTGGTCCTCAAAGACTTATCCTTTGAGGTCAATCGAGGAGAGGTCTTGGGTTTTTTGGGACCCAATGGAGCGGGTAAATCAACCACCATGAGAATCTTGACTGGATTTTTAGAGCCAAGCGCTGGACGAGTGAGCGTTGGTGGCATCAACGTTCAAGAGCATCCCTTGCTTACAAAAGCGATGATTGGTTACTTGCCTGAGTCCTCTGCCTTGTATCAGGAGATGAAGGTTCACTCTTTTTTGAAGTTCATTGCTGAAATCAGAGGCATTGCCCCATCTGAGCAAGCATCTTGTATCGAGCGAGTGGTGAGCTTGTGCCACTTAGAGAAGGTTCTTTATCAAAGCATTGAGACCCTCTCCAAAGGCTTTAAACAAAGAACAGGTTTGGCGCAGGCTTTGATTCATGATCCAGATGTTTTGATTTTGGATGAGCCAACCGATGGCTTGGATCCCAATCAAAAGCATGAGATCCGGCAGTTGATCTCAAGAATGGGACAGGATAAAGCAATCATATTTTCGACACATATTTTGGAGGAGGTGGAGGCCGTGTGCACACGTGCCATCATCATCAATCATGGCGAAATCGTGGCCAACTCCAGCCCCGTTGAACTCAAGTCCATGTCGCCCACGGGTCGGCTTGATGATTTTTTCAGGTCGATCACGCAATCGGATACATCCTCAGATACAGGAATCAAAGCATGATCACCACTTGGAAAACCACTTCATCCATCTTTAAAAGAGAACTGGGTGTTTATCTTGGGTCACCATTGGCCTTTGTCTTTTTGATCTCCTTTTTGTTGCTTTGTGGAATCTTTACTTTCACTTTGGGAGGTTTTTTTGAACGCGATGATGCTTCCCTTTTTGCCTTTTTCAACTGGATGCCTTGGTTGCTCATTTTTTTAGTACCTGCTGTAGGCATGAGACTTTGGTCTGAGGAGTACAGACTGGGAACCATTGAGTTGCTCATGACATTGCCCATTGACATTTGGCAAGCCATAGTTGGTAAGTTCTTGGCCTCATGGGCGTTTTTGTGCGTGGCCTTGATGCTCACATTTCCAATGGTTTTGACCGTCAATTGGCTGGGTTCTCCGGACAACGGTGCCATATTGACGGGGTACTTTGGATGTGTTTTATTGGCTGGAAATTATCTGGCTCTTGCTTGCTTGGCTTCATCCATTACTCGCAACCAAGTCATTGCCTTCATTGTGACCGTGATCGCTTGCTTGCTCATCATCTTGCTAGGATTCTCGCCTGTGACCGATCTTCTATCGCGATGGATCAGTCAAGAATCCATTCAAACCCTTGCAAATTTTTCTTTTCTATCGCACTTTGATGGGTTTCAACGTGGTGTGATCGATTCAAGAGATCTTTTGTACTTTGCCTCAACAACTGTGTTTTATCTGTACCTCAGTGGTATTGTGATTCGCAAAACAAGCATTCGTTGAGGAGCTGACATGAACTTTAAAAATAGTAAACACACATCACTGTTGGTTCTCTTGGCTTTGATTTTGGTCATTGGGGTCAATTGGGCGGGGAGTTATGTCTACTCCAAAATCGATCTAACCGAGGGTCAAATTTACACCTTGTCGGATGGAACACTCAAAGTACTCAATGGGATTCAATCTCCTGTCAAGATCAAGTTCTACTTTTCCAAAAACAATGAAAACATGCCCATGGCATTGAAAGGATTTGCTTCTAGAGTAGATGATTTGATTGAAGAGTTCAAGGCCAATGCGCATGGAAAAGTCAGCATTGAAAGACTTGATCCAGAGCCCGACACGGACTTAGAAGATGCTGCAAATTTGGCGGGCATTGGTGCACAGTCCCTCTCCAATGGAGAGCACTTTTACCTTGGGATGGTGGTTGAAGTTGGCGACCAAAAAACAACCATCCCAGCCATCACCCTTGAGCGTGAGCGCTTGTTGGAGTACGACATTGTCAAGGCTCTCTCCAAGAGTGCCCAACCTGCCAGTGTTCAAGTGGGCATCATGAGTCCTTTGCCAGTGTTCGGATCTTCTGGCATGCCAATGATGGGCGTGCCGCCAACAGAGAAGCAAGTTTTCGTGAGTGAACTCGAGCGCGACTACAAGGTGACGAGCATTTCTGCTGACGCACAATCTATTCCTGCAGACATCAAAATATTGATCGTTTTACATCCAAAGAACATCTCCGAGGCCACACTCTTCGCTTTGGACCAGTTTGTGATGCGTGGCGGTAAATTGATTGCTTTGCTTGATCCTTACGCTTATTTCGATATTGTTCAAGGACCCAGTGGCCCGGCCCCTGGTGGAACCGCTTCGACTTTGGATGCACTGACGAAAACATGGGGCGTCACTTTGGATTCGAGCAAGATGCTCTCCGACATGCAATTCATGTCTGGAAGAGGTCCACAGTCCATGCCAACTTTGCTCTCGCTCAATACAGACGCCTACAACTTGGACGACATCGCAACCGCCAAGTTGGGCTCCACTTTGTTTGCTTTCTCAGGTGCTTTAAGCCTGAGTGATGTGCCTGGACTCAAGGCTGAAGTGCTCATCCACAGCTCCAAAGACTCCACTCTTGTTGCGAACAAGGATGGCACTTTGCGAGGCGATCAAGCCATTCGAAATTTCAAGCCCTCTAATTTGAATTACCCATTGGCAGTGCGATTGACGGGTCAATTCAAAACGGCATTTCCCCAAGGCTCTCCCTTGGCAACGAAATCTCCTAATGTAGATTCCTCTCAAGGCAAGTCAGCTCCGCCTTTGAATGCAAACCCAAAAGTTGCTTCAACATCCACAGGGAAAGACGCTTCCAGTGGCACCACCGATTCCCAAGAACCGCAACTCATGCAAACCCATTCGAACAACTCATTGGTTGTGATTGCTGACTCGGATTTCATCAACAATGAGGTGGCCGTTGAAATTCAGCAGATTTTTGGTCAGAAAATTGTTTATCCAACCAATGGAAATTTGGCCTTTTTGCAGGCCTTGGTTGATCAGTACGCTGGAGATGATGCACTGGTCTCTTTGCGAACCCGTCAAAGCATGACCCGCCCATTGACGCTCATCAATGAGATGCAAGTCAAAGCACAACAAGCCTACACCGGCAAGATCAAGGATTTGGAGGAGAATTTGCAAAAAACCAAAGAGTCCTTGCAAGCCTTGCAAAAGAGTAAAACAGATGCACAAAGCGCTGCCATCTTGTCAAAAGAGCAGCAAGCTCAAATTGACCAATTCAAAGTTCAGGAGAGCCAGACTCGCTTGGAGCTGAGGAACTTGAGAAAAGATTTGCGCATCGAGAGTGAAACACTTCAGTTCTGGGTAAAAATGATCAACATCGGGCTGGTCCCATTGCTCTTGTTTGTGCTCTGGGGTGGGTTGGTGTTTTCGCGAAAGCGTGCATGAATTTAGGGCGAAGGTGAAGATGCGTCACAGGTGTTTCTTTTACCTTATGCTTGCTTTTTTGACCTGAGTTCTGGTGAGCTCTTTATGAAATGGGAATTACAAATGCTGCGTCGACTCTTTTTATTGAGCTTTTTGTGCATCTCGTCTTTGGCTTGCGCGGAGTCGACTCAGTCTTGGGATAAGTTTTCAACCGTTTTGGCTGTTGGCGCCCCGCTGGCTGCTTCCGCTCAGTCTTGGTTCAAGAACGACGATGATGGGATCAAAGACCTGGCCCTGTCCGTTTGGGGAACGGTCGTTGTGGATGAAGTCATCAAGAATCAACACAAAGAAATGCGTCCCGATGGCTCTGGATACGATAGTTTTCCATCCAATCACACTGCAGTCGCGGTCGCTACTGCTCGCTATGTGGATATTCGGTATGGCGACTCGACGTCCAATTGGTACTACGGCGCTTCTCTCTTGACTGCATATGCGAGAGTGGCTGCTCAAAAGCATTACTGGAAGGACAACTACATGGGGGCAGGGATTGGCTTTTTAATGGCTGGAGTGGCTACTGACCCCAAATCGGCCAAAACCTACGTCCAGCCAATGCGAGGAGGTTTGTCTCTCAGTTGGCAAAAACCCCTATAAGTAGCCGCTCATCTTTCCTTAACGTTTCGAGCGCCCAACTGTATAATTTATTTGTTGATGGTGCTTCATGCAAATGAAGTTAAACGGGAAACACGTGAGTGTGCTGTCCCCGCAACGGTAGCAAATGTCCGCTTTTTTTATAAAGCAGACCAGGTGTATCAATAGACCACTGGGCCTTTTGGGCTTGGGAAGGTGATGCACTGAAATTTGTGAGCCCGGATACCGGCCATCAAGGTGAAATTTCGCGAACGGGATGCATTCGTGGCACAAGCACCAGCTGTTAAATCGGTGGACCAAGGCTTGACTTTGGTGTTTGCCGATGCCAACTTGTCCATTTCCTTTCGAAATTTTGTTTGATGCACCTCACGGGGATGAGGCAATCATTGCTCTTGTTTCAAAGGATTGAGATGCTCATCTCTAATCAAACCCTTGGCGCGATTCACCGGCCAAAAGTCAGCTCACACGCATTGAGCTTTTGCGTTCAAATTTTCATCTTTTTAACTGCGCACTCGGTAAACGCACAAACTCCCATCGCTCAGCTGGCTGATGTCACCGTCACCGCCACTCGCTCACTTGAGCCTTTGGCTCAAGTGATGGCCGATGTCACGGTGATCAGCTCTGCTCAAATTGAGCACAGCGGCGTTGACACACTCCCCCAATTGATGTCCAGAGTGGCAGGTGTGCAGGTGTCCCAAAATGGCGGTCCAGCCGCTGTGAGCAGTGTTTATCTTCGTGGAGCCAGTAACGAGTTCACTGCCGTCTTGATTGATGGAGTTAGGGTCGATTCGCAAAATCTCTCTGGCGGTGTGAGTTGGGAGTCCATTCCCTTGGGTGAGATTGATCGCATTGAGGTCTTAAGAGGTGCTGCCGCTGCACTTTATGGATCCAATGCCATCGGTGGCGTCGTTCAAATTTTCACCAAAAAGGCAAGTTCAACTTTTGAGCCCTACCTTCAAATGGGAGTCGGCAGTTATGGGACGGTCAAGGAAAGTGCAGGTGTGGGTGGGCAAAGTGAGCACTTGGATTATCACTTGGGCGTTTCGCAAACACGGAGCACAGGTTTCAATACCTTGCCCAATTCCATGCCTTCGCAAAACGATGGGTATTCAAGCAATGCTTTTCACTCTAAGCTTGGTTTGACTTTGACGCCCGATGAGCGCATCGAGTTCACCCACCTGAGCAATCACTTGGTGAGTGATTACAACGACGCTCAAGGCGACCCCAAGCAGACCATGGGGTATCGGTTGGGTACCACAGGTTTGAGTTTGCACTCTCGATGGGATGAAGTGCACTCAAGCCTGGTTGTGCTCAGTCAAACCCTCACCAGTTTGAATTATTATGGCTTTGGCCACTATGACACGACACTCACAAACGCATCTCTTCAAAACGATTGGCGCTGGAATGATCAGCATGTGAGTGTCATCATGGAAACTCAAGATGATCGGCTCAAAACACCAACGGATGACCCAGTGAGTGGTATTCGGCATGATGCGGGAGTGAGCTTGGCCTACGCAGTCAAATGGGCTGCACATGCACTACAAGTGAATGGCCGAATGGATCATGACAGTGCATTTGGAGATCATCCCTCGTCCTCATTGTCCTATGGATATCAGTGGTCGTCTGTTCTCAAGTCAGTCCTCTCCACTGGCACTGCCTTTCGTTCCCCCACGCTCTATCAGCTTTACTCGAGTTATGGGGTCAGTGCTCTCAAGCCCGAGACCAGCCAAAACACAGAGATGAGCTTGATTTACGCTCAAGGTGCAGATGAATGGAAGATCACAGCTTTTCGCAATCATATCGACCACTTGATCATGGGCAACCCCAACTCAAGCGTCTTGTGTGCGGCAGGTTTTTATTGTTATTTCAATGTCAACCAAGCCTTGCTGCAGGGGGTGAGCTTGAGTGGACAAACTCGCATCGGGCCTTTGTTGATCAAAGCCTCTCTTGATGAGCTCAACCCCAAAGACATGTCCACAGGTGCACAACTCATCGGGCGATCCAAAGAGCACGGCGTCTTGACGCTGGAGCGCGACTTCAACACCTCTCAAGTGGGCATGGAGTTGGTTGCCAGTGGTACCAGTTTTGCCAATGATCCCAATAATCAATCGATGGGTGGCTACACATTGTTCAATGCCTACATCAGCAAAGAGCTAGATCCTCACTTGAAGCTTTTGGCACGAGTGGACAATTTGGGCAATAAAGTTTACGCAACCACGTATAACCTTCCAGGCTACACACCCTATCCAGGTCCATATGCGTCCCCAGGGAGAAGCCTGTTTGTGAGTCTGAAGTGGGCGCCTTGATTTTTTTGAGTCCAAGTGCTTCTAGGTGTGTTCCAGACCACCAAGACTCTTCCTTTCTCATTCGTTTACTGGGTAAGTGTTTTTCTGTGGTGCTCCTCAGTTTGAGTCTCTCTGGTGCTTGGGCCTTTGGCGTGGTGGATGATCAAGGCGATCGCATTGATTTTGCTGCGCCTGTTGAGCGAGTGGTGAGCTTGGAGCCTGCCTTGTCCGAGATGATTTGTGCCTTAGGGCGTTGTTCTCTCTTGGTTGGTGTTGACCGTTACTCCAATTGGCCCAAGTCTCTTGAAAAACTGCCAAACGTGGGTAGCGGGATAGATCCCAATGTGGAGCAAATTTATCGACTAAAGCCACAGGTCATTTTGAGCTCAAGATCTGCTCTCATGAAAAAAAAATTGGGCGTCATGGGCCTGAAGGTGCTCGAGTTTGACATGACAAGCTTGGATGACATTCATCGCATGATGCTGACACTCGCCCCATTAATAGGGGTGCCTGCTGAGCAGGCCCAGCTGGTATGGACAGATGTGGAGCTGGGTCTTGCTCAAGCAGCGAGCAAGGTCTCGCCAAGGGCAAGAGGGCAGCGTGTTTATTTTGAAGTGAGTTCGGATCATTATGCGGCCTCTCAGAGTTCTTACTTGGGTGAGCTCATGAATCGTTTGGGGCTAAAGAACGTTCTCTCTGGAGACTGGGGGCCCTTTCCCAGACTCAATCCTGAGTTCATTGTGGCGCAAAATCCCCAACTCATCATGTTGGGACACCAGGAGTGGAGCGATTTGTCATCCAAAGCGGCTTGGAGTCACATCGATGCCGTTAAGTCTAATCGCGTGTGTCATTTCGATGCCGAACAATTTGACGTCTTGTCCAGGCCCGGTCCTCGAGTTGTGCAGGCCATGCAATCCATGGTCCAATGCATCAATTCTTCTTATTCGAGATAGCTCTTTTGTCAATTTCTTCATTTCCATGGATCCAATCAAGTCATGATCACACGGTTTAAGTTTTCAACGCTCTTGATTGCGTTCATGGGGCTGGCCCTGGGACTTGTGTTGTTGGGTTTGTGTGCAGGCAGTTCTGGTTTTGATGGCTTAGGGATTCTCTTGTCCAGCCATTTGGATCATGATTTGATGCTTAACATTCGCTTGCCAAGAACCATGGCTGCTTTGAGTGGTGGAGCTCTCTTGGGACTTGCTGGAGCGGTTGCGCAGGGTCTTTTTCGAAATCCATTGGCCGACCCCTATTTGCTTGGTAGTGCCTCGGGGGCCACATTGGGTGTGAGCTTGGCATTGATTGCCATGGGCGCAGTGGGGCTTCACGCCGGATGGTGGTTGCGGTTAGGCCTCTCAGGCAGTGCGCTGTTGGGAGCTTGGATGGGTGTGATTTTGAGTGTGTTTTTGGCGCGAGGCTTTCTCACCAGTTATCGATTGCTCTTGTGCGGTGTTGTGGTGGGTGTGATCATGGGGGCGCTTTGCTCAGCGCTGGGGATTTTGCACCCCCAAATGCTACAAAGCTTGCAATCGTTCATGATGGGGAGCACATTGTTTGCTGATGATCAATCCTCTTGGCTCATGTTTTACGCACTCATCTTGGCCACCCTTTGGTCGCTTCGTTATTCAAAAGCGCTTGATGCCCTCTCCTTGGGAGAGTTGACCGCCAAGAGCTTGGGCGTTGATTTGGCTAGAACTCGAGCTCACTTCATTGGGATTTTATCTTTGTGTACTGGAGTGGCTGTGAGTCAATTGGGATTGATTGCATTTGTGGGATTGGCAGCACCTCACGTGGTTAGAAATTTAGGGCAGGTGCTTTATCGAGACTTGATCGTTCTCTCATCCTTGTGTGGAGCTGTTTTGCTTTTGGCTTCAGACATTGTGGCGCGATCCATCATTGGCCCACAAGAGTTACCCCTTGGGTTGGTCACGGCCTTATTGGGAGGACTTTATTTGTTGTGGCTCATGAATACTCAACCTCTTGGTGTGTCTCAGGATTGAACATGGTCGAGCGACTTTCCATCCATTCGCCCCTCATAGAGGTCCAACAACTGAGTGTCAAACTTGGCTCCAAAGTGGTTCTCGAGGGCTTGAGTACACAGTTCCAGCCCTCTAAGTGGGTCAGTGTGATTGGTGCCAATGGAGCGGGTAAGTCTACGCTGTTGAAGGCGTTGGCGGCTTTGATCCCTTTTGAGGGGAACATTCATTTCAATGGAGCATCAATCCATTCGATCAAACCCCTTGAGCGGGCTCGAATGGTGTCTTGGATGGGCCAGACCGAGTCCAGGCTCTCAGGCCTTAAGGTGCGCGATGTCGTGATGCTTGCTCGATATCCTCATCAAGTGAGATCCCATTTGAACAGCCATTCAGATGATGACGTAGTCAACCGCGCCTTGGATCGCCTTCATGTTTTGAACTTGCAAGATCAGGTGTTTTCTCGCTTGTCTGGAGGCGAGCAGCAAAGGGTGTTGATTGCCAGAGCGATGGCAGTCAGAGCGCCACTGGTATTGCTCGATGAGCCATTTGCTTTTTTGGACCCCCCACATCAGGCCGAGTTGGTGACCACCTTGAGAGAGGAGGTGGACCAAGGGCAATGCGTGATCACTGTGATCCATGATCTCAATTTGGCACTTCAAACCGATTGGATTTGCCTTCTGGCCAAAGGTCGAGTGTTTTTTGAGGGAGCTTCAAATGATCCTCTTACCCACAGGGCCATGGAAGCCGTCTTTGATCATCGCGTCAAAGTTGTGCAAACCCCGGATGGTTGGGTGTGCTTGACGAAATGAGCGCAGACGAACTCGTGTGATGAAGTAAGCCAGTCAACCCTCATCGCTCAAGCGTGAGTGAAAAGCATAAGTGAAAAGTGTGACTGAAGGGTTTGGATTGCAACGTTGTGCACATGGACTATTCTGGTCTTTAAAGCGCAACAAGTGCGCTCAGGCTTGGAAGACTTGGCCTTGGTGATCCATTGCACAAAACGCAAGTTTAGAACCTCGTAAAAAGTCGAGGCCGTTTTCTTGCATGAGCATGGCGCTGCTAGAGTAAGCACCCGCTAAAAGGCATGAGTTAGCAGCAACACTCACGCTTTGCCAGTGATGCACTGGCCAAGCTGTTTTGGGATTGATCAAGTGACAGTATCGTACCGAGTCGATCTCAAAAGCTCGCTCGTAGTCGCCCGAGCTAGCCAACGCTCCAAATGACAGGGGAAATGTGGCCAGCACTTTGCCCGCATCCCTTGGGTGTTTGACGCCAACTCGCCAGGGTTCACCGTTGGGTTTGGCGCCGGTGGCCATCACGTCTCCTGAGAGATTGATCAAGCTTGATTTGGCGCCAGCTTCATAAAGTAAAAGTGCAACGCGGTCCGCAGCGTATTCTTTGACCATTCCGCCTAGGTCCAACTCCATGTTTGCTTTTTTCAAAAAGATTTGCTTGCCGTCCCAATCGATGTGCTGCATACCCACAAGCTCAAGTGCTTTGGCCGTCTGAGCGGCAGTGGGCAGGCGAGGCTCCTTGAAATTCCAAATCTGTCGAAAAACGCCACTGGTGATGTCAAAAAGTCCGCTCGAATCAGCGTGCATTTTGAAGGCAAAGTCAATCAATTGAGCTGTTTCTGGATCACACTCGATTCCATGCTTTCCTGCCTCTTGGTTGATTTGACTGATCAGGCTTCTTGATCGATAGCGAGAATATTTTTGTTCAAGTCGAGCAATTTCACTGATGGCCAAATTCATTAAAGTTTGTGTTTGAACTTCATTTTGACCCAGAATGGTCAAAGCACATGGGCTTCCCATGGCTTTAAAGACGTGATGGGTCATGCGAGTCCAGCCAAACGAAACGTCAATAGAGAGTCGAGGGCGTGTATTCCAGGCCCGTTTGAGCTAGACCCGTGAGGTTGATGTTGGTGGTGTTAAGGCTGGTTTGTGCTGCCATCACGGCCAAACTCGCTTGGGTGTACTGGCCTGAATTGATGACTCCAGACCATTGATTGATGTCACTGGTTTGAGCGACTGTGCCCAATACGTTTTGGTAAAGCAAACTAATTTCTTGTGCGTTTGAGAAGCCCACTCCCAGTTTGTAATTCAAAGCCAGTTGCATTAAGTTTAAAACGGAGGTGCCTGCATCCAAAGCATTTAAGCCAATACCAACAAAACTCTGATTGGATAGCGCTGCCTTGCCAAAAACAGCGCCTAGAATTTCTGCGGTCTGCCCAGCAGCTTGGTTCGCTCCCACGTCCAGCGCCAAATTGACATCGGTGAATTGCAAGCGTTGAACCGTGTTGAACGACTTGGAGCCAGAAACTCCAGCCTTGTCGCTCACCAGCCAGTCTGAGCTAGGAGTGTCAAAGGAGATGGTGTAACTGTTGAAAGCTTGGTTGAGCACAGCAGTGTTTAAGCCCGTGGCACCCAAAACCACATCATTGCCATTGCCCGTCACAAAAATATCATTTAGCCCATTTCCAATCATCACATCGTCGTCAGCGGTTCCGATGATTTTTTGAATTTTGGTGTTGGGTCCAATGAAAATATTGTCAAAAGAGGTGATGTCATTGGCATCAATTCCAACGGAAGAGTAGGTGTTGGCACCCAAGTTGATGTAAACGCCTCTGGAGACCATTGAACAGTCCAGCACATTCATGCCAGAACCTGTGCTGGCAAGCGTCTGAATCGATTGACCTGAGAGGTCTGACATTTTGAAGACTTGTGAGCTCTGACTTGAAGTGCTGTAAGAGGGATTCGTGCCATAAAGGGTCTGCAAAGCCTGAACATCCAAGGGGCCCAGTGCACTTTGCCAAAGCATGTTGGGTGCCTGGTTGGCCGACATCACCGTGAAGTCGTTGTTGTTCCATTGCGAGAGAAGCACAGACTGCGCGGAGACAGGCGATGTTGTGCTGATCGGAGCACTCAAACCCAATGCGTGAGCGATTTGAGTGAGCAAGGCTTGGTAGCCAATGCCGCCTGGGCTCAGAGTGTTGAGCGCACTTGAGTCGAGCCACACTTGCCCAGCTTGTTTTGCATCTGTGGGCAAATATGAGGCACCCAGTGTTCCCGTTTGAGTGTTGACTCCAAAGTCGAGTTGACCGTGGGTGGTGGTGCTATCGCTGACAAGATTGAAAGTGAGGAGTGTCTGGTTTGAAATTTGTGAAAGAATTTGTTGAACTGCGCTCTTGTATGCTGCATTGGGAGCAGTGAATCCAGTTCCAGAGAATCCTTCTCCAGCACTGGGAAGTGCAGTCATGAAGCTGTAGGTGAGGGTGATGGGTTTGCCAGGGTTGCTGCCCTCCCAGCCATCACTGGTGTGGGCCAACAGAGTGTTGGCGCCTAAAGTGTTGAAATTGATCAGGCTCATGGTTGGAAAAATGATGGGTTGACCCACGCCGTTTTGACTAAACTGAAGTGTTGCGATGTTATCTAGCGTGGCTGTGTAACCAGCTTTGGAAACTGTCACGACACTCGCATCGGCATTGGCTGTGATTGTGTAGTCGGATATTGGGTTGCTATAAAAAGAAGCAATATCATCTCCACCTTTTCCTTGAACTAAAACCTGACCACCTGAGTTACCAAAGTTCACCCAAAATTGATCACTCTCAGGTGTGCCAATGTAAACATCGTTTTGCCCACCACCTGTATTGACGCTATGAAAACCTTTGAAAGTGAATTGATGTCCAAGAGAATCAGTGGCTGTTCCGTTCGCCATGTTCACACTTACCGAAGCGCCATTCAAATTGTAAAACGCAACACTACCATCTTCTGGGTTATTGCCGTCACCTAAATTAATCACTGTGCCATTGAAGGGGCCAAATGATACATTGGCATTCCCATAAATTGTGAAAGTTTGGTTTGGGCCACCCATAAAGAGGTTGCCCCAATTTTTCCCAGTTGTGTATGAATAACTGCTTTGTAGGGGTGTGATGTAGAGATCTAAATTGCCCCCATCTTGAAAATCGATTTCTGAAAT
Organism: uncultured Burkholderiales bacterium; assembly: GCA_903865035.1. Lineage (GTDB taxonomy): Bacteria > Pseudomonadota > Gammaproteobacteria > Burkholderiales > Burkholderiaceae_C > Limnohabitans. The sequence continues at coordinate 3,098 of CAIPII010000242.1, read as the reverse complement.
TCCAGTCAATGTATCAGTGATGCCTGTGTTTTTATTTCGAACGGTGATGCTGCCGTCAGAATTGTTCGTGATGGTGTAGTTCCACTGCGGCAAGTTGTAGTCAACAACGTCGTAGCCTCCATCTCCCTTGTAATTTGAATTGGTGGTTTTTGCGCTTGACAATGAGCCAAAGGTTGTGGTCATGGGCTAGAGTGATATTGGGTTTGAATGGCACGCACTGAAGGCACGTCACGCAAGGGTTACGAGTTCATGAAGCCAATGGTCTTGTTGGCAAAATTGTTCAAGTTGGGCATGACGCCGGTGAGGCTTGAGCTTTGAAGACCCAGCCAAAGTAGAAGGTCTGCGGCCACTTGGTCGCTTGAGTACTGAGGAACCCAGTAACCTCTTTTTTGCGGACTGGCATCGTCAACCCCTCCTTTGACCAAAGAGGGGAAGGTGTTGCCATAGATTTGAGCGCCCTTGACGGGTGTACCCAGCACCATCCAGTGGTTGCCCCATGCGTGGTCTGAGCCAGCGCCAGATGCTGGGTCCAAGGTCCTTGCAAATTCGGTGTTGACCAAAATGGCCACGTTGTTGGATAGGTTTGCTTGTGCCAAAGCGTTTTGCAACGACACCAAAGCATTGGCCACTGTGGCGAGTTGACCGTCTTGGCCCATGTTACCAGTGGTGCTGGTGCCCCTTTGATTGGTGTGAGTGTCAAAGCCTCCCCACTGCAAGGAGTAAATTTGGCGACTTGCTCCGTTGGCACTGAAATATGACATCAATTTGGTGACCATGGACAGTTGAGCGGACAAGCTGTCAGTGCCAAACCCACTTGGAGTTGGCGTTGACATGCTGGCGTTCAATAGAAGGCTGGAATTGTTGTAAATCCTAGAAAAAGCCTTTGCATATTCGTTTTCAATTGGGTTGGAAGACTGAATGCGTGAGAGGGCTCCCATGACCTGGGTCCATGGGTTGGAGGGCGTTGCCAAATCGGCTTGTCCAATGTACCTTGTGGCCGATGAATAGGCATTCATGAGTGGAGAGTGTCTGCCCAGAGCCAAATTGTTGGAGGCGCCATTCAAGCTGATCAACGGTGCGGTCAAACTCGATGTTGGATCCATGGCCTCAATGCCTCGTCCACCCCAACCGCTTGGGTCTTGTGTGCCCGCCCACCCATTGACCATTTCTTGTTGTTCGGGGTGAGAGTAAAGGTAGGAGGGCAGTTGCACGCTCCCTTTGAGCGCCTGGGCGGCGGTGGTGGGTTGTATCAATGGGCCAACGTTGGTGATGAAGGCCATGGTGCCTGCATTGAAGGACGGCAACAATGGAGCCAAGGCTTGGTTCATGCCAAAGGTGTGCCCCATGAAACTGCCAGAAAGAGGCGTGATTTCTGTTTTTGCAAGAGCCAAAACCGGGCGCGCCGCTTGGTAGTCGTTATAAGCCGCATCCATCGGAATGAGGGTGTTGTTGCCATCGTTGCCACCAGCCAAGTGAATTGCAATGATGGCTTTGTAACCACTCAACGAAGCGGAGAAGGCACTCGAGGAGTTGGTTGACAAATAGGTTCCAATGCCAAGGCTAGACAGGCCCCCAAGGTGTCTCATGAAGTGACGGCGATTGATCATTTCACTACTCCATAGATGGGTGACGACAAGAGCATGCCCACCAAGTAGCCCACTTTGTCCAAAGCGGGTTTGCTCGAGAGGTTGCCTGCCAAAAGGGTTGAGACACCCAGTCGCAGGTTGGCGGGCATGGCGCCTCTGAAAAACCGTTGGTTGAGCAGTTCAACCAAGGCCGCATCGGAGGTGGTTGCTGCATCAGTGAAAGTGCTGATTTGGCATCCCGCATTGGCAAACCCTGTGCCATTGATCTGGTAGTCCAGGTTGTTGAAGTTTTGCAGACTATTGATGGTGAGCAAAGTCTCTTCTGGTGCGTTGAACAAGCTAACAGGCGCTTTGTAATCGGGTGAGTAGTAGCCAAAGACATTGGGCGCGTTGTAAGGACTTTGTCCAAAGCTCAAAGCTTGGGTGGGGTTGTTTCTGGAGTACACGGTGGTCACGCAGCCCAGCGCTCTGAGCGCCTCGTTTTGGATCAAGATGGGCTCTTTGATTTTTCCAGCAACGGCGCTTTTGTTGCCGGGGTCATCTCCTGCTCTGGCTTCTGGGTCGAGCAAAATGGCCTTGATGACCTTGGACATGTCCCCTTGCGTGCTGGTGAAGACCGCAGAGATGCGGGAAAGATAGGCTGGAGAAGGGGTTGAGGTGACCAAGCTTTGGATCAAACGCCTGCTCACAAAGGGCGCTGTGTTGGGGTGGGTCACCAAAATGTTGATGAAGCTTGCCAAATCTTGCTGGATGGTTTGACCCGCAGGAATGGTTTTACCAAGGACCACCTTTTGGGTGGTGTCGTGATTGGTTCCACTTCTAGGCACCATGGATGCGCCATAGTTGGCGGTGTTGGTGCGAGGTGTTTTGAGGTATGGATTTTGCCAGCCCGAGAGCGCTTTGGTGGCATTGATCACATCCGTTTGTGTGTAAGTGGGCAACGGGTTACCGCTCGAATCCGTCTGGTAACTTCCATCTGGGTTGAGCATGTTCATGCCGACCGAGAAGACTTGCATGACTTCTCTTGCATAGTTTTCGTTGGGTGAGCCCGCCACGTTTTGATTCAAATTCAAAAAATCCGCCATCGAATCACTCAGCGTGACTGCATTCAAGAGTTGGGTGTAATTGCTCAAGCCATTTTGTTGCAGCACATCAAAAAAAGCAGGAATCAGATAAGCATAGCCCGTGTTCACGGGAATGTAGTTGTAAAGTGCCCAAGAGACGCGCTGTCTGAGTTGATCGGTTCCCGAGAGCGAGATCGCCATGAAGCGAGTGGGCCACCACTCGCCAGCGCGAACTGCTGTGACGCCATCATCGGGCGTGTAGTCGATCACATAGTCGGGTGCGTTGGAGAGTGAAGGAGGCTGCAAGAGTTGCTGATCAATCCAAGCAGACATGCCCATGGATTGCACATCGGCTATGCTTTGAGGGGTTGGACCCCAACTCGCTTGCTCTAAAAACCTGGAGGCTGCGTAATAGCTCACGGGCGCAGAGGCGGTGATGGCCAAAGGG
>CAIPII010000241.1 GCA_903865035.1 uncultured Burkholderiales bacterium | reverse complement strand
GCTTTGATGTTTTCTGGCTTGATTCCACCATCAACTTCGAGTCGAATGGATTTGCCGCTGGATTCGATGCGGCTCTTGACCGCTTCAATTTTTCTCAAAGCGCTGTCGATGAAGCTTTGTCCACCAAATCCTGGGTTCACGCTCATGATCAAGATGAGGTCAAGTTCTTCGATGACCCAGTCGAGCACATCCAAGGGCTCTGCGGGGTTGAAGACCAAGCCGCATTGACAACCTGCGTTTTGAATGACTTGAAGGGTGCGGTGAACGTGTGCACTGGCGTCGGGGTGGAAACTGATGAGGTTGGCACCAGCCTTGGCAAAGGACTGTGCAATGGCGTCCACAGGTTCCACCATCAAGTGCACATCGATGGGCACGGGGCTTCCAGTGCTGGTTTTGGCCAGTGGCTTGATGGCTTGGCAGATCATGGGGCCAAAGGATAGGTTCGGTACGTAGTGGTTGTCCATCACGTCAAAATGAATCCAGTCCGCCCCAGCTTCAATGACGGAGGTCACCTCTTCTCCAAGGCGTGTGAAGTCGGCCGAAAGAATCGAGGGTGCAATGACAAAGGGGTGGGTGTTTGAAATGTTCATGAGGGTAAAGTATAGCGACTTGAGCCTGTCCATGGTGCCATGACAAATGCAATTGCGATTAAGATGAGAGCCCATATTAAGATGAGAGCCCATAGACCCTGAGCGCTTTTTGTGAACCAAGAAGTTTGGCTGTAACACTCGCTCAGGTCAGTTCCAAAGATTGCACATCCTTTAGCCGAGAAAGTTTTAAGCCATGTCTCAGTACCAAATGCGCATCGATGTGACCCCAGAGTATTTGCCCGATCAAAGCGATCCGGATTCGGAGTTGTACGTTTTCAGCTACACCATCACCATCGAGAACACGGGGCGTGTGGCGGCTCAACTCATCTCTCGCACATGGCACATCAACGACGCCAAGGGGCAACACGACAAGGTGCGAGGCTTGGGCGTTGTGGGGCACCAGCCGCTCTTAAAGCCAGGTGAGTCCTTTCAGTATTCCAGTGGCTCGCATTTGAGAACGCCAACGGGCACCATGCACGGGAGCTTTTTCTTTGTTGCGGTCGATGGTGAGAGATTTGAGGTGGACATTCCCATCTTTGTGCTCGACGCCCTCTCGGGACAACGCTTGCATTGACGAGAAGGTCGGTCACTTGAAGTTACACCCTTTCAAAAAAGGCAATACCCTCTTCCCTGTAGGTCTTGATCATGGGTGAATTTGAGCTGATCGATCGATATTTCAAATTCTCAAAAACTGGGAACGGATTGATTGTGGGGGTGGGAGACGACTGCGCGATCATGGACCCCACGCCTGGGATGCAGTGGGTTGTGTCTTCGGACATGTTGGTTGAAGGACGCCATTTCTTTGCCGATGTCGATCCCTTCTCTCTGGGGCAAAAGTCTCTTGCTGTGAATTTGAGCGATTTGGCGGCTTGTGGGGCCAAGCCCAGGGGATTCACCTTGTCGCTTGCACTGCCCACCGTTGAAGAGAGTTGGTTGGAGGGATTCTCCAAAGGCTTGGGAGAGATGTCTCTTCGCTTTGATTGCCCGCTGGTTGGAGGAGACACCACAAAGGGTCCTTTGTGCATTGGCATCACGGTCATGGGAGAGGTGCCAAGCGGTCAAGCGCTCCTTCGAAGTGGCGCCAAGGCAGGAGACGATTTGTACGTGAGTGGCACTTTGGGAGAAGCCAGGGCGGCGCTCTTGGGTATTCAAGGTGAGTTGAACATGTCATCAGAGCTCCTCGAGCAATTGAGACCTCGGCTTGAATCTCCAACACCGCGTGTGCTCTTGGGGCAAAAGCTCAAGGGTTTGGCCAGTGCGGCCATGGATTTGAGCGACGGCTTGAGCGGGGATCTTGCCAAAATGATGAAGGCCTCAGGAAAGAGGGCGCAGGTGCAAACCGATTGGATTCGAGACAGTCGCGCCATGGGTGCGGCTCTTCAAAGTTTCTCTTTTGAAGAGAGGCTCAATTTGGTGGCCACTGGTGGGGACGATTACGAGTTGCTTTTTTCTGCGCCAAAGTCTCTCAGACACGCCATCGATGCCTTGTCCTCGGAGTTTCAACTGCCACTCACGCGAGTGGGTGAGGTTATGGCTTTAGATACTCAAATTGATGGGTTGAGCTCAGAGAAGGCGATAAACTCAAGTCTTGTGGTGTTTTTAGATGCAAAACAACAAGCGATGGAATTGAAGGCCCAGTCCTTTGATCATTTTTCATGAAATTCAAACTTCAAATCTTGCTCTCTCATCCTGCGCATTTCATGGCGCTCGGGTTTGGGGCGGGCTTGAGCCGAGTGGGGCCTGGAACCGTGGGCACCCTATGGGCTTGGGCCAGTTATTTGTTGTTGACTCTTTTTTTAGGTCCCGCACAAATGGCGGGCCTTATTTTGGCGTCCTTGATTTTGGGGGTTTGGGCCTGTGCACGCACCGCCTCTCACATGGGGGTTGCCGATCCGAGTGCGATCGTCTGGGACGAAGTGGTGGCCTTTTGGTTGGTGCTCTTGGTGTGGATGCCAGCAGGCTTCATGGGGCAATTGGCCGCATTTGCTCTTTTCAGGTACTTTGACATCGCCAAACCTGGACCCATTGCTTGGGCCGACCGTGCATTCAAATCGGAGGGCCTGTTAGGCGGTTTTGGCATCATGCTGGATGACTTGATGGCCGCTTTTTTCACGCTCTTGGTCTTGGCCTTGTGGCAAGCCACCAAGGTTTGAAGCACGCCACAATCCCACTTGAACAACGCCGTGAACATTGACTTTGACTTGACCACAACGCTCAGCGAGTTGGCGCATGAATTGACCCAAAGGGGCTGGTCCATGGTGAGTGCCGAGAGCTGCACGGGTGGTTTGGTGGCGGCTCAATGCACCGAACTCAGTGGATCGAGCCAATGGTTTGAAAGAGGATTTGTGACCTACTCCAACTCAGCCAAAGCGGAGAGCTTGGGTGTTGACCCCCAACTCATTGCCGAGCACGGAGCGGTCAGCGAAGCGGTTGCACGTGCGATGGCCTTGGGGGCGTTGAAGAACTCCAAAGCCCAGGTCTCGGTGTCCATCACAGGGGTGGCTGGGCCATTGGGCGGCACCGCTTTGAAGCCAGTGGGCTGCGTTTGGTTCGCATGGGGGCTCAATCGCAATTTGAACAGCTCAGAGCCTCAGGTTTTTGCCGAGCGTCAGGATTTCTTGGGCGATCGCAGTCAAATTCGAGCCCAAGCTGTGGTGCATTGCTTGAATTCTTTGCTCCAAGTCATCAAGACGTACTGAAGCTCCACTAAAATCAAGTTCATGTTTTATCACCATCACGATCTCACGGGTTCAAGCGACCGAGGAGCATGGCCCTGGCGGGCTTGAATGCGCCACGT
>CAIPII010000240.1 GCA_903865035.1 uncultured Burkholderiales bacterium | reverse complement strand
CTTGCATCAGAGACTACATTCACATCATGGATTTGGCACAAGGTCATGTGCTGACCTTAAAGTCGATGATGGGTCTTTTTGAATTGCCCCCATTAAAAGGACTGTCTGTTCTTAACTTTGGTACAGGTCAGGGCGTTAGTGTGAAAGAGTTGGTGCAGTGTTTCGAGTCTGTCAATGGGGTCAAAGTTCCTCACTCTATTTCGGGCAGGCGCGAGGGGGATGTGCCGATATTGGTGGCTGATGTCCAAAAAGCTTTGACTTGCTTGGGTTGGAAGGCGAAGCGAGATTTAACTTCCATGTGCCAAGACGCTTGGCGCTGGCAACGACAAAGTGGAGTTTCACTTTAGATCGAAATCCTTCTTATCCAAGAAAATTATTAGATGCTCTGAATTGATCAGCCAAATGAGCCTTGGCAGCATTCACCAGTGGATTCAATTGGAGCGAAATTGGCTTTTGTAGTTGGATATGAAGAGCTTGTGTCCTTGGGTTGAATGAGGTTCTGATGGTTTGATTGATTGTTACTGTGATTTACGCCACAACTTCACAATCAATTCAATAAGCTCCACTTCGATTCAAGACCACATTCACCGTTTTAAAGAGAATGACCAAGTCATACCAAAGCGACCAGTTTTTGACATACCAAGTGTCTAGGTAGACTCGCTGCTCGTAGTCCATGTCGTTTCGACCACTGACTTGCCAAAGTCCTGTCATGCCAGGTCTTACCATCAAAAAATATCCGACATCGTCACCATATTTTTCCAATTCGGCTTTGACGATTGGTCTGGGTCCGACCAAACTCATCTCCCCTTTGATGACATTGATGAGCTGAGGCAATTCATCTAAGCTGGTTTTTCTGATGAATCTGCCAATTGGTGTGATTCTTGGATCGTCTTTGATTTTGTGGTCCTTTGACCACTGCTCTCTAAGGCCAGGGTCCTTTGCCATCAAAGCTACAAGCCTACCTTCTGCTCCCACCTCCATCGATCGAAACTTCAGACATTTAAAAGGTTTACCGAGCCTACCAATGCGTTCTTGTGAAAAGAAAGCTGAACCACCATCGCGGCGAATAAGCCAAGCCAAGTAAAGCATCACTGGAGAGAGCGTGACCAGTAACAAAGCTGCAAGAACGGTATCAAAAAGTCTTTTGGTGAAACGAGTGGGCCAGCGCTTCAGGTTATTTCGGATTCTAAGGACGGCCACTTCATGGGAAAAGAAATAGGACATGTCGGTCCCATACAGTGGTATTCCCCGCATGTCTGGGATCACGCAAATCTCTTGTGCTCCCCATTGAGACAATTGTCTGAGCCAGTGTTCTCTCAAATCCGATTGAGAGTGATCTAGGGCCAAAATCCATTGAATACCTGGCTGGTGAGCATTCATTTTGAGCTCTTCAACTGTCAAGGCTTTGAGGTTCAATGCTTTGTTTTGGGGCAACGTTGGATCTTTGGGTTCATCCGTTGAGTCCTCAGAGACATCCACAAACCCTTTTAAGTCATACCCAAGATGAGGTTCGCTTTGCAGCGCGGCGAGCGCTTCTTTTGCATTTTTACCATATCCAATCAAAATGGTAGGGCGTGCCCATAGGTCAAAATGATTCAATAAGATTCGAGTCAGACTCCTGAATAAAACAATCAGACAAGTTAAAGAGACCCACGCTGTAAGCCACCACATCCTAGAGGCGTTCCATCGAGTGATCGCCACCAAGGTCATATCTAAGAGTGCCAAAGAATTCATGGTCCAAAGGATGTCGCTCAATTCATCCCAAAAAGGACGCCGATTCACATAATGCTGGAATCTAAATAGAAATATAGCGAGTGAAGAGATTGCCAATCCACACCAACCCCAAAAACGACTGGCGGTTTGAGTGGCGAACCAGGATTG
>CAIPII010000239.1 GCA_903865035.1 uncultured Burkholderiales bacterium | reverse complement strand
GTTGCAACCTCTCACTGGTTTTAGGTCAACCACGTCTACCGGATTTTCCAACTCCACCTGGCATTACGCTCGACGATTACCTCATGCAGCAATCAGAGATTGGTCTGAAGCGCCACATGGAGCGCAATTTCCCGGATGCCGATGAGCGCGAAAAAGAAATGGCGCGTTATCACGAGCGCTTGGTCTTTGAGGTGAAGACGATTTCTCAAATGGGTTTCCCTGGCTACTTCCTCATCGTGGCGGACTTCATTAATTGGGCAAAAAATAATGGCGTACCGGTTGGTCCTGGTCGTGGATCTGGTGCGGGCTCCTTAGTCGCTTACTCACTCGGTATTACCGATTTGGATCCACTGCGTTACAACTTACTCTTTGAGCGCTTCTTAAACCCAGAGCGGGTATCGATGCCTGACTTTGACATTGACTTTTGCCAATCCAATCGAGATCGCGTCATTGAATACGTGAAGCAAAAATATGGCGTCAACGCCGTGAGTCAGATCGTGACCTTTGGTACCCTTGGCGCGCGAGCAGCGATTCGCGATGTGGGACGTGTGATGGACATGAGCTACACGTTTTGCGATGGCATCTCTAATGCAATACCCAATAAACCAGGGCAGCACATGACCATTGCATTGGCCATGGAACAAGTGCCAGCGCTGGCTGAGAGGTTTGAGAAAGAAGAAGACGTCAAGACTTTGCTCACCATGGCTCAGCGTCTTGAAGGCTTGTCCCGTAATGTGGGCATGCACGCCGGTGGAGTCTTGATTGCGCCAGGCAGGTTGACCGATTTCTGTCCCTTGTATCAACAGCCAGGAAGTGATTCGGCGGTCAGTCAGTTTGACAAAGACGATGTGGAAGCCGCAGGCTTGGTGAAGTTTGACTTTTTGGGACTGGCCACGCTTACGATTTTGAACATCGCCAAAGAGTTGATCACGAGCAGGCATCCCACACAAGCCGACTTCAATTACGAATCCATTGATCTAAAAGATCCTTTGACCTACAAATTGTTCCAAGAAGGTAAAACTGAAGCAGTATTTCAGTTTGAGAGCCGTGGCATGCAAGGCATGCTCAGAGACGCCAGGCCCACTCGCCTAGAGGATTTGATTGCCCTCAACGCCTTGTATCGCCCTGGTCCAATGGATTTGATCCCTAGCTTCGTGGCTCGAAAACATGGGCGAGAAGAGGTCCAGTATCCGCACCCCTTGGCCGAGTCGGTATTGGCTGAAACTTATGGGATCATGGTCTACCAAGAGCAGGTGATGCAGGTGGCCCAAATTTTGGGAGGTTATTCACTTGGAGGCGCTGACTTGCTCAGACGCGCCATGGGTAAGAAAAAAGCCGAAGAAATGGCCGAGCATCGAAGTATCTTTCGAGAGGGCGCTGCCAAAAAAGACATTCCACAACCCAAGGCCGATGAAATCTTTGATTTGATGGAGCGTTTTGCGGGGTATGGATTCAATAAATCTCATGCTGCAGCGTATTCCTTGCTTGCTTATCACACGGCTTGGATCAAGGTTCACTTCACAGCCGAGTTTTTCTGCGCCAACATGACCGTTGAGATGGACAACACCGACAAGCTCAAGGTGTTGTTCGAAGATGCGATCAAAATGGGTTTGAGTTTTGAAGCGCCTGATGTCAACAGGGGTGGTCCTGTTTTTACGCCTATATCGGATAAAGAAATCCGATATGGACTGGGTGCCATCAAAGGCACAGGACAGCAAGCCATTGAGGCATTGGTCAGAGCTCGTGAGGAGGGAGGACCCTTCACCAGTTTATTTGATTTTTGCAACCGAGTAGATCGCACCAAATTCAATAAACGTACTCTGGAAGCCTTGATCAAAGCAGGTGCATTCGATGGCATTGATCGAAATCGCGCCGCATTGGTTGCATCGATTGAATTGGCTTTTCAGTTTGCTCAATCGCAAGAGGCCAACTCTTTGCAAGTGGGGCTCTTTGACGATGCTGGTGAGCACGGAAGTGGCACGCAAGAGCCCGCCATGGTTGCCCAACTGCCTTGGGATATCAAGGAGCGTTTGACACAAGAAAAGTCTGCACTTGGCTTTTATTTGTCGGGTCATTTGTTTGATGCGGTCGAGAGCGAAGTCAGGCAATTTGCAAAGCGCAAAATTGAAGATTTGATGGACTCTCGTGAGCCACAAATTTTGGCTGGAGTGATCACCGATTTCAAGGTCATCAACGCCACCAATGGGCGAATTGGTTTGTTCAAGCTCGATGATAAATCGGGCACCATTGAGGCAAAAGTTGATGATGCAACCTTGAACGCGAATCGCCACCTTTTCAAAGACGATGAGGTGGTGGTCATCATGGGCAAGGTGCAGCCTGATCGCTTCTCGGGTGGTGGATTGAGACTCAATGTGAACCAAATTTGGGACCTTTCCATGGCTCGCTGTCGGTTTGGAAAATACCTCAAGCTCACGGTCAATGGCACGCCTCCTGACATTGATCGAATGATCAAAGACTTCCCCCCTCAAATTGAGGAGACCGAGCAAGGTGAGTTGGTCAAGGGCCTTCCAGTGCGCTTGAAGTTGTTGAGAGATCAAGTCACGGCTGAAATCCAGTTGGGCAACCGCATTAAATTCTTTCCCAGCGATGCAGCTTTGGCCAGTTTGATGGTTCAAGCTCACGATGGGCAATCACAAATCATTTACGATTGAACGTCATGTTTTGGACACTACCGACACTGTTGACTTGGACAAGAATCTTGGCGATCCCTTTGATCGTGTCGGTTTTTTATTGGCCTGTTTCCGAAGCAGACCGCAATTTGATTGCAACCGTCATGTTTGTGATTTTTGCGCTAACCGATTGGCTTGACGGATTTTTGGCCAGAAAGCTCAATCAAACATCCGCTTTTGGGGCCTTTTTAGACCCTGTGGCGGATAAATTTTTGGTTTGTGCGTGTGTTTTGATTTTGGTGCATCTGGGCAGGACCGATGTGTTTGTGGCGCTCATCATCATTGGTCGTGAGATCGCCATTTCTGCTCTTAGAGAATGGATGGCTCAATTGGGTGCCAAGAAAAGCGTTGCAGTGCACATCTTAGGTAAGCTCAAAACGGCAGTTCAAATGACGGCCATTCCATTTTTGCTCTACAACGATCTTTTGTTCGGTGTTTTGGATACCGGATACATTGGGCAGATTTTGATTTGGGTCGCTGCTGTGCTCACCATTTGGTCCATGATTTATTACCTGCAAAAAGCCTTGCCCATCATCCGGCAGCATGTTCAATGATGTCGGCAGACTCTAGCTCTGATAAAACGAAATTGTTGCTGGCTTTGATGCCTGCAGTTTTCGTGCTCATTTGGAGCACTGGCTTTGTCGTGGCGCGTTTGGGCATGCCCTTTTCCCCGCCTTTTACTTTCTTGGAGTTCCGCTACTTGCTCTCCATTGCTGTTTTTTGTATTTGGATTGCTTTGGCCAAAGTGCCTTGGCCACGATCAAGAGCCCAATGGTTTCACATTGGGGTGACAGGAGTGCTCATGCATGCGGGCTATTTGGGAGGAGTTTGGGCGGCGGTTAAAGCAGGAATGGGTTCGGGCCTATCGGCATTGATTGTGGGTTTGCAGCCCGTGCTCACTGCGCTGTGGTTGTCTTATCGCGGTGGAGAAATACGGGCTAGACAATGGACAGGCTTGTTGTTTGGATTTTTAGGTTTGACCTTGGTGCTTTGGAACAAGTTGGAGCAAAGCACTGAGATCAATTGGCTCTCAGGAGCCTTTGCTTTGATGGCCTTGATGTCAATCACCACTGGGACTCTGTATCAAAAAAGACATGTTTTGCCTTGTGACGTGAGAACGGCCAATACAGTGCAATTGATTTTTGCGGCCCTGGTTACTGCCCCGTTATGTTGGATGGAGTCAGAATCTTTTGTGTTGACCCAGCAGTCGCTCATTGCAATGGTATGGTCAGTATTTGTGTTGACCATTGGGGGCAGTTCGTTGCTTTATTTGTTGATACAAAAGGGTGCTGCTTCAAAAGTGAGCAGTTTGATGTACTTGGTGCCACCTTGTACGGCTTTCATGGCATGGTTGATTTTCAATGAGCCCATTAGCTTACTGACACTTCTTGGAGTTGGGTTGACAGCCTTTGGTGTTTATTTGGTCATCAAGACGCCGGCAAGAACTCAAGAAGTAACTTGACTCTTTTTTTGCTCATTTGAGCGTATTCAAAAGGAATTTAGACATGTGCGCACATCGGATTGCGGTGATTGCTGGTGACGGCATTGGACAAGAAGTCATGCCAGAGGGGATTCGAGCACTGGAAGCGGTTTGCAGTCGTTTCAACATAGGTATTGAATTCGATCATTTTGATTTTGCGTCGTGGCCATACTTTGAGCGCCATGGCAAGATGATGCCCGATGATTGGAAGGACCAAATTGGAGGGCACGATGCTATTCTTTTCGGGGCTGTGGGCTGGCCCGAGAAAATTCCAGACCATATATCACTTTGGAATTCTCTTCTTTTGTTTCGCCGCGAATTTGATCAGTATGTCAACTTGCGGCCTGCGCGTTTGATGCCTGGCATCATTGCACCTGTGGTTCGAAAGGATGGCAGTCGCCGAGAGCCTGGTGAGATTGACATGTACATTGTGCGAGAAAACACCGAAGGTGAGTACTCTAGTGTGGGTGGAAAAATGTTTGCAGGCACGGATCGGGAAATCGTGATGCAAGAGTCCATCATGTCCAGGGTAGGTGTGGACAGAATTTTGAAATTTGCATTTGACTTGGCCATGTCTAGGCCCAAGAAGCATCTCACCAGCGCCACCAAATCCAATGGAATTGCCATCACGATGCCTTACTGGGATGAGCGAGTGAGCGAAATGGCCAAATCCTATCCTGAGGTCCATGTTGATAAATTTCACATTGACATCTTGACCGCTCACTTTGTGCAACGTCCCGATTTCTTTGATGTGGTTGTGGCCAGTAATTTGTTTGGGGACATATTGAGTGATTTGGGTCCTGCTTGCACTGGCACCATCGGTATAGCTCCCTCAGCCAACATCAACCCAACGCGTGAAATGCCATCTTTGTTTGAGCCTGTACATGGCTCAGCGCCTGATATTGCTGGGAAAAAAATTGCAAATCCCATCGGGCAAATTTGGTGTGCCGCCATGATGCTTGAGTTTTTGGGCTACAAGCAAGCCCACGACGAAGTGCTCAAAGCCATTGAAGCGGTATTGATTCCCAATAGTGGTGCGCCCAAAACGCCCGATTTAGGGGGTAACGCGCAAACCCAGGACTTAGGGAAAGCCATAGCTCAAACTTTATCGAATTAATTTGATTTTTCTTTCGATTTTTTTATGAAATTAAATGAAATCGTCTAGAATCCAAATCCGCGCTTTTGTTTTTGTGAAATTTAACGATCGTTGATGTCATGAAAATTTGCGATGCATCTTGGGCCATTGATGAAGAACAATCAGTCAATGTCCTTAGGTCACAAACTTATTGATAAACATCAGACCTGTATTTAGGTAGGGGATTTTTCTG
>CAIPII010000238.1 GCA_903865035.1 uncultured Burkholderiales bacterium | reverse complement strand
CCACTCTCACACCAGGACCACCCGGTGCATGCCAAGTGGTGATGCGACCAGGAGAGGGAATGAACTTGAAGGGATCTTCCGCGTTGATGCGGCACTCAATGGAGTGACCACTGAAGGTCACGTCCCTTTGGGTGAAGCTGAGCTTCTCGCCTGCAGCAATGCGAATTTGTTCCTTCACAATGTCCACGTGCGTGATGTACTCCGTCACCGGGTGTTCAACTTGAACACGGGTGTTCATTTCGATGAAATAAAACTCTCCGTTTTCATAGAGGAACTCAAAGGTGCCCGCTCCCCGGTATTGAATGCGTTTGCAAGCGGCGACACAACGTTCACCGATTTTTTCGATGATTTTTCTGGGGATGTGAGGCGCAGGGGCTTCCTCGATCACCTTTTGGTGTCTGCGCTGCATGGAGCAATCGCGCTCACCCAAGTAGACAGCGTTTTTGTGCTGATCGGCGAGCACTTGGATTTCAATGTGCCTGGGGTTTTGGAGGTATTTCTCCATGTAGACGGCCGGATTGCTGAAAGCCGATTGGGCCTCGGACTTGGTCATTTGAACCGCGGGGATGAGGCTTTCTTCGTCGTGCACCACGCGCATGCCACGTCCACCTCCACCGCCTGCTGCTTTGATGATGACGGGGTAACCAATTGATTTGGCAATTTTTTTCAGCTGAGCGGGGTCGCTGGGGCACTCGCCTTCAGAGCCAGGAACACATGGCACTCCGGCCTTGATCATGGCTTGTTTGGCGGCGACTTTGTCGCCCATGATGCGAATGGATTCGGGGGTTGGGCCAATGAATTGGAAGCCACTCATCTCGACTCGTTCGGCAAAGTCAGCGTTTTCGCTCAAAAAACCGTAGCCTGGGTGAATGGCTTCGCAGTCGGTGACTTCAGCAGCCGAGATGATGGCTGGCATGCTGAGGTAGCTTTGTGCGGATGCTGCAGGTCCAATGCAAACGGCCTCTTGGGCCAATTTGACGTACTTGGCCTCACGGTCAGCCTCAGAGTAGACGATCACGGCTTTGACGCCAAGTTCATTGCAGGCGCGTTGAATGCGTAGGGCGATTTCGCCTCGATTGGCGATTAGGATCTTTTTAAACATACCTGCCACTCAATCATTCAATGGCAAAAAGTGCACTGCCGTACTCAACGGCCTGGGCGTTTTGGGCGTAAATTTTGGTGATGGTGCCGCTCTTGTCGGCTTCGATTTCGTTCAAAATCTTCATCGCTTCAACGATGCAGATGGTGTCGCCTTCCTTGACCACAGATCCGACTTCCACAAAGGGAGGAGATTCGGGGCTGGCCGAGCGGTAGAAGGTGCCAACCATGGGAGACTTCACCACATGGGCTTCGCTCGCCGCGGGTGCAGGCGCACTTGCTTGAGAAGCCTCGGGAGCTGGGTTGGGAGCGCTTGCAGCGCTCAAATCAATGCTTTGCACAGGCATGGGGACCACGCCTGATGTGCTGTAAACCTGTGGTTGTTGCAGTGCACCACTGCTTTTAACGATTCTGACTTTGCCCTCAGGTTCCGTGATTTCAAGTTCGGCCACGTTTGATTCAGAGACCAAATCGATGAGGGTTTTTAATTTTCTCAAATCCATAAAAATCATTAAAAGCAGTTAAAGAGGCTCTAATTTACACTAAAAATAGGTAAAAGCCAAGCTTTTGATCTGAAAAAAGGAGGTGTGCTGAGAAACGCTGTTGCCACTGCAGGCAATGAAAAGCACGAAGATGATGT
>CAIPII010000237.1 GCA_903865035.1 uncultured Burkholderiales bacterium | reverse complement strand
GAATGCCTTGAGCCTAACCCATAAGCACCCGGTCTATCAAGACCCTTTGCTCATCCAAGCACTAGATCATCCTCCCAAAAGGGGCAACATTTGTGCTGCCTCTCTTGGACAATGACTCAAGACTCACAAAGACCCATGTGCTTTAGGGGTAGGACACCCAATGGCGTCGCTTCTCAGCGCCCTCGGTGTTCAAGGCTTGGTCAGGATAGCTGGTGTAGCCTTTGAGGTCTTTTTCAGAGCGAGCGTAATCTTTTTTGCTCATGCGAGCTTCGATGATTTCTTTCTCATTGGGCAAGTTGATGGTGACACCAGCCATGAGCATCTTTTGGGTACCACGGGTCATGGCATTGGGGTTCATGTCGATGATGGCTTGCTTGAGCACTTCAGGCTTCAGCAAAGAATCGGGCCAAACCTTTTGGACCACTTTGTCCAAAGTGTCCCCCGCTTTGACTTGATAAGTGGCCACCACTCCATTGGCGCTTTTGGGCGCACTGGACGCGGCTTGGGGTTTGCTCGCCTGAGCAGCAAAATTGGCGCGAACCACTTCGAGCTTTTGAGCCGCTGGTGCAGGCGCCTTGGCTGCAGGAGTAGCCTTGGCATCCTTTTTCGCGTCCGCTGGCATCAATCCTTGATCGCTCAAGGTGATCATCTCCAATGCACCAGGCTCTTGTGCATGCACAGCACCACAAACCAAAGAGGCCAAAAAGGCAGCACGCACGGCAAGGGTCAACGCATTCAATTGTTGTTTCATCATCTTCTCTCCCAAATAAATAAGTTCTAGGGCTTGGCGTGTGCCACGGCCACCCAATTGGCGTTTCCACCCAGTGAGGGACCCGCCACTTGTTTCAACTCGGCCGTGTAAGGACTCACATGCCTCACCTCGGCCAAGACCATTCTTTGCATCGCTCCCGCTTGCAAGGCATGAGCGGGAAGGATGGTGGGATCCACCACCACAAATTGATCCCCATTTTTAAGCCCATTCACACTGCCTGCTGCCACCACGAGTTGTTGTCCTTGCCACTTGGTCACCTCAAACTGAGGCGGAATGCACGTTAACTCTGACTCCATGGACCTCTCAATGGACCTTGCAGCGGCATTGACTTGTGCAACCATCACAGGGGAGAGCACTGAACTGTAAGATTTTTGTGGATTGGACTCAAACCACACATGCTCTTCAAAGCTCATCGTTTGGCGCTTGTCCAAACGGTTTTGCAACACGGTGGTGACCTTCAAGCCGGGTGCACGGGTGATTTCATCATTGGCTGGTTCCAAATACAGGCTGGCCTGCCAGGTGACCCTTTGGTCTCCACGACCCAAAAGCGCTTGTTGGTACGCATTGATAGAACTAGGAAACACCGCTTGCAAAGTGGCCTTGTTGGCGTTGACTCCAGACAAGGTGACCGAGTCCGCAGGCAATGCGTTCAAACTCATCTTGAAAACACGAGACTCATCGCTTTGCGCGAGCAAGCTCTCTTTGAGCGACTTGGCAATCATGCGTGTGAGATAAAGATCTTGAAATTTGATCTGAGGCGCAATCGCCACATCAAAAACCACCAAATGCTGAACCCCTTGGAGCTTGCTGATTTCTTTGCCGCTTGAGGCCTTACAACTTTTAGAGGACGGTGCGCCCTCTCGCTTGGATTCCAAAGACAATTCGGCTTGGGTTTCCGCATCATGGGTGTAAGCCAATATCCTCACACCCCTCACCACCATCTCGTTGGTGAACTCAGCACTGTCTCTGAGCGCCCCGTCTTCATCGATCCAAGAGGTACTCCTCACCTGAGTGGGTCCTTCCATGGCCAGTTTGACAAGGGAATTTCTCACGGCCTGCAGCGTGTCTTCTGCAGTGTCCACTGAACCGATCGAGTTCTGAGCATGGGCCCAAAGGGGCAAGAGGCACGCGCACGCCAGACCCAGGAGCATCCCCTTCAAGAGAAGCTGCCAAGACAACTCAAACATGCTCTCCATCCCCCAATGGGTCGGGCAATCGTTTGGCGCCCCTTTGCTGAGGGCATGCTGGATCGAATCTTTTTTCATGCGTGTGTTCATGGAAGTCACTTGGGCTCACAACCGACACGCATGCATGCTCGCTGGGTATTGAAAACCCTTGAACACATCAAGGATGATCAAACCAGACGAGGCAGCAAAGGCAAATCCCCGCCTATCAAGTGGAGGGAGTTTGCCAGGCATGATCAAAAGATCTAGAAAAAGAGAACTAAACGCCTCTTATTTTCAACGACCTCTCATGGCCAGTTGTGTGAGATACAAACGACGCAAATCTTGTACCACAGCGCGGTCCAAAGACATGGTGGTCTCATAGGTGTCATCGCTCACAGGCGTGATGCTCACCAATTGAGCGCCGTAAATGATGCCTTCCACCTTGGCTCTGAATGTGTCATTGACAACAGTCATGTCTGAGACGGTGGTGTTGGCGTCCAATTGTTGGCCGTACACCTGTTCGGTCAACGCGCGGTAGGCGTCGAGCTTGGAGGCGCGAATGGCCAGCAAACGCTGTTGAGCAGGGTTCTTGTGGTTTTGAACGCTGATCACCGCGTAGCCAGTGGCCACAAAGTTTTCGCGCTTCTCAACCATGGGAGCGAGCATCGTGGCGTTCGCTGCGTGCTCGGGCTCACGGGCTGGAGCCTGGGATTTGAAGAGTTGGGTGCTTGAGCATGCGCTCAACAACACGGCGGCGCCCACGGCACTGATAACGAATAGTTTTTTCATGGCAGTTTCCTAAAAAAATCACAAAACTCAAGTGACTGCGGGGTCACCCACTCACGGGTTGCTTTTGAGAATCTCCAAAAGCCTAACGTTTGAGGACAACCCAAAAGGCCGCCTACAGCTTTAGTATCGACCGTAACACCGTAAACTTAAATCGGTGAACACAAACCCATGCGGCCCTCTGAAAGCACGACCCAGCGTTTACCAAATTCGCCCATTCTGTTACTGAAAAATACACTCCAAACGACAAGAAGCTCTCCAGCAGAAATGAACTCACTTGCACCTTAGAATCGACACCAAACGCGGCGGCTTAAAGATTGAAGGCCTGAAATCGCTTATTTCCCACCGACTTTTCTCCCAAAACCCTCGGCATGGGTCAGCTTTGGGGCATGAATGAGGGATTTTGACTAAATTTCCTTGCATAACAGTGTCAGATCAAGAACAATAGACTTTATTCAAATGCAAATGAAATCCAGCGCTCAATACATCGGTGAAAGCTCCTCAGCCCAGGCCCTCAGAAGCCTCTTGGGCACGATCGCCAACTCCAACTCCACGGTCATGATCACCGGCGAGAGCGGCACGGGCAAAGAACTTCTGGCTCGCACCCTGCACGAGCAAAGCATGCGAGCAGGCTCCAATTTTGTTCCCATCAACTGCGCAGCAATCCCCAAGGAGCTCTTGGAGAGCGAGCTCTTTGGCCACCGCAAGGGGGCCTTCACGGGCGCCGTGTCTGACCGCATTGGTCGCTTTGAGCTTGCCCACGGAGGCACCCTCTTTTTAGACGAAATTGGGGACATGCCCTTGGACATGCAGGTCAAACTCCTGCGTGTTTTGCAAGAGCGCACCATTGACCCCATAGGTTCCTCCAAGCAAATTCCAATCGATGTTCGTGTCATTGCTGCCACACACCGAGACCTTGAGACCGAAATCAGCGCGGGCAGGTTCCGTGAAGACTTGTATTACCGCTTGAATGTGCTTCCTGTGAACACCCCTCCATTGAGAGAGCGGGTGGAAGACGTCGAAGCTTTGCTCAAACACTTTGCCCTTAAATTTGCTCACATTCAACACGGTCCCATTCGCTTCAGTGCTGAGTTTTTGGACTGCTTGAGACAATACGCTTGGCCTGGGAATGTGCGTGAGCTCTCCAATTTGGTGGACCGCTTCAGCACCCTTTATGCGGGACAAGTTTTAGACTTGCGAGCCATCCCTCCGACCCTCCTACCCAAAGGGCTGGTCGTGATCCAAGGCAATTTGGGCGGATTTGAATCGAATCGCCCAAAACCACAAGCCCCGACTCCCCCCCCTGAGGTACTGGCCGAGTTGGGTGACGATCCCATTGAGCTTGAGACGGATGTCGAAGACATCATCATGCTGGCCCAAGGCATGCCAGAATTACCCCCAGAGGGCATTTCGCTCAAAGAGCGGTTGGCCGAAATTGAGAAAAGCATGATCGAGCAAGCGCTCTCCAGAGCCGAAGGCAATGTGTCAAAAACCGCCAAGCTTCTCAACTTGCAGCGCACCACCCTGATTGAGAAAATCAACAAATACGATCTTCGCTCAGCTTGAGCGACTCATTGAAGCCATAAAGCTTGAATTCCATATGACCGTTTCATCTGCGTTGATGTGGCTTCATAAAACCCTCAACGCACCAAACCCCTCTTCACTGCATCGCGCAATAGAGAATTAATTCTGGTTTGCCAACCGGGCCCAGTTGCCTTGAAAGCTTCTAAAACCTCAGCATCCACTCTCATATTAAGAGTCGGTCTTTTGACCATCAGGGGAGGCCGACCTCGCCCACGGGTGATCGTGGCACTCGCCCAAAAAGCCTCAACGGCCGAGTCATCATTAGGATCATAAAGATCAACCTCGGGGTCATGTGCAATGGCTTCGTTGTATTGGGATTGCTTCTTTAAAGATTCCCAATCTGTGAGTTGCGTCTTTGTTTTACAAGTTCTTGATTTAGATGTAGGTGGCATAAAGACTCCTTTCCCGCTTAGACGCTCTGCGCAATGAAATGGGCCTGATAGACTCCTCTCTCAAGACATACACCAGAACCAAAACCACCCCATTCAATTCAACAATGGCTATGTCCATCAATCGATTCTCTCCCTGGCGATCGCTCTCTAGGGTTATCTTATTGGGGTTGTTAAAGACCAAATTTGCTTGATCTAGTGATATCCCATGTTTGGAAACATTGAGAGCGTCTTTTTGGGGATCAAAGACCAATTTCATTAATTATTGTATGGGCAAATAATAGAATCATCAAGGAACAATTCTGATTGTCAATGGCAAATCCCAAATCCAGCGTTTAAAAAAACGCAAAAAGGGAGTTCAAATCAATGAACTCCCTTTTTCTACATTTACTTGTGGGGCAAAAGGCCCCCTCTCTAGTCTTGATTCAAGACGGTGATACTCATACGTCGGTTCCTGGGGTCGGCTTTGTTATTCGG
>CAIPII010000236.1 GCA_903865035.1 uncultured Burkholderiales bacterium | reverse complement strand
GCTTGGCTGAAGTGATCAAGTACGGACCCATTGCAGATCCACTCTTTTTGAATTGGCTTGAAGAGCACATGGATCAGCACAGCAAGAAGGATCAAATGGGTTTGGGACAATGCGTCAAGCGCAGTTGTGAGATCAAGGCTTGGGTGGTCGGTTTGGATGAGAGAGAGTCGGGCCTTAGAGAAATACTCAACTTTGGTCACACCTTTGGTCACGCCATTGAGAGTGGTTTGGGCTTTGGCAAATGGTTGCACGGACAAGCCGTGGCCGCTGGGATGGTGATGGCCAGTGAGCTCTCTGTCTTGATGGGTGGAGTGGACGCGCAATTTGTTGAGCGGTTCAAGCATTTGCTCACCCGCGCCAACTTGCCCATTGTGGGCCCAGATCTGCCCGCGAAGACTTATTTGGATCACATGCGCATGGATAAAAAAAGTGTGGCCGGAGACATCCGCTTTGTGCTCTTGTCCTCAGTGGGAAGAGCCCATGTGAGAACCGCCCCTGAGGCAGATGTTTTGGCGGTGTTGAATCAATGCACCAGTCCAAATGCGTTTGGACACCCACACGCTTGACCATGAATGCCTCCCCCATGAGCTCACCAGCCCTTTTGGCGCCCTATGCCAGTGACCCCCTGTTCTCCAGGGGTCGACGCATTGCCGAGGAGGACGCGCCGACTCGAAACGATTTCCAGCGCGACCGCGACCGCATTGTTCACTCCAGCGCTTTTCGCCGTTTGGTCTACAAGACCCAAGTGTTCTTGAACCACGAGGGAGACCTCTTTCGCACACGGCTCACCCACTCTTTGGAGGTTGCCCAACTCGCAAGATCGGTCTCTCGCAGTTTGTTGCTCCATGAAGACTTGGTGGAGGCGATTTGTTTGGCACATGATTTGGGTCACACCCCGTTTGGGCACGCTGGACAAGAGGCCTTGAACGACTGCATGAAGGACAGTGGTGGGTTTGAGCACAATTTGCAAAGCTTGAGGGTGGTGGACTTTTTAGAAGAACGCTACGCCAGTTTCGATGGGCTGAACCTCACCTTTGAGACCCGAGAGGGCATCTTGAAGCACTGCAGCACAGCGCACGCCAGAGAGCTCGAAGCGCGAGAGCCCTCAGGGGTGGGGTTGCGTTTTTTGACCAACCAGTCTCCCTCTTTAGAGGCTCAGCTTTGCAACTTGGCCGATGAGATCGCCTACAACGCACACGACATCGATGACGGTGTCAGATCGGGCTTGCTCACCATGGAGCAACTTCAAGAGGTGCCACTGGTGGAACACTACAGCCAAGAGACGCTTAAAAAATACCCGCACTTGAGGGGCAGGAGATGGCTCTTTGAGACCATTCGTTTGATGCTGAGTGAGCAAGTCTATGACGTCATTGGCACCACTCAAAAAACACTCGCACCTTTGGGTCTTCAATCCAGCCAAGAGGTCAGGCTCTTGGGCAAGGGTTTGGTGCGCTTCAGTGAGCCCATGCAAGAGGCCTCTGATGAGTTGAAGAAGTTTTTGTTCCAAAACCTCTACCGCCACCCCAGGGTTGTTCAAACCACCGAGCAAGCCAAGGAAGTGGTGAGGGAGTTGTTTTTTGCGTATTTGCACAATCCTGGCGAAATGCCAGAGTCTTTTTACTTGAGAGAAGACAAGGAGCGCGCCACGGCTGACTTCATTGCGGGCATGACCGATCGATACGCCGCCAAAGAGCACCGCAGATTGGGCGGACCCTCCAGGTTTGAGTGAAAAAAGAAAAGCCACGGTGTTCCACTCTCCAAGGGCATAACACCCTAAAATGAGGGGTTTGTAATCGATGACCGAACCCAAGAGAGTGGCCCCAAGTGCAAGCTCCCACGACTGAAACCTCAAGCATGTTGCGCCGTCTGTTTTCACCCGCTTTTTGGGTGGTCTTTGCAGGCGTGGCGGTGGCCATGCACATTGGAAAACTCCCTCCCGCCATTCCAGCTCTGAAGTCAGAGCTTCACACCTCGCTCATGCAAGCGGGTTTTTTGCTCTCCATGGTTCAGTTCGCGGGCATGACCCTGGGACTTTGGGTGGGTCTGTTTGCCGATGTCATTGGTTTGAAGCGTTGCATGATGACGGGCCTGGTGGTGCTCTCCTTGTCTAGCCTTTTGGGTGCGAGTGCGGAGACCTCAGAGACCCTTCTCTTGACCCGGTTCTTTGAGGGCTTGGGTGTTCTTTTGACTGCCATGCCAGCGCCGAGTTTGATTCGCTTGATGCTCCAAGGTCAATCCTTGTCCAGAGCGCTTGGGTGGTGGGCGGCCTACATTCCCATTGGAACTGCGTTTGCTTTGTGGCTCGGACCTTGGGTGATCAGGCCCTATGGTTGGTCGCTTTGGTGGGTTCTCATGTCTTGCATGACCGCCTTGGCGGCTTGGGGCTTGTACAAAGGGGTTCCTGCAGGACTGAGCAATCACCAAGATGGGTTTTCGGTGAGCCCTTGGGGCAGCAGGCTCAGCATGACCCTCACATCCAGGGCGCCCTGGTTGGTGGCCCTTTGCTTTGGATGCTATTCGGCGCAGTGGCTCTCGGTCATTGGATTTTTACCCACTGTGACCCAAGACATGGGCTTGAGCGCGACGTCCTCGGGTGCGGTCACGGCTGGTGTTGCATTGGTCAACATGATTGGCAATGTGGCGTCGGGTTTCTTTTTGGCGCGTGCGCTAAAAAAATCCAACGAACGCATTCAAAAGGAGGAAGAAGCCAGGCTTGCCAAAGAGAGGCTTCAAGAGGAGCTCACCTACACCTTGGAGCAAGCGCGCCAAAAGGAGTTGGAAGAGCGCCTCAAACAAAATCCCTTTTACACCCCTTTGGTCTCGAGTCGTTTGGAGTTGCCAGCGACATCTGGAGCTGCGCCAGTG
>CAIPII010000235.1 GCA_903865035.1 uncultured Burkholderiales bacterium | reverse complement strand
TCCTCATGCCAAGCGCCAATCTTTTATTGCAATCCCTTGCTGCCGGTGTATTCATTGGTGCTTTATACGGTCTCATTGGACTGGGTTTGAGTGTGGGTTGGGGGTTGCTCAAACAAATCAATTTAGCCCATTTCGCTTGGGTCTTTTTGTCCGCTTATTTGACATACGAGCTCAAAACTCGCTTGAACCTAGATCCTTTGATTTCGTTGACGATTTTGATACCTGTTTTTGCAGTGATTGCCATTTTGGTCCAGTGGCTTTTGGCGAGCTTTGCGATCACGCCATTCAATTCGCTCATGGCCACTTTTGGTCTTGCTGTTTCAGTTGAGGCGTTGATTCAACTCTTTTGGAGCGCAGATTTCCGCAGAATGCCTTCTCAGTACGAGGAAATGAAGTTTCACATGGGTGGGGTCATTGTGACTTATTCAGAAGCGCTCACCATGTTGATTGCTTTGTTGGCGTCTTTTGCCGTATGGTGGGTGCTTACCAAAACAGACACCGGTAAATGCATTCGCGCCAGTGCCGAAGATGCTGAGATGGCCAGAGCGTTTGGCATCAATGCAACCAAGTTATCACTCGGATTGGCTGGTGTTTGCGGTGCCTTGGCTGCTTGCGCAGGTGTAAGCGTGGCACTAACCTTTACTTTGGCGCCTTCACAAATTTTTGCTTGGATTGGGGTGATTTTTGCCGTTGTCATGATGGGTAAATTGGCGTCACCTTGGGCCCCTTTGTTGGCGGGCCTGGTGATTGGAATCAGCGAATCCATGACCATGGCCATTACCGCCCCATCTTGGGCTCCATTGGTCTCGTTCTCGCTTTTGATTGTCATTTTGCTAACGAGGCGCTCGCATGGATAATTCGCGTGCAGGTCTTGGACTGAATTGGTTATGGTTCGTTTTGATGGCAATTCTTGCAGGATGGCCATTTTTGGGAATGCCCAATCACTTGGAGTCCTTGCTCTATGTGGTCTTTTTTTGGATCACGTTGGCCACGAGTTGGAATTTGATGTCCGGTTACTCTGGATATTTTTCTTTTGGGCATGGCGCTTTTTTTGGCGTAGGCATGTATGGAATGGCAACCTTTGCTGGAAAGTTCGGACTTGGATTTTGGCCAAGTGCTGTTCTATCTGGCATTTGTGCCTCCATTTTGGCGTTGGCTTTGGGAGCCTTGGTCTTTAGGCTGAAGAAGATCAGAGGCGAATCGTTTGCATTGATCACTTTGGCTGTCACCTTTGTGCTTGCCACTTTGATTGTGAACACCCCAATCGATGGAGGTCCTGGTGTCTATTTGATGGGTGTGCAAGTGCCCATGATTGGACCCAGCGCATCCTCCTCCTTTTACCTTCTTGGTTTTGCCATGGTTGTGGCTTCAATTTGGGCGTCTCGAACCCTTTTTTATTCTCAGTCTGGATTGGGGTTGTTGGCCATTCACGATGACGAGGACGTTGCAGAGGTGCATGGAGTTCCAACGTTTGCACTCAAGATGAAGGCCTTTGCATTGTCAGGATTTTTCGCAGGCATGATGGGAAGTATTCATGCGCTTTATGTGTCCTATGTGACCGTGAGTGAAACATTCAGCATCACTGTGCCTTTGACCGTTGTGCTCATGAGTATTTTAGGCGGGGCAAGGCAGTGGGCCGGCCCAATGCTTGGAGCCGTTTTGATCACTTTCTTGCTGAATGCCTTCACTGAGGGTACAAGTGCCCTTTATGGCAGGATATTGATCGGTGTTATTTTGACCCTTTCGGTTCTGATCATGCCAGAGGGTCTGTTGGGTACTTGGCAGTCCAAGCAAAGAAAAAGGAGCTTGGATCGCAGGAGGGCACTTGAGGGCGATCACAGTGATTCTTCTGCCCATCAAGAGCAATCGGTGGCTTCAAATGATCTGAACCTTCGAGACATCAGGCACGAATTGACTCATGCCCAAAATCTATCTGTCCAGTCTGGCTCTGGCGCAGATCTCGACCATGGATTGGCCAACGAGTCTAAGAAAGTTGTTCTAGAGTTAAATGGTTTGTGTAAACATTTTGCTGGAATCAAGGCCTTGGATGGCGTTCATTTGACCTTGTACCAAGGTGAAATATTGGGCTTGCTCGGCCCCAATGGTTCAGGCAAGTCGACACTGATCAATGTGGTGACAGGGCATTTATCCCCAAGTGCAGGATCAATCCAGTTATTGGGCCAAGAATGCGCTGGCCAAGCGGCTCACCTCATTCGCAGAATTGGGGTGTCCAGAACCTATCAAATCCCGAGGCCCTTTAAGGGGCTGACGGTGTTGCAAAACGTTTTGCTATCCGCGCAATTCGGCGCCAACAGCGTGTCTGATGAGCAAGCTTACCGATTGGCGCTTGAGTGGATCGAATTCACCGGATTGAGTGCCAAAAAGGATGACTATCCCGATGAACTCAATTTGCATCAGCGCAAATTCTTAGAATTGGCCAGAGCACTCGCTGCTCAACCGGCAGTCATCATGTTGGATGAGGTTTTGTCAGGTCTTACACCCTCTGAGATCGATATGGCCGTACAAACCATTCGCTTGATCAGGTCACAAGGTACATCTATTGTGTTCGTGGAGCATGTGATGTCAGCCGTCATGGCCTTATCTGATCGCTTGGTTGTTCTTGATCAAGGGCGCGTGATTGCCAGTGGTGTTCCTCAAGAGGTGATGAGGCAAGAGGTGGTGGTCAAAGCTTATTTGGGCGATCAAGCCGAGGTGATTTGAAATGTTGAGTTTAACGAATGTACAAGTCAACTACGGCGCAGCTCCAGCTTTGTGGGATCTTTCTCTCAACATCAATGAGCAAGAACTGGTCTCTGTGATTGGTCCCAACGGTGCCGGTAAAACCACATTGATCAATTCCATCATGAGGCTCAATGATTTGAAGGCCGGTCGGATGCATTGGATGGGAGAAGATGTCAGTGCTTTAAGCGCTCACTTGCTGTGCGAAAAGGGCATTGCTTTGGTGCCCGAGAGTCGGCGACTTTTTACGAGCATGAGTGTGCTTGAGAATTTGGAGTTGGGATCGATGCATCCCAAAGCCAAGTCTGAGAGGGCCAGAACGATGGAGCAAGTTTTTGAGCTCTTTCCCGTGGTCAAGCAAAAGCTTTCTCAAAAAGCAGGAGAACTCTCTGGAGGACAACAACAAATGGTTGCCATTGGTCGAGCCATGATGGCTTTGCCCAAATTGTTGCTCTTGGATGAGCCCTCACTTGGCTTGGCGCCAGCCATTGTGAGCGATATGTTCAAAGCAATTCAGGCTATTCACCGATCAGGAACAGCGGTTCTCTTGGTTGAGCAAAATGTTTCTCGAGCACTTGCGATTTCTTCAAAAACGTATGTTTTGGAAAATGGGCGAGTCGTGGCTCAAGGACCTTCTGCGGAGATTGCATCAAGACCAGAAATCAAAAAAGCTTACCTGGGTTTATAAAGCAAGTCTAATAGATTTTTTGCGATTAACGGTTCGCGTGAAGTGAACGCAATGCTTTAAAACGCTCGATGATGACATTGGGTGCGATGTCGTTGATTTCACCGCTTTTGACTTGAATCGCTCCTTCAATGTGCGCGTAAGGCAGGCGAAAAGATGGGTTGATGCCTTGGGTGAACAAGGCCACTATTTCATGAGTGCCGCTGGCAACGCCCAGATGCATCATGCCTCCATCCGCGGTAAACAGGGTTTGGGTTTTTTCAAGCAATCGAGCGCAATCGATCAATGAGGTTTGATTGATCAAATTTTTAATTTTCAGAAGATGGCCCAATTCATTTTGTATCTTCTTTGCCTCTTGCTCAGCCACATCTCCTAGGCCAATCAGTACACACTCCTTGACTTGCAAATTGCCCAATTCCTCAATGACTTGCTTCCATTGGTGATAAGTCCTTGAGGGATCCATTCCACCAATGGCAATCATCACGTCAATATTCGGTTCAGAGTCAAACTTGGAGGAGGGTTTGATGCCTCCAAGCTTTGGATAGGCAAGTTGTTCAAGATTTTTTTGTTCCTCACTCCAGTCAAACACGTCAATGAGTCGTTGAGCACTCCATTGACTTCGTGCAAAATCAGGGACATCGTAAAAGCCTTGAATGCAAATCCATGGAAGTTTGGGAAAGTGTTTGATTTTCTCCTTCAGCGCCCTGTGGTGAACACTTTGAACGATCACAAAATCATAATCTTTGAATTGATTCTTTTCGATTCGATCAAACACTCGTGAAAAGTAGGGGTCATCTTGGAATATTTCACACAGGTGCTTGGGTGTGAGCAAATCAACCTCAAGACCTTTCAGTTTGAAAAGATTTCTTGGGGCCAAATCCATCAGGGAGTCCCCGATTTGAGCGGTTCGCTGATAAATCCATAAGCCCCTTTTCCAATTTGGATGCCCTTTTGTCGCCATCAAGGCAGACTGCCCGTGAAGTTGGAGATAGATCAACTTTCGCAAGTGCCTCCATCCTAGTTTTCTGAGGCCTTCGCTTTTGCGGTAGCTCAACTCGTTTCCAGGAACGGTTCGAGACAAAGGTTGTGTAATGACCCATTGACCCAGTTGTTCAATCCAAGAGAGATCGCTGGTGTTCAAAGCGTCTGGGCCAGCGGGTTGTTCGATGGTCTGCGACTGTCCTAGGGCCACCATGCAGGCCAGCAGCAAAATGAAAAACTCTCCCATACCCGCGCCATAGAAAGGGCAATTGAACATACTGACCATCAAAGCGATCCAAGTCACACTCAGCATCGCTTGTTTTGGGCGCTTTGGGAGCAGTTGTGCGTCCTTGAAAAAACCAACGAAAAGAGCAATCATCAAAAGCAGTCCAATCAGACCACTCTCGACAAACCACAGCAGGAACTGTTGGTGAGGATTTGATGGTGGATTGGGTTCGTTACCACCATAAGCAATGTAGTCTTGACGCCAACTGCCCACTCCAGTGCCAAAGAGTGGAGAATCTTTGATCGCTTTGATCGATTGCACCCAATAGTCGATGCGATAACCTTGAGAGGTGGCATCGTTTCCTTGGCTGTAGAGTTCAATGTCGTGTTTCACCTCCATGGCCCTTTGCGCAAAACGAGGGGAAAACAATCCGAGTGCGATCACCAAAAGAAGGGGTGCAATTGAAATCCAGATGATGTTAAATTTGATTTTCTGTTTGGACCAAAAATAAAGTGCACAAGTCATCGCCAACACCATGGCCAGAAAACCCGTGCGACCGTTCATGATGAAAAACACATTTCCCACGCTCAGTGCACACAAAAGGTACACCCATTTTTGGTTGAGTTTGGGGAAAAGCTCATCCTTGAGTGTCCATACACAAACCACCATGAGACTTGTCATGATGGGTTGCTCCAAGTGTCCGTTGATGACGATACCCCAATCTTTGGGGTAGAGTGGGTTGTACATGATGTGCGGCACACCAAGCCAAAGTAACCATGAGCAAATCAGCACAAAAGTTTGGCCTGCCACAAGTCCTCTGAGGGTCAAGATCACATTTGCTGGGTTGATCAGACAAAACACAAGAAGGGGGAAGACCAGCAGTCTTGCATGTCGGATCCAAGCCACCATCCAGTCGTGGGTGTTGCTTGTGGTCCAAATGGAGCTCGCCAGCATCCAAATCAAGCAAGCAAAAATCACTTTCGTGGTGGTCAAGGACCAAACCCGTCCAATGGAGTGCCGTATCTCTGCGGCCGATCGCTGATCAATTGGATTCTTTCCCGCGATGTAAGCCAAGAGGATCAACAAGCCCGAACCCACGAGCAAAAGAGCCTTGCTGATGGAGACCAAGGCGACCCCCAAGTTGACCGAAATGGCCAATGCACATGCGGCTCCTAAGGTCAGTGCTCGAGCAATGCTCAAAAATGTTTGATAGTGCATGTGGGGGTTAAGGTGATCAAGAAAGGGTGTCTTGATCGATGGCTCAATGTTTCACGCTCGCTCAACCAGATGGTGAAGCTTTATCCGAGGTACCTTTTCCCCAATTGTAATGAAAATTCAATCTGTTAGACCTGCGCCTTGCGTCAATTTACGCAACCGTTACAAAATCCAATTTTGGATTTCACGACACTGAGCTGATCTCCTCAATTTGCTCTTGCAGCTTGAGCCATCTCTCTTCTGTTTGTGCAATTTCAGCTTCGATGGCTTTCAAGCGCTTTGCCGCCTGAGCGGCCTTCTCCAACAGGGCTTGCTTTGCGCTTGGGGAAGCGTCTGAGCTCAGGTCTTGTGCAAGCTGCGCGAGTTGTGACTCTTTCTCCAACTCAAGGGCTTGGAGCGTTGACTCCTCCTTTTGGAGTTGTTTTTTCAAAGGCTGGAGTTGTTGCGAGAGTTGTGATTTTTTTTGCGAATGTGCTTTTTTCTCTTGTTTGGACATGCCTTTGAGCGCGATCGTTTGCGTCTTCAAGGCATGTTGATCCTCTTGGGAAAGGGCGGCTTCTCGCAATTTTTTGGATTCTTCAAGCAAATAGCGCTGGTAGCTGTCCATGTCACCTGTGAAATCAGTGATCCCAGATCGAGAGACGAGCCAAAACTCTTCACACACTGAGCGAAGCAAGGCACGATCATGGCTCACCAGGAGAACAGTTCCCTCAAAGTCATTGAGCGCCATCCCGAGTGCTTCGCGCGTCATCAAATCCAAGTGATTGGTTGGCTCATCGAGCAAGAGCAAGTTTGGGCGTTGCCACACGATCATGCACAAGACCAGTCGAGCTTTTTCCCCTCCACTCAAAGTTCCAACGGCTTGATTGACCATGGCATCGGCAAAGTGGAAAGTACCTAAAAAATTTCTGAGCTCTTGCTCCCTGCCTGAGATGGGGCCGCGTTTTGAGAGTTCGATCATGTGCTCTAAAGGGCTTTGATCGAGTTGAAGAACATCCAACTCTTGTTGAGCAAAGTAGCCCACGCTCAAGCCTTTTCCCTCTACGATCTCACCATCCAAGAGAGGCAAACTTTGAGCCAATGTTTTAATGAGTGTTGATTTTCCTTGCCCATTGGCACCAAGGATGCCGATGCGCTGGCCACTCAAAACTGAGCGATTGACTCCACTCAAGATCACCGTTTCTTGAGCCGAAGCAGCGCGATATCCAAAAGCACCATCTTGGATCGAGAGCATGGGATTGGGCAGATGGGTGGGCTCTTTAAAAGTGAAGGTGAAATCGGCAGCACTCATCATGGGAGCAATTTTCTCCATGCGAGCGAGCGCTTTGACCCGGCTTTGAGCCTGTTTGGCCTTGCTTGCTTTGGCTTTGAAGCGATCTATGAAATGCTGTAGGTGCGATATTTTCTCTTGTTGTTTTTCATAGGCGGCTTGTTGCAAAACCATCTCTTGTATTCTCATGGTCTCAAAACCGGAGTAATTGGCGCCATAACGCGTGATTTTGCCGCCCTCAATGTGTAAGGTCACTTTGGTGACAGCATCTAAGAATTCGCGATCGTGACTGATGATGACCAAAGTTCCAGGGTAGCGCTGCAACCAGCTCTCAAGCCAAACCAAGGCGTCCAAGTCCAAGTGATTGGTTGGCTCATCGAGCAGCATGAGTTCCGATGGACACATGAGCGCGCGTGCAAGTTGCAGTCGCATGCGCCACCCGCCCGAGAAGCTGTTGACGCTTTTGTCGAGTTCATTGGGCTTGAATCCCAGGCCTAATATCAGCGATTGCGCTCTGGATAGCGCGTCGTGAACGCCAGCATCCGCCAAGGCCAAGTGAGCTTCAGCAATGGCCATGCCGTCATTGCTTTCCTCTGCTTTGAGGAGTTGTGCTTGAGCCTCTTGCAGTGCTGAATCAGAGCTCAGCACATATTCACTTGCCGATTGCTCCGTGTCGGGCATGTGTTGTTCCACTTGTGCCAGTCGCCACTGGGCGGGCATTTCCATCTCGCCCTTTTCTTCTTGCAGTTCGCCAGTGAGAAGGGCAAAGAAAGTTGACTTTCCCGCACCGTTGCGACCCACAAGACCAATTTTTTCTCCAGGGTTGATGGTGACGTTAACGCCTGAGAGGAGCGTTTTGGCGCCTCTTCTGAGTTCGATATCTTTGATGAGAATCATGGGTGAGGGGTCGGGTGGGATTTGAAGTTTTTTTAAGTGGACGGTCGATATCGATCACAAGCTCAAAGGGCTTGATCAATCCTAAAGGGATCAATTGAAGTGGGCAGCCAATTCTTTTTGGTTGATCAAGATCACTTGATCATCAAAGGCTTGCGTGCTCAAAGCGATCCAGTTCAATTGGGGGTAGAGCGCACTGAAAGCTTCAATTTCATGTCCGATCTCCAAGACCAAAAGTGCGTTTGGCTTCATGAAGTGGTGCATCTTTG
This sequence comes from uncultured Burkholderiales bacterium, assembly GCA_903865035.1. Classification (GTDB taxonomy): domain Bacteria; phylum Pseudomonadota; class Gammaproteobacteria; order Burkholderiales; family Burkholderiaceae_C; genus Limnohabitans. The sequence continues at coordinate 49,665 of CAIPII010000235.1, read as the reverse complement.
GGAGTGTGGCTGAGATGAAGTCCATGCCGAGTTGCCCGCCAGCCAATGCCAAGGCAGGCTCAGCTTTGAATTCAAGGGGAAGTTGATCCATGCTGCTTTGCGGCACATAAGGAGGATTGCAAACGATCAGGTCGTATGGTCCCCTTGCGCCTTGAAGTGCATCGCTCATGATCCAATCGATCTGATCTTGTAGTTTGTGACGCTCTGCGTTGATTTTGGCCACTTGCAAGGCATCAAAGGAGATGTCAAGGCCATCGACATGGCTAGAAGGCCACAAAAGCGCACAAATGATCGCCAAACTACCGTTGCCTGTGCAAAGATCCAAAATCAGATCAGGTTCATTGGTCATCCAAGGCAGTAGAGTCTCATTCAATAAGATCTCAGCGATGTGACTTCTTGGAATGATCACTCGCTCATCCACGTAAAAGCTCAAGCCCCCAAGCCATGCTTCTTTGGTGAGATAGGCGCTTGGTTTTCTGCTTTGAATGCGTTGATCAATGAGTGTTTGCAAGGTTTGAGTGATCTCAGGAGATAGCGCTTCATAGGGTTCAGCACTGCTCAGAGCCTCCAAGTCACTGTCCAGTGGCAGACCAAGTTTCCAAAGCGCAAGCCACGCTGCTTCATCAAAAGTGTTGAAGGTGCCTTGACCTGTGGAGATACCAGCCGCTTGAAGTTGCAGACTGAATTGCTCAATCAGTTCCAATAGGCTCATGATGAGCGCACAACTGTTGTCAGATGTTCTTGCAGTTGACGAAGTATTTCTAGGTAAATTCTTTGTAGTCGCTCAAGCTCTGATAGCTCAATGTGCTCATCTACTTTGTGAATGCTCGCGTTGGGAGGGCCTAACTCTATGACTTGTTTGCAAACCTGCGCAATGAACCTTCCGTCGCTTGTGCCACCTGTTGTGGACAACTCCGCTTTTTGGCCATTTATTTTTTCAATCGCATGTTGAACTACACCCACAAACTCCCCAGGAGGCGTGATGAAGGGTAAGCCACCAAGGGTCCACTGCAGTGAATATTCCAAGGCGTGATGGTCAAGGACAGACTTGAGTCGCTGCTGCAAACTCTCAACGCTGGACTCGGTGCAAAAGCGAAAATTGAAATCCACAATGCACTCACCAGGAATCACGTTGCTCGCACCCGTGCCAGCATGAATATTGCTGATTTGCCACGTTGTGGGAGGGAAGAACTCATTGCCTTGATCCCACTCGATACTCACCAACTCTGCAAGCGCTGGTGAGATCAGGTGAATTGGATTTTTAGCCAATTGCGGATAGGCGATGTGGCCTTGAACGCCTTTGACCACCAGTTTTCCGCTCAACGTGCCGCGACGTCCGTTTTTGATCATGTCGCCTGTGACTTTGATGGACGTGGGTTCGCCCACGATGCACCAATCAAGTCGCTGACCACGCTCTTGCAACAACTCACAAACGGCAACCGTGCCGTCTTTTGCGGGCCCTTCTTCGTCACTGGTGATCAAAAATGCCACTGAAAAAGCAGGCTCAGGCTGGTGCTCAAAAAACTCTTGCAAAGCCACCACCATGGCGGCCAAGGAGGATTTCATGTCGCTGCTGCCGCGTCCAAAGAGCTTGCCCTCACGGTGAGAGGGCGTGAATGGATCGCTCGACCAAGCTTTAAGAGGGCCGGTCGGGACAACGTCGGTGTGACCTGCAAAAACCAAAACAGGAGCGCTATGCTTCCGCTCTGGTTTTGCAGTCCTCAAGGCCCAAAGATTGGTCACTTGAAAGTCTTGGGGGCCGCGAACGATGGTTTCACACTCAAACCCCATGGGTTTGAGGTGTTGAATCAATATGTTTTGACAGTCTGCATCCGCTGGTGTGACCGACACCTGTGAGATCAGTTGCTCGGTGAGCTCAAGGGTTTTACTCATGTGGGTGTCCAGTCAGGAGCTGAAATAGAAGTCAACGTTGATCCTCTTGCTTAGAGTCCAATGCAAGGCACATGTGAACCACAGGATCGCATTGATTGTTTTCGATTGACTGCAGTTTGAATCAATCGCGCAAAAGGTCATTCAAGCTGGTTTTGGCTCGCGTTTGAGCATCGACTCGCTTGACAATGACAGCGCAGTAAAGGCTGTATTTTCCGTCCGCGCTGGGTAAATTGCCAGAGACCACCACCGATCCCGAGGGCACACGGCCATAGCTCACTTCGCCTGTTTGGCGATCATAGATTTTGGTGCTTTGACCAATGTACACGCCCATTGAGATGACGCTGTTTTCTTCCACAATCACGCCCTCGACGATTTCAGAGCGCGCACCAATGAAACAATTGTCTTCAATGATGGTCGGGTTGGCTTGAAGGGGTTCAAGTACGCCACCCAAACCAACGCCACCAGAGAGGTGAACATTTTTACCCACTTGAGCGCAGGAGCCAACTGTTGCCCAAGTGTCAACCATCGTGCCCTCTCCTACATAAGCTCCGATGTTGACATAGCTTGGCATCAAAATGGCGCCTTTGGCAATGAAGCTTCCACGACGTGCAACCGCGGGAGGAACCACGCGAACACCGCTTTGCTTCATTTGCTCTTCATCAAGGTTAGAGAATTTGGTCTGAACTTTGTCATAAAAGCCCAAATCCCCTGAATGAATGAGTTGGTTGTCTTTCAAGCGAAAGCTCAAAAGCACAGCCTTTTTGATCCATTGGTGAGTCACCCATTTGCCAACGCCCTCTTGCGTTGCCACCCTCAAGCGACCTTTGTTGAGTTCGCTGATCACATGATCAACGCTCTCGAGTGTCTCCTTGGGAGCAGAGGCAGGACTGAGTTGAGCGCGATCTTCCCAAGCTTGATTGATGATTTGTTCGAGTTGTTGAGTCATGGCTGTAAATGAAAAAGTAAAGGGGTTGTGAAATGAACTGATTGGAGGAGGATTTTACGTCTTCGCTGGCTTGGACGCTGGGGCAGGGCTCAATTCGTTAAAGACTTTGCTCCATCATGTGGGGTAATGAAGTTTGGTGAATTCAACAATTCGTCTAGCCGCTTCAAGGCACTCCTCGGTTTGAGCGACCAATGCCATGCGAATCCTACCTTGTCCAGGATTGTGACCATTGACCTCTCGTGCCAAGTAGCTTCCAGGTAAGACGGTGACATTGAATTGCTCGTAGAGTTTTAGAGTAAAAGTCTCGTCGTCTTGAGTGGGCACCTTCGCCCACAAATAAAAGCCCGCATCGGGCAAGTCCACCTCTAGAGCTGTTTTGAGCAAAGGGGTGACTTGAGCAAACTTGTCTTGATAGAGTTTTCGATTGTCTTGAACGTGCACCTCGTCAGCCCAGGCTGCAATACTGGCCCTTTGTACCATGCCACTCATGGCGCTGCCGTGGTAGGTGCGGTAGAGTAGAAAGGATTTGATAAGCTCACGCTGGCCTGCTACAAAGCCACTGCGAAGTCCGGGCATGTTGCTGCGCTTGGACAGGCTAGTGAAAGCCAGTAGGTTTTTGAAATCATGTCGCGCGAGCTTCTCAGCTGCTTCCAAAGAACCCAAAGGAGGCGTCGAGCGAAAATAGATTTCGCTGTAGCACTCATCAGAGGCGATCACGAATCCGAATTCATCGCTCAATTTGAAGAGCATTTCCCACTCGCTCAAAGTGACCTCAGCACCGGTGGGGTTGCCTGGAGAGCAAACATACAAAAGCTGAGTGTTTTGCCAAACCTCAGTGGGGACGCTCGCCCAGTCCATGGCAAAGTTTTTCTCAGGAATGCTTGGCACATAGTATGGCGTTGCACCCGCCAATATGGCGGCTCCCTCGTAGATTTGGTAAAAAGGGTTGGGCAAAACCACATATGGTTTGTTGGCCTTGGGGTCATTGATTTTGGGGTTGTTGACCACTGTTTGAGCGATGGAGAAAAGTCCCTCCCTTGATCCAGTGATGGGCAAGATCTGATCTTTGGGGTCTAGATTGAGCTTGTAGCGTGACTTGAGCCAATTCGCACAAGCTTGTCTCAGGCTCAAGTCCCCAGCAGTGGGTGGGTAGCTCGCCAATGCATCAAAAGCGCCCAACAAATGCTCTTTAAGCCACGCTGGGGTGGGATGACGTGGTTCACCGATGCCCAGGCTGATTGGGCTCATTTTGGGGTTCGGTTCTGTGCCTTGAAAGAGCACCCTCAGCCGCTCAAAAGGATAGGGCTGGAGTTGATTGAGAAGAGAATTCATGGAGGTATTATCGCTCCGAAACCCTGTCTTGGAAGTTGGTGCCCTGGTCGGGTTAAAAGTAGCCCAAGCTTTTACAATTCAATCGCAAATATTAAAAAAAGGATTAAAAAAGCTTAATATGCTGATGATTCAATGAGAAAATGAAACATTAAAGATTATATTTTTAAGCGCTCGTAGATCTGCAGTTTGAATTCAATGAAGACGGGTCATGATTTTTTAAACTTTTGGGTTTTCGATGCGCAAATCCAATCGATTTCACTCAAAAGGGAGGTGGGAAATGAACGATTTAGATGTTGATCGCCTCAATGACTTTGGTTTTGAGGTCGTGCAGTTGAAAGTTTTGATGGCTCAATTCATTGAGGGATTGCTGCCCGATTTTGAGAGCTTGGAGCGAAAGGTCAATGAACAGGATTGGGACGGAGCCAAAACTGCGGCGCACAGCTTCAAAGGCATGTTGAGTGTTTTTGCATCCTCTGAATTGGTTCGCATTGTTCAGGCGTTGGAGGACGAATTGAAATCATTGAGCCAAACCCCAGATCGGTCCCTTCAAACAGACATGGGGGTTCTAAAAGTTAGACTTAAAGCGTTACATTCCTGCGCTTTGGCTTTTCAAGATCGCTTGTAGAGACTTGGGCTAAATGATTGCAAGCGTGAAGTTTATGGCTTGGATCATGAGAAAATATAAAAGTTGGGGTTTGAGCCCCCCTGAATAAAAAGAACTAACTCAAAGGTGTTCGGTGCGTCTTACTCACATAAAGTTATCTGGATTCAAGTCCTTTGCGGATTCAACTCAGCTGATGTTGCCCGGCCAATTGGTCGGCGTTGTTGGTCCCAATGGTTGCGGTAAATCCAACATCATGGATGCAGTTCGATGGGTGCTGGGTGAGAGTCGAGCCAGTGAGCTCAGGGGCGAATCCATGCAAGATGTGATTTTCAATGGAACGAACATTAGAAAATCTGCCTCACGCTCGAGTGTGGAGTTGGTGTTTGACAACGCTGATCACCGAGCGGGTGGACAGTGGGGGCAGTATTCGGAGATTGCGGTCAAGCGCATTTTGACACGTGAGGGCTCGAGCAGTTATTACCTGAACAATCACCCCGTGAGAAGACGCGATGTTCAAGATGTGTTCTTGGGCACTGGCTTGGGCCCCAGAGCTTACGCGATCATTGGTCAAGGCACCATCAGTCGAATCATCGAGTCCAAACCAGAAGAATTGCGTCTTTTTTTGGAGGAAGCTGCTGGCGTCTCCAAATACAAGGAGCGTCGCCGCGAGACAGAAAACAGGTTGTCCGATACACGCGAGAATTTGGTGCGAGTAGAAGACATCTTGCGCGAACTCAACGCTCAGCTCTCAAAACTCGAACAACAAGCCGAGGTTGCACGCCAGTACCATTCGTTGAACCAAAGTGTGATCACCAAACAGCAGCAACTTTGGTGGCTAAAGGCCCAAGACTCAAAGAGAGTGCGGGATCAAATCGGCAAAGACATCTCGCAAGCTGAGGTTGAGTTAGAGACCAAAGTGGCTGACTTGCGGCACATCGAAAACGAGATTGAGTCTCTGAGGCAGAGTCATTATGCCGGTGGGGATGAGGTCAATCAAGCGCAAGGCTTGCTCTATGAGTCCTCTGCAGAGGTTGGACGCCTGGAGGGGGAGATTCGTTATTTGAATGAAACCCGTCAACGAGCGCAATCTCGCCTTCTCTCATTAGAAGATCAATCCAAGCAGTGGCTCTCTAGACTAGAAGAGGCCAAGATGGAAGAGGCTGAGTTGGGTGAAAAGCAAGCCGAGCACACCGAGCACGTTGAAAGACTGAAGGCTGAGATTGAATCTCTCTCAGACTCTTTGGGCTCGCTACAAGATGGTCAAATACAGGCTCAGGTGAAGAGCCAAGATCAAAACAAAATCGTCATTGATTTGCAGCAGCAAATTCAGGTTTTGGCAGCCGAGCAGCGCGGTATTCAAGATCAATTGAATCAAACCCTTGCTCGTGTCCAAAGGCTCAATGCCGATTTGTTGCAAATCAAAGCACCAGATGCGAGTCGTTTGGATCAAGCGCAATCTCAACTGAGTTTGGCCTTGGCTCAAGCTGAGGAGGCCAAAGCCACTTTGGAGGAGCTGCAAACCTCTGTGCCCACTTTGGAGAGCGATCGCCAAAACGCCCAAACTCACCTCAATGAAGAGACTGCGAAAGAAAGCGATTTGTCGGCCAAGATAGAAGCTTTAAAGACCCTACAAACTTCTGTTTTGGACAGTGGTCGTTTAAAGCCTTGGTTGCAAAAGCATGGCTTGGATGGATTGCAAGCCCTTTGGAGTCAACTCCAAGTTGAGGCGGGTTGGGAGACTGCAGTTGAATCTGCATTGAAAGAGCGCATTGGCTCTTATTTGGTCGGTCGTTTGGAGAGCGTTCAGTCCTTGGACAAAGATCCGCCACCCACCAAGGTTGTGTTTCACGAAATACCCAAACAAAATTCAGACCACAATCAATCCAAGTTGCCTCGATTAATTGATCGCATCAATTGTTTTGATAGTTCATTGAAAGCGTTGCTCACTCAATGGTTGGCTGGAGCTTACACGGCGGAGAATTTGTCGCAGGCTTTTGTTGCAAGAAGTCAATTCAACTTGACCGAAAATGAAAACATCTACACGGCCCAAGGTCATGTAGTGGGTTCGAGCACTGTGCTTTTCTATGCCCCTGATCACGAGCAAGCCGGTGTACTTGAGAGAAATCAGGCGATTGAAAATTTCGAAAAACAGCTCAGGGCGCAACATTTGATGCGTGAGCAAGCCCAACAAGACTTGGTCCGAGCAGAGTCCGCATACAAGCGTGCGCTTGAAAGTTTAGAACAAGCACGTCAAAACACAATCCTCACCCAAAAAAGAGCTCACGATGCACAAGTTGAGTCAATCGCCATTGCTCAATTGTTCGATCAAACTCGCCAGCGTGGCGAGCAAATCAAAGCTGACTTGACGGAATCACAAGCCCATCAAGAAAGCCTTGAGCAAAGATTGAGGGAGCTTGAGAGTAAGTTTGAATCCTTGGACATGCAGCTTGGGGATCAGCAAGAGCGAGCGCATCTCTACAGTGAGCAACTCGAGCAAGCTTCTAACGCCTTGCTGACTCAACAAAATGAGACCCGAGAGCGAGAAAAAGATTTCCAGCAGCAGTCTTTTGTCCTCTCCTCCTACTCCAATCGGTTGGGTGAATTGCAAAGGACGCAGTCTGCTGCGACCGAACAAATTTCTGCTATTGCCAGCGAGCGCGCGCAATTGCAAGCTGAGCTCGAGGAGCTGCAGGAGAACAAAGCGCTTGAGACTTTGCAAGAGGCCTTGGCCATCAAAGCTCAAAGGGAGCAGGTCTTGGCTTCCAAGCGCAGTGTTTACGATGACTTGACGTCAAAGCTTCGCGCAAGTGATGAAAGGCGTCTTTTGGTGGAGCGGGCCCTTGAGCCTTTGCGCCAACGCATGTCAGATTTGCAACTCAAGGAACAAGCCGCAAGATTGAGCTTGGAGCAATTTGAAAAGCATTTGTCAGATGCACAAGCAGATTTGAGTGCATTGGAATTGAGCATTCAAGAAGGAGGCGTGCAGCTCCAAGGCTTGTCGAGTGAAATTGATCGCCTGGGCCGGGAAATTGCTTCCCTGGGTGCAGTGAATTTGGCAGCGCTGGATGAGCTCACAATTGCCCAGGAGAGGAAAACGTTTTTAGACGCTCAAACTGAGGACCTCACGCAAGCGATGAACACTTTAGAGGCTGCGATCAAAAAGATCGACGCCGAGACTCGCGATTTGTTGGGTACAACCTTCAACAGCGTCAATGAGCACTTTGGCCGCATGTTCCCCGAGCTGTTTGGCGGGGGCAATGCCAAACTTGTGATGACGGGTGAGGAGATTTTGGACTCGGGTGTTCAGGTTTGGGCGCAACCTCCTGGCAAGAAGAACCAGACGATTCACTTGCTCTCTGGGGGTGAGAAAGCACTCACTGCCATTGCTTTGGTGTTTGCGATCTTTCAGCTCAATCCAGCACCCTTTTGTTTGCTCGATGAGGTTGATGCTCCTCTTGATGATGCCAACACTGAGAGGTATTGCAAATTGGTTAAAAGCATGTCCAAGGAAACGCAATTCTTGTTCATCTCACACAACAAAATTGCCATGGAAATGGCCGAGCAGCTCATTGGTGTGACCATGCAAGAGCAGGGCGTCTCTAGAATTGTTGCTGTTGACATGGAGTCTGCTGTCTCCATGGTGGAGGCTTGAGGTTGAGCACTTTAAAGAAGCTTGAGGATATCTTCAGATGAGTACGATGCAAGTTGCTTTGGCTGCTTTGGGAGGTGTCATTTTGGCTGTGGTCGTGGCCCAAGGAGCCTGGTCCTCAAGACAAAATAAGCCCAGGCAAGCGGAGGAAAAACCGCCCAGTGGTTTTGATGTGAACCGCTCTGAGCCAAGCTTAGAGGCAGACCTTGGTCATGAGGGTGCTCATGCAAGTGCCCAAGCCGAGGGTTCATCGCATGAGCCAGATGCATCACATCATCATCACGCATTTTCACAGTCCGCTCATGTCGCAGATCATGATCAAGCCGGTGCACAAGATTTGGAGATGGAGGTCTCTCACTTGATGCACCATGCTGACAAGGGTTACATGTTGGACGCCTTGATTGATGTGATCACTCCGATTGAAATTGACACAGTGGTTGCGGGCGAATTGGCTTTGTCGCACATGCCTTTGACCCGTCGCGTGGGGGGGAAGTTGTTCACCATTGAGGGGTTAAACGCCCACCGAGGTGAGTGGGAGGTGATCAAAGCGGGTCAGCGATACAGCGCCTTTCAAGCTGGTGTGCAGTTGGCCAATCGCTTGGGTCCCTTGAATGAGATTGAGTTTTCCGAATATGTCTTGAAGGTTCAGCGATTTGCCGATTCTGTTGGAGGCGAGCCTGAGTTCACAGATATGTTGGAGGAAGTTGCTCGAGCCAGGGAGTTGGACCAATTTGCGGGCGAACACGATGCTCAACTCATTTTCCAAATCAAAGCTCAGCGGCTGGCTTGGAGTCCTGGATTTGTTCAGCAGCACGCAGCCAAGTTGGGTTTTGTGGCAGGGGCCATCCCAGGTCGAATGGTGATTCCAGCCAAAGCTGTGGGACTTCAGCCCATTTTGGTGTTGAGCTTTGACACCCAAGCTGCTTTGGCCGACGATCCTTCTAACTCAGCCATCAGGCTCTTGAGTCTGACTTTGGATGTTCCCCAAGTCGAGCAAAGCGATGAGCCATTTCGACGCATGTGGTTCATCGCCCAAGAGTTATCCCAAAGCATGGAGGGGACCATCACAGATGATCAAGGCTACGTGCTCACCTCCAACGCTTTGGCCAACATTGAGCAAGATCTTTTGGCGCTCTATGAGGTGTTGGCCTCAAGGGACCTTGCCTCTGGTTCGCCTCAAGCAAGGCGATTGTTCAGCTGAAATTAGCTTGAGCTCGAAACTTTCCTGTGCCTGCTCAATCTCACGGTCCTTCGATCAATCTGTGATGGTTGAGCCCATGCCAATTCCATCAATTCAATTGCTCTTTCCTTGATGAACTCTACTTTGCAGCACTACAACGAGCTCAAACAGGCCCTCAATGCGCATGCGCATCGCTATTACGTCTTGGATGCGCCTTTGATTTCAGATGCTCAGTACGACACGATGTACCAAGAGCTTGAGGAATTGGAGCGAGAGCATCCTGAGTGGGTCTCGGGCGACTCCCCTACTCAAAGGGTGGGCGGTGCGGTTTTGGAAGAATTCAATTCAGTACGCCATGGGCAGGCCATGCTGAGCATTAAAACGCAAACCGATAGCGAGGAGTCGGGTGCCAAAAGTTTTGATGATCGCATCCGAAAGGAGCTCTCTTTGACGCAAAGCGAGCAATCCGTTCAATATGTGGCGGAATTGAAGTTTGATGGTTTGGCCATCAATTTGACCTATCTCAATGGAGTCCTGGTTCGAGCTGCGACCCGAGGCGATGGCACCCATGGAGAGGAGGTCACACAAAACGTTCGCTCGATCATGCAAATCCCCATTCAATTGATGGCTCCAAAGGGGGGGCTGCCAATACCTGAGTGGCTTGAGGTCAGGGGTGAGGTCTACATGAGGCGAGCTGACTTCGATCGACTCAACCTCAGACAACAGGAGAAAATCTCGCAAGGCTTGAAGAATGAAAAAACATTCGTCAATCCAAGGAATGCTGCAGCTGGTGCACTCAGGCAGTTGGACTCCAAAATCGCTGCCCAACGAAAGTTGAGTTTCTTTGCTTATGGAGTGGGTGCCGTAAGAGCCAAGGCATTGAATGCTCTGGGGATCAATTATTCACATGCTGAGCTGCAAACTGCGTTGGATGCTTTGACTCAAGATGAGGCTGCCTCTCGAGTAGAACTCTCCCTCAATGAGCTCAGGGCCATGGGTCTATCCAGCCACTGGGAGGTGCTCAATTGGCTCAAAGGCTTAGGGTTTCCTGTGGCGACTCAGACCCAATGTGTAGAGGGGGTGGAGGGCTTGGTCGATTTTCATGAGCGAATGGGGCGCGAGCGCATGTCCTTGCCCTACGATATCGATGGAGTGGTCTACAAGGTCAATCGCTTAGATTGGCAGCTTCAATTGGGTTTTGTGACACGCGAGCCCCGTTGGGCTGTGGCTCACAAATACCCGCCACAAGAGCAATTCACAACTGTTTTGGGCATTGAGGTGCAGGTGGGCAGAACTGGAAAGCTCACACCTGTGGCAAAACTGGCGCCTGTCTTCGTGGGTGGTGTCACGGTTACCAACGCCACGTTGCACAACGAGGATGAGGCCTTGCGAAAGGATGTCAGAGTAGGCGACACTGTGATTGTTCGCAGGGCGGGAGATGTCATCCCTGAGATTGTGGGCGTTGTGCTTGAAAAGCGAGAGGTTCAAAGCGCGCCTTTTGAAATGCCCAAACGCTGTCCCATTTGTGAAAGTCCTGCATTAAGAGAACCCGGGCAAGTCGATCACCGCTGCACTGGAGAGTTGTTTTGTTCCGCTCAGAGGATGCAAGCCATTTGGCATTTTGCATCCAAGCGAGCCATGAACATTGAGGACTTGGGCGAAAAACTCATTGAGCAATTGGTACAAACGGACACCATCAAAACGGTGGCCGATTTGTACCGTTTAGGGCTGAGCTCTTTGATGGTGCTTGAGCGCATGGCCGAGAAATCAGCCTCCAATGTTTTGAAGAGCATTGAGTCCTCTAAAGCCACCACCTTGGCAAGATTTTTATATGCTCTAGGGATTCGTCATGTTGGTGAGTCGACCGCCAAAGATTTGGCCAAGCACTTTGGCTCCATTGACGCCATCATGAATGCAACTGCACAACAGCTCTTAGAGGTTCGCGATGTGGGGCCAGTTGTTGCCATGAGCGTGGTTGCTTTTTTTGCTCAACCCCACCACAGAGAGTTGATTGAGCAATTGAGGGCTTTGGGCGTACATTGGCAGGAAGTGCAAATCGACTTGGATGCAGTCAAGCCGTTGCAGGGCATGACTTATGTGATCACAGGAACATTGAATGGTTTTAGTCGTGATCAAGCTCAAGATCGTTTGGAGTCCTTGGGGGCCAAAGTGGCTTCTAGCGTGAGTAAAAAAACCACTGCGGTGATCGCTGGGGCTGAGGCAGGATCCAAGCTGGAAAAAGCACAAGCTTTGGGTGTGCCCGTTTTAGATGAGGAGGCTTTCGTGGCTTTGCTCGCTCGGCATCAAACGCAAGAAATGGACTGAGCAAATGGCCGTCAAAAATATATTAAAAATGGGTGAGCCCTCTTTGCTTGTGAAGTCCAAAGAGGTCAAGGCTTTTGGCTCGCCAGAGTTGCTCCAATTGCTTCAGGATATGAAAGACACCATGGCCCAGGCCAATGGTGCGGGTTTGGCTGCCCCTCAAATTGGGGTTGACTTGCAGGTTGTGATTTTTGGAACCGATCAGATCAATCCTCGATATCCTGATGCAGAGAGGGTGCCTAAAACCGTTCTCATCAATCCCAAGTTGGAGATCTTGGGCGACCCCTCCGATGATTTGCAAATGGGTTGGGAGGGTTGTTTGTCTGTCCCTGGCATGCGCGGTTTGGTGCCGCGACACAAGCACTTGCGATACAGTGGATTTGACGAGTGGGGCAATGAGATTTCTAGGGATGTCAGTGGTTTTCACGCGCGAGTTGTCCAGCACGAGTGCGATCACTTGTGGGGTATTTTGTATCCCATGCGCATGACAGACATGAGCCAATTTGGCTTTGTCGACGTTTTGTTTCCTGAACTTGATCCATACGCGGAGGATTGATCAAACACTGAACGCTCCCAAGAACTGCTTTAACACTTGAGGGCTTACCTCAAGTGTGTTCATTCTTAAAATAGGTGACAATTGCCCTTTGTCATGTTGATTTGATTTTTGATCCTTAACTTTTGTGTAGGTCATAGTCTTTTTTTTGAGTACGAAATCCATGAGTGTCCAATCCAACGAAGTTGTGGTTCAAACCTTCAATCCTTCTCCAAGTGCTTGTGAGATTGCAATGCCCCCCAATGCATGCGACGCTCACGTTCATGTCTTTGGACCTAGGGATCGATTTCCATATGATTTGAAACGCACCAGCACACCCCAGGATGCGGGTAAGGATGAGTTGTTCGCGCTTCATAGGAAGATGGGGATTGGCCGCTGCGTGATCGTTCAGTCCATGGTTCACGGGATTGATAACCGTGTGGTTGAAGATGCCATCCAAGCGGGTGGTGGCCATTATTTGGGAGTGGCCCTGGTGCCTGTGAATGTGGCAGATACTGAGCTCAAACGACTGGCCAATGCTGGATTTCGAGGGGTACGCTTTAACTTCATGAAGCACTTGGGTGTAGGTTCTTATACTGTTCAAGATGTGGTCAATTTGACACCCAGGTTGAGTGCAGTTGGATTGCATTTGCAAGTCCATTTTGAGAGTTCAATGGTGCACGAGTTGTCCCAGGAGTTGGTTAAAAGTTCTGTTCCTGTTGTCATCGATCACATGGGACGAGTCGATGCCACCTTGGGTGCATCACATGCTGACTTTGCCCAATTGGTCCAATTGCTTCGAAATCCATTGTTCAGTGTGAAAGTAAGTGGCATTGATCGCATTGACGCGGGTGTGCCGTTTTCTGATCCAACCCGGCCTTATGCACACGGTATTGAGTTGGCGCGAATTTTGGTCTCAGAGTTTCCAGATCAATGTGTTTGGGGCACCGATTGGCCGCATCCCAATCACACTCACATCCCTGATGATGGCATTTTGATCAATGCTTTGAAGTTGATTGCGCCCACTGAAAAAGCGCTTGAGCGTCTTTTGGTGACCAATCCAGAGCATTTGTATTCTTTCTAGGATTTGACTGGCACTTGATTCGCTCAAGCGTTTGATCCACTTGTTTCTCACCTACCTACCGAAGTTCATCCAATGTCTACCACCGAAAAAACAGATGATTTGCAAATGACCCCAGTTGCTCAGCAACGCCTAAGGGGCAGGGTGGTCTTCATCACAGGCGCTGGCTCAGTGGGCCCGGGTTGGGGCAACGGGCGTGCAATGGCTGTTCGTTTTGCTCAAGAGGGGGCGCTGGTCTTTGGCATGGACTTGAACAAAGATAACATGTCTCAAACCTCAAGTTTGATTGAATCTTTTGGAGGCTCTTTTGTGGCCTATGAGTGCGACGTCACCAGCGCTCAATCGGTACAAGAGGCTGTCAAAGCCTGTATTTCCAAATTCAATCGAATAGATGTCTTGGTCAACAACGTTGGAGGCTCCGCCAAGGGTGGTCCAGTCGAGATGAGTGAGGATGTTTGGGACTCGCAGGTTGACTACAACTTGAAGAGTGTTTTCTTGACTTGTAAATACGTCTTGCCTTACATGACTGAGCAACAATCTGGCTCCATTGTGAATGTGGCCTCGACTTCAGGCATCCGTTGGACGGGTTCAGCACAAGTGGGGTACGCAGCAACCAAGGCTGGAGTGATTCAAATGTCCAAAGTGCTTGCTGTTCAGTATGCCAAGCAAGGCATTCGGGTTAATTCAGTGGTGCCTGGGCAACTGCACACACCCATGGTGGAGGTGCGGTTGGCAGGACAAAGGGCAGGCGGCAATGTACAAGCCCTTTTGGAGCAGCGGCAGTCCAGAATTCCATTGCCCTTCATGGGGGATGGGCGCGATACAGCCAATGCTGCATTGTTCTTGGCCTGTGATGAATCTCGTTTCATCACAGCAACTGAAATCGTGGTGGACGGGGGCATGTCCGCCCGTTGCGATTGAAGGTGTGTGCTCAAAGTTTTTTTATTCAATAAAGAAGTAGGTCCAAGATGAGAAGAATAGAACCCGTGCAGCCTGGAACACGTCCTGAATTGGCCCAGCAGGAGGCTAAAATTTTGGCAGAGCGGGGAAGAGTGTCCGAGCTCTATCAAGTGTTGCTCAATAGTCCACCCATTTGTCATGGTTGGGAGCAGATGCTCTCTGCAGTTAGAAACTACAGTTCTTTGTCTGCCGATGTGCGCGAGTTGGTGATTTTGCGTGTGGCCATATTGAATCATGCGCCCTACGAATTTGATGCTCACGTTCCTCATGCTTTAAAGGCTGGCGTTTCTGAACAAGCCATCGATGCACTGAAAACCTTGGAATACCGAGCAGATCACTCTGATTTTCCAGGCGTATCGCAGTTGTTCAACGCGGTACAGCAAATTGCTTTGAAACTCACCGATACGATGACCAAAGAAATCGTTGTTCCCGATGCATTGTTTGCGCAAGTCATGGAGCACTTTGATCCTCAGGGCCGAGTAGATTTGGTGGCCACAATTGGTGCTTACAACATGGTTTCAAGATTTTTACAGGCTCTTCATGTCGGGCATTGATACTGACTTGTTGCTGTGTCGAATTCATTGGGATGGTCTTTACATTCAAAATGAATCTCAGGCTGACTTCATCGCATCGACTCGAGCCGCATTGGCAGCTTTTCAGGCTCGCTTGAGTGTGGAGTTCAACACTCACATGAACATGATTCGGTGTGCTTTTAAGTCAGATGCTGAACAAGGCAGTCTCTTTTTCGCTTATTGGAGCTTTCTGGATCAAGAGTTGCCCTCAAGTACTGCATGGTTTTCAACCAAGCTAACTGAGGAGCAAGTCCAAAATTACCTTCAGGCTTTGAAAAATGAGTTAAGCAAGAAAGGGGACAAGGGTGTCGCCACTTCGATGGAGGTCAATTTATCCAGATTGACTCAAGTCATGAGCCTAGAGGGTGCACAAGATCAAGGAGTCGCTCAATTTCATTATGTGGTGGAAACGGACGTTGAAAACGGTTGGCTTGATGAGGTCTCTCGCTGGTACGATATTGAGCACATGCCTGGTCTCTCACGCGTTCCAGGATGTGTGAATGCAAAGCGCTACATCAACCAAGATACGGGTCCTTACTCTTTGGCTTGTTACGACTTGTTGGCTCCTGAGGTCTTGGGCTGTCCTGAGTGGTTGGCCGTAAGGGGGACAGCATGGAGCGATGTGGCTCGACCACACTTCGTCAATACCCGCCGCAATATGTTCAAAGTCGCTTGAGACTTTTCCTCTGGTAAAGGCAAGCTGATCCAGGATGGGTGAGGCTGACGGGTGGCTCGAAATTTATTTTTTGGGGCCTGGCAAAATGGCATCTACTGCTGATGTGGCAGCGTGCACGCCCATACCCACGACATCTACGGCTGCAGAAACTGCGGTGTCAGCGATGGAGAGGATGCTGCATCCACTCAAGCACAAAATGAGGAGCAAAGTGGTCAATCGAATCAATGGATTTGAACATTGAGCTTTAAAGGGATTCAAGGACAAACTCCATTGGCAGTTGCAAAGCTTGCAGTATATCTTTAAGGCATCGGTTAGTGGGTTGGGCCAAATCAGCATATTTCTTGCCTTGGAGTGCGTCAAAAAGGCTTCAAAACGTTAGAATCTTTCTTTTGGAGCTTTACATATGCGCCTGCTAGGAAAAGCGCTCACCTTTGACGATGTTTTATTGGTGCCAGCGTACTCAAATGTCTTACCCAAAGACACACAACTTCACACTCAATTTTCTCGCAGAATTGCTTTGAATCTTCCCTTGGTGTCTGCAGCAATGGACACCGTGACTGAGGCTCGTTTGGCCATTGCCATTGCGCAAGAGGGGGGCATGGGCATCATTCACAAAAATCTCACGCCACATCAGCAAGCTGCGGAGGTTTTGAAGGTCAAACGCTATGAAAGCGGTGTTTTAAGAGATCCGGTTGTGATCACCCCAGAGTTCACCGTCAAAGAGGTCATCGCTTTGTCTGAGCAATTAGGGGTATCGGGATTTCCTGTTTGTGAGGCGGGCCGCGTGGTCGGTATCGTGACCGGGAGAGATTTGCGCTTTGAGACACGACATGACTTGAAGGTTACTGAGATCATGACTCCTAGGGGTAAGCTCATCACTGTACCCGAGGGCACTACACCAGAACAAGCCAAGGGATTGTTGAACAAGTACAAGTTAGAGCGGCTGCTTGTCATTGATGATAATTTTGTATTGAAAGGTTTGATCACCGTCAAGGACATCACCAAGCAGACCAGTTTTCCCAACGCGGCAAGAGACGAAGCAGGTCGCCTAAGAGTTGGTGCGGCTGTAGGTGTTGGAGTCGGCACCGAGGAGCGTGTTGCTGCCTTGGTCAAAGCTGGTGTGGATGCAATTGTTGTCGATACTGCCCACGGGCACTCTCAGGGCGTTTTGGATCGTGTTCGTTGGCTTAAAGAAACTTATCCAGAAATTGATGTCGTTGGTGGAAACATCGCCACAGCCAAAGCGGCGCTCGACTTGGTCAAAGCCGGTGCGGATGCTGTCAAAGTGGGTATTGGGCCCGGCTCCATCTGTACCACGAGAATCGTGGCGGGAGTGGGCGTGCCACAAATCACTGCCATCGATAATGTTGCCACTGCATTAGAAGGCACTGGGATTCCTTTGATTGCAGATGGTGGTATTCGCTTCAGTGGCGACATCTCCAAAGCCATTGCTGCTGGAGCATCGACTGTCATGATGGGCGGCATGTTTGCCGGAACTGAGGAGGCTCCTGGTGAAGTGATTTTGTATCAAGGCAGAAGTTACAAAAGCTACCGTGGAATGGGAAGCATCGGTGCCATGCAACAAGGAAGTGCTGATCGATATTTCCAAGAAACCAATTCCACCAATCCAAACGCTGACAAACTGGTGCCTGAAGGCATTGAAGGGCGAGTTCCTTACAAAGGCTCCATGATTTCAATTGTTTACCAAATGTCTGGTGGATTGCGAGCGAGCATGGGCTACTGCGGTTGTGAGTCCATTGAGAAGATGAAGTCTCATGCAGAATTCGTGGAAATCACTGTTGCGGGTATGCGCGAGAGTCATGTTCATGATGTGCAAATCACCAAAGAGTCGCCCAACTACAGGGCAGATTGAAGATCAAGAAATTCGCTTCTCAATCATGTGAGAGATTTGATTCGGAAGTATTTAGTTCGTCGTTCCTTATTCGAAGTAGTTTTTTTATGCAACATCAAACCATATTGATTCTTGATTTTGGTTCACAAGTGACCCAGTTGATTGCCAGACGTGTTCGAGAGTCTCATGTTTACAGTGAAGTTCATCCTTCTGATGTCACCAATGAGTGGCTAGCTGACTATGTGAAACAAAAGGATGTGAAGGGCATCATATTGTCTGGCTCTCATTCAAGTGTTTACAATGATGATCAATCTAGGGCGCCAAGTTTGGTGTTTGAGCTGGGTATTCCTGTGCTCGGTATTTGTTATGGCATGCAAACCATGGCTGTGCAGTTGGGTGGTCAAGTGCAACCTGGTAACCAGCGTGAGTTCGGTTACGCTGAGGTTCGTGCTCATGGTCATACTGAATTGCTCAAGGGTATAGAGGACTTCTCGACCCCAGAGGGTTACGGAATGTTGAAGGTTTGGATGAGTCACGGCGATAAAGTGACTCAAATGCCTCAAGGGTTCAAAGTTATGGCGAGCACGCCAAGTTGCCCAGTTGCAGGTATGGCTGACGAGGTCAGACATTTTTATGGCGTGCAATTTCACCCAGAAGTCACACATACAGTTAAGGGTCAACAGTTACTCAACCGATTTGTGATTGATATCTGTCAGGTCAAAGCCGACTGGATCATGAAAGACCACATCGATGAGGCAGTGGCTTTGATCAAGCAACAAGTTGGCGACGAAGAAGTCATTTTGGGTTTGTCTGGCGGTGTGGACTCATCGGTTGCTGCTGCTCTCATCCATCGCGCAATTGGTCAACAATTGACTTGTGTTTTTGTGGATCATGGATTGTTGCGCTTGCATGAAGGCGATCGAGTGATGGAAATGTTCGAAGGTCAATTGCATGCCAAAGTGATTCGAGTTGATGCAAGCCATCGTTTCTTGAGTGAGTTGTCTGGGGTCAGTGATCCGGAAGCCAAGCGAAAGATCATTGGCCGCGAGTTTGTTGAGGTTTTTAAATCAGAGGCATCCAAGCTAAAAGACAATGGCGCAAAAGGTGCGAAATGGTTGGCACAGGGAACCATATACCCTGACGTGATTGAGAGTGGTGGAGCGAAAAGTAAGAAGGCCGTCACCATCAAAAGCCATCACAATGTGGGTGGACTTCCAGAGCAATTGGGTCTTAAATTGTTAGAGCCTTTGAGGGATTTGTTCAAAGATGAGGTGCGTGAGTTAGGCGTTGCTTTGGGTTTGCCCAAAGATATGGTTTACAGGCACCCTTTCCCAGGTCCAGGGCTTGGAGTTCGTATATTGGGTGAGGTTCGAAAGGAGTACGCAGATTTGTTGCGTGCAGCCGATGATATATTCATGCAAGAACTCAGGAGTCATATAGATGCTGAATCTGGAAAGTCATGGTATGACTTAACCAGTCAAGCATTTACTGTCTTTTTGCCCGTCAAGAGCGTTGGTGTGATGGGGGATGGAAGAACATATGATTTTGTGGTTGCCTTACGAGCGGTGCAAACCAGTGATTTTATGACCGCTGATTGGGCCGAGTTACCTTACGCCTTACTCAAAAAAGTTTCATCCAGGATCATCAATGAAGTTCGTGGTATCAACCGAGTGACATACGATGTGAGTTCAAAACCTCCCGCAACCATCGAGTGGGAATAATGATTAAAAAGTATTATTAATCGTTTTGCGATTGCTTTTTACAAGCAAAAGGTTAAGATTGATATGTTCTTAGGAGATCAATAATGAGTATTTCAGAGCTACTTGAAAAAGTTAAGAATCTGCCAAAAGATAAACAAATTGAGGTCATGGACTTTGTGGAATTCCTATCATCCAAGAAGATTCAAAGCGTTGAAAAAATACCGAATCTAGAAAATTCACCCCTTAAAATATTCCGTACTAATCCCTTCATAGTTACTGGTTTTACTCCACTTACTAGGAATGAAGCAAATGAGCGCTAAAGATTTTGTAGACTCAAATGTATGGCTTTATTCTTTAATCAAAAGTCCTGAATCAGAGCGAAAAAATCAAATAGCAGATCAACTACTAGACAATTTAGGGCTTCATGTTGTTAGCTCCCAAGTAATAAGGGAGTGCTTAACTAATCTAATCAGAAAAGTTAAAACCGACGAGGTAACCATAAGAAAACTTATCGATTCTTGGTGCTCAGATTGTATTGTTCACGAGACAAATAAGGATCAATTATCTCGCGCTTAAACCTTCCTAAGAGCTGGTCCCCTTTGTTGACTAACTTTTGTGTAGAAATTATTTTAATTTTTAGGCGCTTTAATATTAAGCTGTTGATAAAGAAGAGATTTAATTTTTGAGACAAATTTACAAAAATCGCAACTTACACAAAAGTTGCACGCTGGATTTTCGAAAGATTGAAAAACGCATAAACGTTTGGTTTTCGAATGAGTAATTATTGATTAGGAAGTATCCTTCAAAGAAGTAAATTAGGTCTGTAAAGTGTTGGTTAGATTTAGTTTTTCGAGTCCTGATGGAGACTTTTGTATTTTTTATTGGAAATGAAATGAAATGAAAATACTGAGCCTGATTCCACCAATGACGCAGTTGAATACGCCATATCCATCGACGGCATATATCACTGGGTTTTTGAGATCGCGCGGGTTCGAAGCTCAGCAAGAGGATTTAGCACTTTGGTTGGTGTTGAGTTTGTTCACTAAAAGTGGGCTTGATAAGGTTCATGCAATTGCTAAAAAACAAAAGCACGCTGAGCGCAGCTCGAGTGTGAATTTCTTTTTAGATCATTTTGTTCAATACCAGCAGACCATTGAGAGAGTGATTGCTTTTCTGCAGGGTCGTGATTCAACACTTTGTCATCGCATCAACTCCAGAGATTTTTTACCAGAAGGTCCTCGATTTTGGTCGATACAGGCCTATGACGATGGCGAGTCGGCCGACTCACTTGCTTGGGCCTTTGGATCTTTGGGCTCGCATGATCGAGCCAGGCATTTGGCAACGCTTTACTTGAACGATTTGTCAGATGTACTTCGTGATTCAGTCGACTCTCGATTTGAATTCGTTCGATACGCAGAATCTTTGGCCAGTAGTCAGGCAAGCTTTGATCCGTTGGCCAATGCTTTGTCAGCTCCAGAGACTCTTTTGGATTTGCAGTTGAAAGAGCTGACTCTCTTGGCGATTGAAAAGCACACGCCTTCTTTGGTTCTGTTGTCTGTCCCTTTTCCGGGCGCAATGTATGCTGCATTGCGAATCGCACAGACCGTGAAATCCCAATTTCCTGAAATCAAAATTGCTTTAGGTGGCGGATATGTGAACACGGAATTGCGTGAGCTTAGCGATCCTCGTATATTTGATTTTGTAGACTTCATTGGTTTGGATTCCGGTGAGAGACCCCTTTTGGCCATCATTGATCATTTGGAGGGCAAGAGGTCTGCGGAGCGATTGGTCCGAACGTATGTTCGCAATGAGCAAAATCATGTTCGATTGATGAATTGGCCAGAGCCAGACGTGCCCTTCGAGGAGGTTGGAACTGCCACTTGGGATGGTTTGCCGTTGGGGTCATATTTGTCCTTGTTGGACATGCTCAACCCCATGCACCGCCTCTGGAGCGATGGGAGGTGGAATAAATTAACAGTGGCCCATGGGTGTTATTGGAAAAAATGCAGTTTTTGTGATGTCAGTCTTGATTACATTTCACGTTACGAGACTGCTTCAGCCAGTTTATTGGTGGATCGAATTGAGGCAATCGTTGCAGAAACTGGGCAAACTGGCTTTCATTTTGTTGATGAGGCTGCTCCTCCAAAGATGTTAAAGGCCCTCGCGCAAGAGTTGCTTCAAAGGAATGTTCACATCACCTGGTGGGGCAACATTCGCTTTGAGAAGACGTTCACTCCAGAGCTTGCTGAGTTGCTGGCCAAAAGCGGTTGTATTGCGGTATCTGGAGGTTTAGAAGTGGCCTCTGATCGCTTGCTCGCTTTGATGAAAAAGGGGGTTTCGGTTGAGCAAGTGGCCCAAGTCACCAAAGGCTTTGCCGATGCCGGAATTTTGGTTCATGCCTACTTGATGTATGGATTTCCTACGCAGAGTTTGCAAGAGACCGTTGATGCTTTGGAGTATGTACGACAGTTGTTTGTAAATGGGTGTATTCACAGTGGCTTTTTCCATCGATTCACCTGTACCGTGCATTCTCCTGTCGGTAAAGACCCAAAAGCTTATGGAGTGACCCTTGCTGAATTGCCGGAGCTGGGTTTCGCTAAAAATGACATCGCATTTTATGACCCCAGCGGAGTCGATCACGAACTTTTGGGTTTGGGGCTTAAAAAAGCCATCTATAACTTCATGCATGGTTTTGGTTTTGAGGAAGATGTTCGTGTTTGGTTTGAGTCTTACACATCCAAGCTTCCTAAAACCACAGTTCCGAAACGAATGATCGAACGCTCTTTGATTTCAAGCTAAGCTTTCGCCAAAGGAGTTCAGAAATCCGATGCGTGCTCTTTTCTGAGCGAAGTTGAGCCTGCTTTGGATCTCTTGACTCTAGTTCATATGTGTACTATAATAGTCCACATATGAACTTTATGCCCGTCATCAAAGAGTTGGCCAGAACCTTTCAAGCTTTTGAAGGGTATTCCTCGCCCCACATTCGCTCCATGGGGTTAACGCCAGTTCAATTTGACGTCATTGCAACCTTGGCAAATCAAGAGCCAATGACATTCAAAGAGTTGGGTGATAAAACTTTGATCTCTAAAAGCTCGCTCACCGGTGTGGTTGAGCGAATGGTTCAAAAAGACTTTGTGACTTGTATCGACAACGAGTCGGACGCAAGAAGTCAAAAGCTTAAATTGACAGTCAAAGGGCAGAGAACTTTTGAAAAAGTATTTCCTGCACACTTGTCACATCTTCAAATTGCCTTTGATCATTTAACAAATGAGCAACTCCATGACATTGAAAAATCTCTTCAATGTTTGCATTCGATTTTTAATGACCAATCCAAGGAATCACCATGAACCCAACCATCCCACAAAAAAACCCTTACGCTGTAGAAGTCCAAGCTGGTGAGAGCTACTATTGGTGCTCCTGCGGTCAGAGCAAGTCGCAACCCTTTTGCGACGGAAGTCATAAGCCCACTGACTTCAAGCCCGTAGCATTTACTGCAGAAAAAACCGAAACAGTTTACCTGTGTGGTTGTAAACACAGCGTCAATGGTGCCTTTTGTGATGGTTCGCACAAATCCCTTTGATTCATTGTTGCTCCATCAATTGAATTTGATAAATAGGTGTGGGATCGGCTGATAGACCCAGCCATTCCTCATTCAATGATCAATCCTTTAAAGCTGAATATTCGCCATGCAAGCCACTACCCACTCTCTGACTGCAGACTCTTCAAAACGCATGCCTACTTGGTACATTCCGCATGGGGGTGGACCTTGTTTTTTCATGGAATGGAATCCCTCTGACGCATGGTCAAAGATGGCAAATTTTCTCAAGGGATTGTCTGCAGGTTTGCCGCAAAGGCCCAAAGCGATTGTGGTGGTGTCCGCCCATTGGCTAGAGTCCACTGTGAGTGTGACCGGAGCTGCGAGCCCGGGGCTGATTTACGATTACTATGGATTTCCAGCTCACACTTATGAGCTCAAATATCCAGCGCTTGGCGACCCTGCGTTGGCCAGCGAAATCGTTCAAACCTTGGAGCGTGCAAACATACCCGCGAAAATTGATCCTTCTCGTGGTTTTGATCACGGCATGTTCATCCCCATGTTGCTCATGTTTCCTGAGGCCAATATTCCAGTGATTCAATTGTCTCTCAACAGCAATTTGGATCCCTTGACACAAATCGAGTTGGGTCAAGCCTTAGTGGGTTTGCGTGATCAAGGCGTGTTGATCATTGGAAGCGGAATGAGCTTTCACAATATGAGGGGCTACGGCGATCCTCGATATGCACCGCTTTCGGATGAATTCGATCTGTGGCTGACAAATGCCGTTCAATCATCACCAAAAGAGCGTCATCAAGCGCTTTTGAATTGGGACAAAGCTCCCGCAGCTCGACATTGCCATCCTCCAAGGCAAGAGGAGCATTTGTTGCCGCTCATGGTTGCAGCAGGTGCAGCTCCTGAGGAGAGAGGTCTTAAAGTTTTTTCAGATCGTGTGATGGAGACGACACTTTCAGCCTTTGTTTTTGGTTGAGGTGCGCTCAAGGCAGCTTTGTTAATGAATCTATCTCGAATCGAAGGCGCTGTCTTGCTCGAGCTGATTTAGAGTTGGTTTTGCCCAGTTGCGAGGTAAGATGTTGCCCATCTGTGTACTTTTCATCCACTGAAACACATGTTAGAACCCTCATCGCTTCAATCTTACAACCAAAGCATTGGTGTTTTTGACTCGGGCGTGGGAGGTCTATCTGTTCTTAAAGCCATTCGCGCGGCTTTGCCCCATGAGGACTTGATATACGTTGCCGACTCATTGTTCGCACCCTATGGAGACAAGTCACCAGAGTACATCACACAAAGGACCTTGAAATTGGGTTCCTGGTTAGAGAGCGTTGGAGTCCGAGCCTTGACCTTGGCTTGTAACACGGCAACGTCCGTTGCTGTCAAAGCGCTACGTGAGCAAACTCAATTGCCCGTTGTTGCCATAGAGCCTGCCATCAAGCCCGCTGTAGCACTTACACAAACGGGAGTGATTGGCGTGCTTGCCACGCAACAAACGGTTCAAAGCGAAAATGTGATCGGGTTGTGCGAACTTCACGGGCAAGGAAAACGAATCATTTTGCAAGCGTGTCCAGGTTGGGTCGAGTTGGTCGAAAAAGGTGAATTGCACGGCGAAAAAACGCAAATGCTGGTTCAGAAATTCATCGATCCGTTGGTTGACGAGGGGGTCGATACTTTGGTCCTGGGTTGCACTCACTATCCTTTTTTACAGTTCGTCATTGAGAGAATCTACGGTAAAGCGTTAAATTTACTCGATCCAGCACAGGCCGTCGCCAAAGAGTTGGTTCGCCGCTTGGATCAGTTGAACATTGAACCAAAAAACAAAGAACTTCCAAAATTCGCAGAACCCTCGATTGCAGGTCGCACAAGATTGATGACGACTGGAGATGCGACTCAAGCAACTCAAGTGATGTCTCAATTGTGGGGCGAGCCCATCGAAGTTGAGCATCTTGGTGTTTAAGGTTCAAAAAATTGTATAAAAATACTTTCAACGCCAACGAGCGAATCTCTTGGCTTGAACATTTGCAAAGGAAAGCTGAGGAGCATAAATCCCATGCTGGCCGATTGACGGTCATTGGAGGAAATACCGGCATGTTGGGTGCTACATTCTTGGCCGCAAGAACTGCTCTCTATGCCGGAGCCGGTTGGGTGGTTTTGGGGCTTGCTGCTTCCAATTCTCCACAATACGATCCCCTGCACCCTGAGGTGATGTGCCTCAATACAAGGCTCAATGCAGTTGAGCTTAAAAATCACCTCTTGAGTTCGCAAACGGTTTGCATTGGGCCGGGCCTTGGTCAAGATGATCAGGCCATAGAATGGCTTGAATTCGTTTTATCACTAAAAGTTCGATTGGTATTGGATGCTGATGCCCTGAATCTTGTCGCCATGGATAAGAGTCTTCGAGCGAGACTGCGCAAAAGAAGTGATCCGGTGCAAACTGTCCTCACTCCTCATCCTGGTGAGGCAGCTCGATTGTTGCAAGTTGATGTGCAAGAGATACAACAAGATCGTTTGGCAAGTGCGCAGCATTTGAGCCAGAACTTTTCAAGTTTGGTTGTTCTCAAAGGTCGTGGGACTTGGTGTGTTGCGCCAAGCGAGCTCGAGTTGAGTCCCATTCAATGTTTTCATGGCAATGCGGGTATGGGTAGTGCAGGCATGGGGGATGCACTCACTGGTCTTTTAGGCGCTTTGAGCGCGCAAGGCATTGTTCATAATTTAAATTTGTGGCAAGCCAGCGTTCTCGCAGTTGATTTGCATTCACGTGCAGGCGATGTACTCTCTAGGATGGAGATGGGTGAAACTTTTGAATCTGCCTTGAGCGCTGAGAGCGATAGCCCGGAAAATCGAGAGGCCCCTGCATTGATTGGGCTTCATGCTTTTGAACTGGCTCCCGTCATTCGTAGGATACTTCACGCCTCTTTGAATAAAAGCCTAAACGGACATTAGACAGCTACTCGGTACCTCAGGGTGCCAACGAGGCGCCTTCAATTCGGTTGTCTTGCAAGGACTGAGAGACCATTCCAGATTGTTTCATGCGTTTGACGAATTCTCGCAAGTATTGTTGAGCCAATTCACCTCGGTTTTTGGGTATTCCCATGGCCTGCTCAATGACCATGAAGCGCCCTGGTAGCAAGCGCAGGTGATCAAATCTTTTCATGTCGGCCTCAAGTTGTTGTTTCACGCCAGCAGCAACGTCTAAGTTTTTCTCCATGAATAGATCAACCACAGTGGGCGAGGTGGAAGCGCGAAGCAGAGTGGCTTGTTTGATTTCACGAGTTAAAAATAAGTCGTAGGCCGATCCTTTACCGACAGCGATGTTGATGTTTCTTTGATCAACTTCATCGTTATTTTTGATGGGAGAATTCTCTCTAACCAAGTAGCTACCCTCGATCAAGACATAGGGATCGGTGAACAAAATTCCTTCCCCTCTGAGAGGATCAATTGCAAAAAAACCAATGTCTGCTTGGTCATCTTGAACAGCCTGAACCGATTTTCCTGCGGATTCAAAAACAACCAATTCCAATTCAAGTTTAAGTTCCTTGGCCAAAGCCCTTGCCAGATCAATCGATACCCCAATTGGAGATCCTGTTTTGCTGTCCTTGTTGGCCAAAATGGGGTTGCCTAAATTGATTGATGCCCTCAACTTACCGTTCTGCTTCGGAGCCAAGAGATTTGCAAATGTTGAAGTATCTTGAGTTTGGGAATGGGAGGTAGACATTTGTATCAAAAAAAAAGACAGAAAAATCAAAAACTTTTTCATGTGGTTTATAGCTTTAGGAGGGGCATTTGTTGGCTCGTTGAGCATCCCTTGAAAGTGTATTCGTTTAAGCGGCCATGCGTTTGTTTTTTTGCATCGTATTAACCCCAGTGTTTTCAATGCATGTGCTCTCATTTTTGAAAGATATTTGCACCCAATGTGCAAATTGACATCCTTAAATCACGTAAGATCGCTGATAGCAGATTCAAATTCATTTTAGGGTCAAGTCATGCGCATCAGTCGTTTCATCAAAATTGGTTTGATCAGTTGCCTTTTAACTTTTAGTTTTTGCGCTCTTTCTCAGTCTTACCCTGTCAAAGCCATTCACATCATCATTGGCTTTCCTCCAGGGGGTGCCATCGACACGATCACAAGAGTAATGGCTCCAAGAATGAGCAAGGAACTTGGTCAGCCCATTGTGGTTGAAAACAAGGGCGGAGCGGGTGGCGTGATCGGTATGCAATTGGTTTCCAAGGCTGAGCCAGACGGGTACACATTGTTCATGGGTACATTGGGAAACTACAGCATCACGCCAGCTTTGGTAAAAGATCTGCCATATCAAGTCCAAAGAGACTTTCAGCCCATCACACAAGTTGCCGCTTCAGCATTCATCATTTTTGTCAACGCTCAGTTGCAAATCAAGAGCGTCAATGAATTAATTGAATACGCTAAAAACAATCCCAACAAGGTTTATTTCTCCTCGAATGGAAATGGTGGATTGCCGCACATGGCGGGTGAAATGTTCAATCAAGCCGCGGGGGTTCAGATGGGGCATGTGCCTTATAAGGGCAGTTCACCAAGCATTGCTGATGTGATTGGAGGCCAAGTTCAGCTCACTTTTGAGGCCCCTGCAATTGGGTTGCCACACTTGAAGAGCGGGAGATTGAGAGCCTTGGCAACCACCGATTCAAAGCGCCTGAGTTTGTTGCCCGACGTGCCAACGGTTGCTGAGACATTGCCCGGTTTTGTTCTCAAAAATTGGTTCGGTTTGTCTGCTCCTGCTGGACTTAGCATGGAACGCGTCAATTTGATACAAGTCACAGTCAAGCGAGTGTTGCAAGACCCTGAAGTCGTCAAAACATTCATCGATGCTGGACTTGAGTCCGTGGGCGACAGTCCTTCTCAATTCACCAATGTGATTAAACTTGAAACCGAAAGATGGCAAAAATTATTGGCCTCGAAGGACATCAAGATTGATTGAGGAAGGTCACTCTTTGATGTCCTACAGATGAATTTGAAAATATGAAAGATGAAGTTGAATTTTCATGCACATCTTGTGGGCGTTGTTGTCACGATTTGAAGCTACCCTTGAGTGTTTCAGAGGCCAAAAATTGGCTCGAGCGCGGTGGAGAGATTGGTGTAATTTGTGATTTGATGCCATGGGTGGATGAACCAGACCCTGCCGACAAGGTTTCTTTGCGCAAAAAAAGCCTGAGTTTTCAAGCTAGAAGCGGTCTATTGAGCGTGCGAGTCAATCCTGTCTTGGTGGCTCACTATGAAGGTGCCTGCCCTCATTTGCTTTCAGACTTTAGGTGTGGTCAATATGACTTAAGGCCTTTGGCATGCAGAATTTATCCAGCCGAGGTGAACCCACTTCAAGTGCTTGATCCGAGTTCAAAGTTATGCCCTGAGGATGCTTGGCAGTCAAAGGATTTTATTCCCTTGATCGATCATGGGGTGCGAAATGCCATTGAAGCCATGAACGAATTGGCAGCCCTTGAGGTATCCGCCAAGGCCAATCTATGTCGGTTGTTGAGCATCAAATCTGCAGCGCTTGCCAATCAGGGCTACGTCCTTCATCATTTCGATCGTTTGACTTGCATGAATGCGCTCTCTGAGCTATTTGAGTTGATGCTAGCGGGTCTGTTGGTGCCAGATCAATCAGATTGGTCTGTGATCACACATCGAAGTGAAACTGTAGATGATTTGAAAAGCGTGGGAGCATCGTTTGCTCATGTCCATCTTAAAAGCCCTAATCAATCGCTCGAATTGCCAAACTTGACTTACATAGGCTTTGAGATTTGAATATTTTTCGATGCCTGGCGTGACTCATGTGTTGAGCTGCGATGGTCCGCTTTGATCAAGAGCATCATCAATGCGGCTTGTCTGTCGCTTTCAATTTTTGCATCCATATCCAAAGTGAAATCCAAGGGGTGATGGTAAAACTGCAATACTTTGATTAAAGCACTTTGATCCTCCATGGAAAGCGTTTTGATGAAGTGACTTTGAGCGAGTGCCCTGGCTCCAACTTGACCATGCAAGCCTTGAACTCGGATAACCTTACCGCTTTCGCCTCGTTTAAAGGTAATGAGTTTTCCCATGTCGTGGGCTAGACAAATCAGCGGAATCATAGGATCCGAGGCGAGAAGTTCAAAAGAGTCATTTCTTTTTGCGATCTTGTTGTATTCACCTCTGATGCCTTGGTAAACGAATTCATGAGCCAATTCAAGACCATGCATGCAAACTTGCATTGAATGCTCAATCAGCGTTGTATTGCCGTGAATGAAAGGCGTGTAAGCAGGGTTCTCATTTTCATTACTATCGTTCTCCACTTTTAGTCCGTGGTAGGCTGGGCACAAAGGCTGCTGAGCCATTAAATTTAAGCAATTCAACATGGCGTTTGCATGCAGGGGGTAATCGATTTGCATTTGGCTAATCACATTGATCACCTCTGAGCTTGCTTTGAGTTGACTTGTCTTTAACCACAATAACAATTTTGCTGAATCGAAGTCTAGGCTTTTGGTAATACTTGCTTCAACCCAAGGGCAAGGCAAAAATTGCTGGGCGCTACCAAGGGAACTCATGAGGCCTAGATGCTCTTGAGGCTGGAGTTCATACAAAATCAAAGCTCGTCTAAGTGCAATCTCTTTGTACTCTAAGTAAAAAGCAACGAGCATGCTGAGCATCAAAGCCAAAATCGCCATCAATTCATGCGCACAAAAAGTGCTCCAATCGGCGCTTGCGATTCCTGAAGTTCTATTGAGTTGATTGAAAAATCCTAGAAAAATCCACCAAAATCCCAGGACTGCCAGCAGCGAGAAATTTCCAGACTCATTCATTGAGATTTTCAAGAGATGAAAAATCTTCTTTGAGTTGATGTAGATTTTTATTCGCCAATGGAACCCAATGGCGTGAGATGTTGGGTTGTTGTACCAAGGACTTTTTGATCACACGTCGCATGATCAGTAAAGTTCGAAGTGAAGTCAATAAAAATTTCACGCGCTTGCTTTCTTGTGCAAACGCCTTGGATTGATGTTGGTACTTCAAAAGTCGAGCAAGGGGAATTCTCAGAGCTCGCCATTTGCCTGTTCTAAAATTTCTCCTCCATTGCACCATCATGGGGGTGCGTTCTCCTGGAAATGTTTGATCGCTCGAGGGTGATGCGAACCACATGACCCGTATTCGACCGGAATGAATGGGTTGCGACTCATTAAGTGCTTTGTCGAATTTGATGATTTCTTCAAGACAATCAAACAACAAATGAGTTGAAGCGTCAGCAAGGTTCCTAAAATGCTGCAACGCCTGATTGCGTTCTTGATCCAGTGCTTCCATGTGGCTTTGCTTCCAAGGCTATTGAAAGCCTTGATGCTAGAGCTTGGACAAAAATTAATCCATGTTAAAAAATAACTGTTATTTGTTTTTTTTATGGTTGGATGCTTATTTTTGCCGTTTCTTGAACCTGTCCCCAGCGTTGAAGATCTTGGGCAAGCAAGTGACCTAACTCTTCAGATGTGCTTGAAGCGGCTTGAACGTTATTGTTGTTCAGCAAAGCGATCACCTCGGGCATTTTCGTAACCCTCGCGACTTCTGCCTCAAGTTTTTTGATCACTGCAACTGGGGTGCCAATAGGAGCAAACAAACCAGACCACAATTTAAATTCAACTTGCGGCAGTCCTACCTCAGACATTGTGGGTACGTTGGGTAGTGAAGAAATTCGGTTGGGTGATGTGACTGCAAGCGCCCTGACTTGTGCAGAAGTGATGGCGGGGATGGCGGGTCCAGTATCAGCCATGCAAAACAGTAAATCACCCGCCATCAAAGCGGTGATTGATTCGCTGGTGCTTTTGTATTGTATGAATTCTGCTGGGGTGTTTGTCTTGAGTTTGAAGAGTTCACTGGAGAATTGAAAAGCTGGGCCAGACCCACCGTAATTTGACTTGCTCGGATTTGCTTTCATGTAGTTGATCAAATCTGAGACGTTATAGATGGGCAGTTTTGAATTGACCAATAAAACAAGTGGGAAGGTTGCCACCAATGAGACTGGTGTGAAGTCTTTGATGGGGTTGTAACGCAGTTTAGGCATGAGAATGGGTGTGAAAACCATATTTCCGCTTGGCGCCATGAGAAGGGTGTAGCCGTCTGAAGGCGACTTGGCTACAAATTCTGTCCCGATGATTCCACCAGCACCCACTTTGTTTTCAATCACCACAGGTTGCCCCATGTGATCTGATAATTTTTGCGCAACCACACGAGTCAATGTGTCTATTCCACCACCGGCACCTTGCCCAACCACAATTTTGATAGGTTTACTTGGAAACTCTTGAGCTCTAGAGGGTAAAGAGAGTGTCAGTCCCAGTGACAGCATGGCTAAAAAAGGATAAAGGCGAATACGCGTAATGGTGGTCATGAGTTTCATTGGAGATGCCTGCTTTGAGTCAATTGAATATCTTTGCTTTCAATCCCTGTGACCATTCACTTTGTGAAGTCAAACTGGGGTTGTCCTTGATGAAGTCTTGCGTCACTTTGAGAATGTTTTCGATGGTTTCTGTCAGATCGATTGGAATGCCAAATGGCTGTTCAACATACCAGGGGGAGGGTGTGTAGAGTTCGATTCTGTTTTGTTCAGGATCAAAGAAGTAAATGCTCCAAGCGTTTCCATGTGTGATGGTTCTTTGGATGGGTATGTTCTTCGTCAATAGTTGCTTGTGGTAAGTGATCAGATCTTCAAGTCCATCTACACGAAATGAAATTTGATTGATCGGTGAGGGCTCCGTTGATTCCAATCGACCAGATGCAAGGACCATTTGATGGTGTTCGTTTGGTGAGCGCGAAAGAAAGGCGATCTCACCTCCCATGTAATATTCTCCTCGGTCAGTGAGTACGAGCCCTAGGGTATTGGTGTAGAAATCGATCATTGCATCTAAATTTTTGCAATGGATACCCATGTGAGTGAGTTGAGCGTTAGGGGGTTTTTGCATATTCGATGATTTTGAGTGTTCCAATGGCTTCATTGTTTTTCAATGTGTTTGATCTCAACCACTCTTTTCCAGCGATCAATTTCTCTCTCAATTCTGTCTCTCATCTCCTCAGGAGAAGACGCAAGTGGGATGCCGCCGAATTCTGAAAACTTTTGCTTGATCTCCTCCGTTGCAACAATGGCCCGCAATTCCTTGTTGAGTTTGTCCACAATGGGTCTAGGTGTACCTGGTGCGACCACTACGCCTAGCCAAGAGCTGAACTCTATGGCAGGTAATGTCTCTTTCACAGTGGGTACGTCAGGGAAAAAGGGTGAGCGATTCTCTGAAGACACCGCAAGTGCACGAAGCTTTCCGCCTTTGATCTGGCCAAATGTAAAAGTAGCCGTGTCCACCATGACATCGACTCTTCCGCCTAATAGTTCGGTGATGGATTGCGATGATCCTTTGAACGGGATGTGGAGCATGTCAATGCCAGCTTCGATGTTGATCCACTCACCCAGCAAATGGTGAAGTGAGCCAACGCCGCTCGAAGAGAAGCTCACTTGATTGGGATGGCTTTTGGCAAGTGCAATCAGATCAGGTATAGATTTGATGGGTGAGTCCTTGGCCACAGAGACCACCATTGGGTAGGTCACGATGGTGCTCACCATGCCAAAATCTTTGACAGGATCGTAGGGCAGTTTTTTCACCATTGCGACTGAAGATGGATGTCCACCAGTGAGCAAAACCATGTTGTATCCATCAGGAGGTGACTTGGCAACAAAGTCATTACCGATCAGTCCACCTGCACCCGCTTTGATGTCAATCACGATGGGTTGACCCAGACGTTCCGTTAATTTCTGCGCGAGCAAGCGAGTCACAATATCCGTGCTGCTTCCCGGAGCAAAGCTCACCACGAATCGAATGGGACGGTTGGGGTAATCGGATTGAGCATTAACCGATTGGCTCAAGCAACTGGTCACACCGATGGTCATTACCATTGCACAAAGCGACCCCTTGAAGTGGGGCCAAAAAGATGTTTGAGTATGTTCTTTTGTGGAGTTGGTTGCTTGTAAGACGAATATCATTCTCGAGCTTTTCAAGTCGTAAAGGCTCAATTATGGAAGCCTCTGCTCCAATTCTTGATTAGCATATGCCCTAGTGTCAGTGATTGGTTCGGTTCATTGACATGGATTGTGGCTGACTTGCACCTTTTGCATCATCTTATTTCATGGATTTCCCGCTAGCCGACAGATCAAAAAGAGGCTACGATCAATTGGTTTTTGCGTCAACGCTTACTTTTAGAGTTACTGGTCAATCGTTACGATTGACGTTTTTTTGTTTCAAAGGAAAAATGTGAAGATTCTTTATTTCAATGATTATCGGCTGGGTATCTTAAAGGGCGACCAAGTGGTTGATGTCACCCAAGTTGTTCAGGGTATTCCTCACGTTGGACCCGGTGACTTGATCAATTCGTTGATCGAGCATTTTGAAGATTTTCGCTCTCGCATTGATGAGCATGTTGCCAAAAATAATGGAATTCCATATGCTGGATTGCACATTCGTGCGCCATTGCCCAAGCCCACCAACATAGACTGCATGGCTGTCAACTACATGGAGGACGGTACTAAGAAAGAGCCAGCGGCCATCAACGCCTTTCACAAGTCTTCGACTTGTGTGATTGGGCCTGGCGAGACCATGGTTTTGCCCGATATGGCTGCAACTGTGTTCGAAGGCGAGGCTGAGTTGGCTTTGGTCATTGGCAAACACGCCTCCAATGTGAGTGCTGCAAATGCAATGAATCACGTGTTTGGTTATGTGAATTTCATCGATGGTTCTGCTAGGGGTGTAAAGCCCGACACCAACGTTTTTTATCAAATGAAGTCTAGGGCTACCTTTGCACCCATAGGTCCCTATATTGTGACAGCCGATGAAATCAAAGATCCTCAAGAACTCAAAGTTCAATTGTGGGTCAATGGCATTTTGAAGCAGAACTTCAATACCAATGACATGGCTCATAAGATTCCCCGTTGTATTGAGTGGGTGAGCGCAATTCATGATTTGGTGCCCGGTGACATTTTGGCCACTGGCACCAACCACCGTGGGCTCAACGCCTTTCAAGATGGCGATAAAGTAGAGTTGGAGGTTGAAGGATGTGGGCGCTTGGCCATCAATGTTCGTGACGATCTAAAGCGGACTTGGGTCAGGGAGACTAGGCTTGAGAGAGAGCAAATGGGGCTGCCAGTCATAGCGACTCAGTTGACTGGAAAATACGCGCCAAATTAAGACCTTTGATCTTGACGCTGAAGGGTCTGACGACAGCCACTGTCTCAGACCCTTTTTCTTGAAGTGCGAAATTTAAATTGGTATTGGAGATGGAAATGTTATCCGATATGGGTCTTCTCAAGTGTCGTGATTTCTTTTGAGTTGCGTGTAAATGAGTGTTGAGGCAAGAGTGATGACTCCCATGACTGCGAAGGTCCAGTGAAACGCCAGTAGGGTATCAGCAGGGCTGAAATGAACAAAAGTATTCAAAAGTTTTCCTGCTACTGCGACACCCAAACCCATCGCCAGCATTTGCACCATGGCCAACAAGGCATTTCCTGAGCTGGCTTGGTCATTTTTGAGGTCGATCAAAGTGAGGGTGTTCATGGCCGTGAATTGAAGTGAATTCAAACCGCCGAAAGCCGCAAGTGCCAAGACGATGATCCAGGTTGGCAAAAAGGGTGTTGCCCAAATGAACACGAACATGCTGAGTGAGACCAAGATGGTGTTGATGAGAAGAACTTTTTTGTAACCTAGTCTAGAGATGATGGATGTGGTGAGCGGTTTCATGAGCATGCCTGTGAGTGCAGCAGGCAGCATCATGAGTCCAGCCTCAAGAGGGGAGAAGTCCATGCTGATTTGCAGCATGAGAGGCACTAAAAAGGGCAAACTCGCGCCTCCCAGTCGGGAGAATAAGTTGCCAAGTAAGCCAACACTCAAGGATGATGTTTTGAATAGGGTTGCCGAGAACAAGGGGGATGCATTTTTGAAAGCGTGATACACATAAGCACTCAGGCTTAAAAACCCCAGCAGACTCAGTCCCCAAATGGAGGTTGGTTCAAGGCCAAGGCTAGAGCTGCCATCAATGGCCAAGCACAACGCGTCCATGGTCACCGCCAATAGCCCATATCCAAGCCAATCAAAATTACTCAAAGATGGGGTGAGCTCGTCTTTCATGAAAACCGCGCTTGCAATGAAACCAATGGTGCCCACAGGGAGATTGATCAAAAAAATCCACTGCCAAGAAGCGTTTTCCACCAACCACCCACCCAAAGCTGGGCCGATCAACGGGCCAATCATGCCTGGTACCGCAATGAAGCTCATGGCTTGTAGGAATTGATGCCTTGGAAATGATCGCAAGATGCTGAGCCTACCCACGGGCAATAGCATTGCACCTCCAAAGCCTTGCAATGCCCTGGCCAGTAGGACATCGGTCAGGCTAGATGATGCTGCGCACAGCGCCGATCCCGCAACAAAGAAGAAAATTGCACAAAGGTAAACACGGCGAATTCCAAATCTGTCACTGATCCAGCCCGAGGCAGGAATCAGCATGGCCATGGCCATGGAATAAATCACCACCACCGATTGCATCTTGAGGGGACTTTCGTGAAGTGAAAGCGCCATGGAGGGGAGTGCAGTGTTGACAATGGTGCCGTCAAGGGTTTGCATGAAAAATCCGCAAGCCACGAGCCAAAGCAAGATGTTCAGGCGTCTTTGCTCTTTTGGATCTGTGTCTTTGATGTTCATGCAGTAAGCCGTTTGAGTAATGCGAGGTAGCTCAAGAAGTGGAGGTGGATGACGTTAAGCCCGATGACGAATGTTGAGCTCTAAGCCATGCCTGGGCAGCGGGAGCGCTAGTTTAGCAGTAGGTGAAAAAGCTAATTTAAATGCTCGAGCTTAGTTCACGTCTGAGTAAATCACAGAAATATTCAGCACCCGGTGTGAGCGGCAGTCCAATTCGCGTGACCAAAACGATGTCTGGCGCAGGTAGCACCTCTTCTAGTTCTATCACTTCCAGCGCGTTCTTGGTCAAGTGAAAATCATTCCACTGAACGGGCAGCAGTGCGATGAGATCGCTGTGTGTCAATGCAATCATCACGCTCAACGCTGATGACGCTTGAAACATCACTTTGGGTTGAGGCAATTTGTATTTGTTAAAAAGTTCCAACAAATCATTTTCTGCGTTCAGACTCACCGATGTGGTGGCCCATTCAGCCAGGCTGAGCTCAGACAAATGTTTGGCGTGAATCAACGGATGCCCTTTTCTTGCAATCACGCTACGAGTGTTTTTAAAAAGTACCTCGCTGCGTAGACCTGGAGCCACGCCCTCTTCGGGGGATGCCCCAAGGTAGAAATCAATCTGACCTTCTCTCAGGCCTGACTCGATTGCTGGGTACAGGCCTTCAATGACTTTGATTTTGACTTGTGAGAAGCGATCCCTGAATTTTGGAAGTGCCTTGGGTAGCAGTCCTAGGTGGGGCATGATGGATAGACCCATGACGACTGTGCCGCTGAGTGCGCCTTGAGTCTGCTCGATTTCCTCCTTGGCCCTCCGGAGGTCGTTCAAAACTTGTTTCGCTCGTTGATAAAACAATTGCCCAGAGGCGGTGAGAACCATGCCTTTGGCCTCTCTTTCAAATAGAGTCGTCCCCAAGTCCTTCTCCAGCGACCTGATGCTTCGTGTAAGAGCCGGTTGAGCCAAGTCGAGATGTCTTGCCGCTGCCCTCAAACTTCCACGCTCGACAATGGCCAG
The DNA here is from genome assembly GCA_903865035.1 of uncultured Burkholderiales bacterium. Taxonomy (GTDB): domain Bacteria; phylum Pseudomonadota; class Gammaproteobacteria; order Burkholderiales; family Burkholderiaceae_C; genus Limnohabitans. The sequence goes on along the minus strand of CAIPII010000235.1, from coordinate 13,090 downwards.
CATATCCCGCAATTGGTTAAGTTTCATGATTTTGATCTATTTTGATTATTTTTAGTTTAATTTGATGATTTTTAGATTTTATTTAGTCAAATAACTAAGGGAATGAAGATCTGTTTATTGATCATTTTTTGGTATCACTTTGTATATTTTGCCATCTTTTGAGTATCTTTTTAAATCTGTACATTTCGATTTGATGAATTGCGAAGGAGGAGGTTGTTGCAGTCTTTTACCTGGCAATTTGAATTTTTAATGGATGGCTGACTAATAGGGAGATTGAGTCATGAGCGAAAGAAGAAAAGCGTTGGTAACGGGTGGAGCAACTGGAATTGGCAAAAGTGCCGTCTTGGCGCTTGCAGGGGCGGGGTTTGATGTGGCCATCAATTACGCTTCTTCAGCCAAGGCTGCACAAGAGACTGCCGCTCAGGCTCAAGCGTTGGGTGCAAAAACCTTGTTGATCCAATGTGATGTGAGCGTTGATGCGAGCGTTCGCTCCATGCTCAAGCAAGTTGAGGAGGGTTTTGGTCATTTGGATGTGCTCATCAGCAATGCAGGAACCACAGCCAAGTGGAAGGTCAAAGACTTGGAGAGCTTGGACATGGACGAGTGGGACCGAACATTTGCGGTCAATGTCAAAGGCATGTTTCAAGTGGTCAGAGCGAGTGTTCCGCTATTGAAAAAGGGTACCAATCCTTGTGTGGTCAACACCGCAAGCATTGTGGGCTTGCGTCCCGGTCCCCAGCCACTGCCCTATGCTGCGAGCAAAGCTGCAGTGGTCAACTTGACCAAGACCTTGGCTTGGAACTTAGGTCCCGACATCAGGGTCAATGCGGTGGCGCCTGGATGGATGGAGGGGGAGTGGATGGAGCGCATGTTAGGGGATAAGTACGATGATTTAATGGGCAAGCGCGCCAAGCAAACACCCCTCAGAAGGTGCGTAACAGCCGATGATGTGGCCCAGACCATGATGAGTTTGGTGGAATCCAATCGTTTTGTCACTGGAGAGGTGATTGTCATCGATGGTGGTTTCACGAGTTCCACCTAAGCCATTCACTTCAAATTAGAAATCAAGGAGAGCAATCATGTTGCCAGGTTTTGTGCCATTTCCAGAGTCTTTTGTAAAACTTTATCGCGAGAAAGGGTACTGGAGAGATCAGTCCCTCAGAGACGAGTTCTCGCACGTATATCAATCCTTTGATCAACGTGTGGCATTGGTGGATGGAGATCAAACCTTCACCTATCGTGACATGGATACAGTCACCACCAATTTGGCGCTCAATTTGCTTGCCATAGGATTGAAGCCACTGGACCGAGTGGTTCCCACATTGCCCAATTGTCATGAGTTTGTACTTTTGTATTTTGCTTTGCAAAAAATTGGAGCAATTCCCATTGCAGCCTTGGTGACGCATCGTTTTGCTGAGATCAATCAGTTTGTTCAGCTCTCAGGAGCCACGGCTTGTGTGTATCCAGATAAATCAGGTGACTTTGAATTTTCTCCCATCATCGATCGTGTTCAAGAGCAAAATGGATCGCTTGCTTATAAGATCGTCTTAGGGAATGCGAAAAAAGGGGAGCATTCGCTTCGAGAATTGATCGACACACCCGCCACTTTGGATCCCAAGGTACTTGACGATATCCACATTGATCCCCTTGACCCTTGTATTTTTCAACTCTCTGGGGGCACCACTGGAATACCCAAGTTGATTCCTCGCACCAATAACGACTACGCTTACAACTCCAAAGTTGCAGCTCAAGTGTGTGAGATCAATTCAGATTCAGTGCTCTTGCTCGTGTTGCCCATTGCGCATAATTTGCCTTTGGCTTGCCCAGGAATTCAAGGCTTCATGTTCAATGGTGCCAAAGTGGTGGTGCATCACAATACAAGACCAGCGGAGATGTTTGCGTTGATTCAAAAGCACAAAGTCACGCATTTGAAGGTTGTTCCAGCCTTGCTCATCCGTTTGATCAACGATCCCAGCGCCCATGAGTTTGATTTGTCCTCTTTGAAATTCATTCAAAGTGGTGGCCAGCGCATGCAACCCGAGGTCAGACTCAAGACCAAGGCCTTGATCCCAGGTGTCTTTGTTCAGGAAAATTTTGGCATGTCTGAGGGCACATTGATGTTTGTGCGCTCCAGCGACCCAGACGATGTGAAGATGGAGACCTGCGGTCGTCCTGTTTGTCCAGATGATGAGGTCAAACTCTTGGACGAAGAAGACAGAGAAGTGCCCATGGGTGAGGTTGGAGAGCTCACAGTCAGAGGACCCTATACGCTAAGAGGCTACTACGGGGTACCTGAATACAACGCACGTCAGTTTACCACCGACGGTTTTTACAGATCAGGCGATCTCATGCGCATGCACCCATCGGGTAACTATGTTGTTGAGGGTCGAAAAAAAGATTTGATCAACCGTGGCGGTGAAAAAATCAGTGCTGAGGAAGTGGAAAATTTGATATTGATGCACCCCAGCGTTCAAAACGTTGCTTGCGTGCCCATGCCAGATCCAAATATGGGAGAAAAAATGTGTGCTTTTGTGATTTTGAAAAAAAATCAAACATTGGTTTTGAAAGAGTTGGTGGATTTCCTTTTGACCAAAGAAATTGCAAAATTCAAATTGCCCGAAAGACTAGAGGTCTTGCCTGATTTCCCGGTCTCAACCTTTGGAAAGGTATCCAAAAAAGCTCTTGGAGAGTTGATCACCGAAAAGCTCAAAGCAGAAGGCGCTGTGGTTTAATCCCTCACCATTTGCAAATTTTTAAAACTCATTACATCTATTCAAACATGCGAATCATTGACCTACATTGCTACCCCGGAACTCAAACTTGGATCGACTCACAAGGTCCTTACCCCGCTGAACTTGCGCGTTACTGGAAGCGCGAATGGGTTGGAAAGTCTGAGGATGATGTCATTGCTGAATTCACCAGCGCTGGAGTAGATGCCTGTTTGGTGGCTCTAGACCTTGAGACCACTGTTGCCACACCACCTTGCACCAACGAGTACATTCACGGAATGTGGAAGCGTCACCCCCAGCGCATTGTCCAGTGCTGGGGTGCGGTGGAACCTGCTAAAGGAGAGATTGCCATTCGGCAAGCAAAAAAAGCGGTGACAGAGCTGGGTTTCGTTGGCTTTCATTTTCACCCAATCATGCAGCACTTTGCTGTAAACGACAGGCGTCATTACGACTTGTTTGAGGTGATCAATGAGCTGGGTGCAGCTGTCATGATTGATGTGGGTACAACTGGCATGGGGGCAGGAATGCCCGGCGGCAATGGTGCAAGGATTCGCCATGCACATCCATCCCATATTGATGACTTGGCGGCTGATTTTCCAAATTTAAAAATCATCATGGCGCATCCAGGTTGGCCTTGGGTAGAGGAGACGACTGCAGTTGCCCTGCACAAAGGAAACGTCTATTGGGAAATGTCTGGTTGGGCTCCTAAGCACTTCCCAGGAAATTTAAAAGTGGACATTCGTGGTCGCTTGCAAGACAAAATCATGTTCGGTAGCGATTATCCAAGTTTGCCTTATGAGCGCATTTTCAAAGAGTGGGCTGAGTTGGGTTACAAAGATGAGGTGATGGAGAAGATCATGCACGGCAACGCTGAACGAGTGCTTGGGCTTTGAGATTGATCCAATTCAAAACAACACAAGGACCCACATGACAGATCAAAACGCACTTCAAACCGATAACGATGCTCCCATTTTGGTTGAAAAAAAGGGGGCCGTTGTGTTGTTGATCCTAAACCGGCCGCAAACTCGCAACGCCCTCAGTGGGGAGGAGATGTTCAGTGCATTTGAGCGGATTTTCTCGGCTCTGAATGAAGATCTGTCGATTCGAGCGGTGGTTTTGACGGGTATGGGAAGCGCTTTTTGCTCAGGCGGCAATGTCGCTCAGATGAGAGACAAAGAGGGCATGTTCAAAGGTGGTCCTGAGGAAATCGCCAAAAATTACTGGGAAGGCATTCAACGCATACCCATGGCCTTTCAGAACTTAAGACTGCCAATCATTGCTGCGGTAAACGGGCCAGCCATCGGTGCGGGCAATGATTTAGCTTGTATGTGTGACATTCGCATTGCAAGCGAAAGCGCAGTCTTTGCAGAAAGTTTTGTGAAAGTTGGCATCATTCCCGGTGATGGCGGTTGTTGGTTCTTACCACGCGTGGTTGGCTATGCGAGAGCCGCAGAGATGGCCTTCACCGGTGAGAATGTTAGCGCGCAAGAGGCCTTGCAAATTGGGTTGGTCTCAAAAGTGGTGTCCTCGCAAGAACTATTGAATGAAGCATTAGGCCTGGCTGCTAAGATCGCTAAAAATCCTCCTCAGGTTTTGCGTTGGACCAAGGAATTGCTTCAACAATCAAGAACCTGTTCGCTGCCTGAAGCACTCAAGCGCGCGGGTGAGCTCCAAGGCTTGGCGCATCAAACGGCCGATCACAAGGAAGCTTTGGCCGCTTTTTTCGAGAAAAGATCGCCAGTTTTTGGTCAAACCTTGTGACCAATTGTGTCATTCATCAATCGCTAGAAAACTTTTGTACAACTTGGATATTTTGAGTTAATCTACTGCAACTCATCACAAAAAAGAGGCATTACCCCATGTCAGAACCCACTTTATTGATTGAACATCCCAGCAACGGTGTGGTGGTGATTCGATTGAACCGTCCTGAAGTTTTGAATGCTCTCAACCTAGAGTTGCGTCAATCACTGGCCAAGTACTTTGATGAATTCGAAAAGGACTCAAGTGTTCGCGTGATCGTTTTGGCTGGTGGGCCGAAGGCTTTTTGTGCAGGCGCAGATCTCAATGAATACGTAGATGCAACACCCACTGAGATTGTGAGTCGCCAGATGGGGCGTTTGTGGAATTCGATCAGCGAGTGCTCCAAGCCGGTCATTTCAGCCATTAGAGGCTACGCTTTGGGTGGTGGTTTGGAGCTCGCCATGACTGCTGACATCATCATTGCGTCGGAAAAAGCGAAATTAGGGCAACCCGAAGTCTTGGTCGGCATCATGCCAGGAGGAGGCGCGACACAGCGTTTGACCAGGGCTGTTGGTAAATTCAAAGCCATGAAAATGATGCTGACTGGTGAGTTGTGCACCGCTCAAGAGGCTTTCAATATGGGTTTGCTGAGCGAAGTGGTTGCCGATGAATTGGTGGAGGTTAAAGCCCTAGAGTGGGCCGCGCTGATTGCCCGAGGTCCACAGATGGCCTTGCGCTCAATCAAACAATCGATTTTGCAAAGCATGAACATGCCTCTTAATCAGGGTTTGGAGTTCGAGAGAAAATCCTTTCAACTGCTCTTTGATACCCACGATAAAACCGAGGGCATGAGAGCTCGTTTGGATAAACGCGACTCTAAATTTGAGTAGTTTGAGTCAACGCCGTGTTGTGATTCAAGCCAGTGCATGCGTTTTTGTAAAAATGGGCATCACATCGGATTCAAATCTTTCTAGCGAATCCTTGGATTCTTCAAAACTTAAATTACCAAACGCAAATCGAGTCAGTATGTAGTTTGATCCTGACTTTTCGATCTCTTGTTCAAGCAATTCTCCCACTTGTGAAGCGGTTCCGGCCAGCACAATACCTTGTGCGCGTGCTTCGTCAAAATTTTCAGGGATTGAGTAGCCCTTCAGTGGATGATTGTTGGCTCGCCAAAGATATTGAAAATTTGAATACCAAGCATCAAATCCTCGCTTGGCGATGCGAGTGGCTTGCTCATCACTTTGAGCCACAACAATGTGTCGTCCCAACCCCATCAGTGGGAGTTTGTCTGCACCTTCATGGTGGTGCTCGCTCCAAACTTCCCGGTATCGATCGGTGATCGCTTTGACCGGCGCAGCTGGTCCTTGGCAGACGATGTTCACCGCGTTTTGAGCTGCCCAAGGCACTGCATCTGCTCGTGACATGCCGTACCAAATCGGAGGAGTCGGCTTTTGCACGCATTCAAGCTCTATGGGCACATCGTTAAATTGAAAGTGTTTGCCCTCATAGTTGATCTTTTTTCCCCTTAAGCCCATCATGACCACATCGTAGGACTCGATGTAGAGATCGGTTGAGTTCTGTGCGTTCACGCCGAAGAAGGCCATTTCGTAAGGCGAGCTTCCGCGTCCGATGCCAAGCTCCAAGCGGCCACCACTCATTTGATCGAGCATGCAGACTTCCTCAATGATGCGTATAGGATGGGCCAAGCTCAGGGTGTAGACCAAAGGGCCGAAGCGCAGTTTGTGGGTGCGCTGAGCCACCGCTGCTAAGAACACGCTTGGAGAGCTTGCCATGCCCAGTGGTGTGCCGTGATGCTCTGCGATGTGGTACGCGTGAAAGCCAGCGCGGTCATAGATTTCAGCGAGTTTCAGTCTGTTTTCAAAATGCTGGTGAAGCTCAACGCCACTTTTATCCAGATGATCAAAAATACCAAATTTCATATGTGCTCTTTGAGGAAGTTCTTGCCAAGATGGGCTCTTCTTTGTGGCGTATTCAAGGATTTTGCAAAGGATCAACGCCGTCGATCAAAACAAAAGCGATACGACAGATTTCACTTCCGCGGTTGACCCAAGCGTGATTGGTACCTTGTTGAATCATGATGTCGCCCGCTTTCAGGTGGACCTCTGAGTCATCGAGCAACATGTCAATCTCTCCAGACATGACAATCACATAGTCAATGCTGGGTGTTCGGTGCATGAAGGCATGCCTGGCGGGTTGAGACGAGTGTGCGTTTTCTTTGACGCCCATTTCTTTCAAAATATCAGCTTGGCTGATGCTTTCACTCTCAGGGGTGACTGGAGGGAAATCCACCACTCGCAATACTGATCCATTTTTAGGTGGGGGCACGCCCATCGTGCGATCCGCACGGTCTTGCCTAAGATCCATCCTTGCTGGGGTCTCATCTGTTGCCCACATGAGTGTGCTCACCAAGCCTGTTCCGGGTCGAACTTTCCGATTGGGCGCCAAGCTGTCCATCTCAATGATGGCTTTGCCTGATTGATCGTGTCCAGTGATGATCCTTCGAATTCCTTCTTGCATGATCTGTTTTATTCCTCTAAATTTAAAATGGATTGAGCGTCAATGTTCAGGTCTCGAATGTGCTTAGTCAATGGTGGCGCCAGAGATTTTGATGGCAGGAGCCCATCGCTTGTTTTCTTTAGTGATGAAATCGGCCATGTCATTCGCAGAAATGGGCTCTGCTGGTTCGATGCCCGCTTTTTCCAAAACGCTTGCAAAAGCAGGTGTGGCTTGGTAGTGTTTGATGAAGTCAGCGATTTTCTCCACGATCGGTTGAGGCATATTGGGAGGTCCAGCAAAACCAATCCAACCAGACCAATCAAATCCTGGGACAGTGTCAGAGATGGGTGGCACGTTGGGCAATAGTGTTGAGCGCTTGCTCATTGAGGAACCCAAAACCACCAGCGCTCCAGTTTTGATGTTCGGTGCGATCAACGTTCCGTCAATGAATGCCATGTCGACTTTCCCTGACAAAAGATCAAGCATGCCACTGTTGCTGCCTTTGTAGGGAATGTGAACGATATCCAAGTTGAGTTGTTTTTTCAATGTCTCCATGAAGATGTGCTGGGGTGAACCGTTTCCCGATGAGCTGTAGCTGAATTTGCCTGGGTTCTTTCTCATGAGCTCGATCCAATCTTCCTGTTCTTCGTGCCGAGAGAAGGGTGAGTGGTGAGAAATAAATTGGTGATGGCAAGTCGTGCAATCGGTGTGAGCTCTTTGCTGGGATCAATGCCAGCTTTGGGGTTCAACTGTGGGGCCATGCTGAAGGTGGTCACGGTGGGCAAGAATAGTGTGTAACCATCTGGCGGTGATGTGGCGACCATTTTGGCTGCCAAAAGCGTGCTGGCGCCAGCTTTATTGTCTATCACCACACTTTGCTTCCAAGTGTTTTGCATCTCCTCTGCCATTGCACGTCCCATGACATCGACCAATGAGCCTGCTATGAAAGGAACCACCAAGCGGATGGGCTTATTGGGGTAGCCTTGTGCAAGAGAGGGGGCTTTGATGTCTTGAGCAAATGAAACACTGAACGTGAGCAAGAGTGCAATGCAAAGAGCAAAGTTGAGTGGTCGCTTTTGTGTTGATCTGGATGTTGTGTTGTTTTTCATTGGCGTTTTGGTTGAATTCAGCAAAGATAACGACCAAGATTCATTCATTGATTGATCTGAATGTTGGCTTTTTTAACCACGTCTTTCCATGAGATGATTTCTCGCCTCAATAGACTTTGAAACTGCTCGGGGCTACCACTCATCGGATAGACCCCATCTTTTTCCAAAAGCTCCTGTGCTTCCTTGGAGTTCATCGCAGTATTGATTTCAGCATTGAGTTTATTGGTGATGTTTGATGGCAATCCCTTGGGTGCCAATATGCCGTGCCAGACATTGACTTCGTAGCCCGGAACTCCTGCTTCATTGAGTGTGGGGACCTCAGGCAGCACTGCGGTACGCTTGTTGGTGCTCACGCCAAGGGCTCTGAGCTTGCCCGTTTTAATGAAAGGTAAAGCCACAGAGGGTGTGGAAAAGAAAAGCTGAGTTTGACCCGCAATCGTGTCGCTTAATGCTTGCGCGCCACCTTTGTAGGGAATGTGCGTGAGCTCAATTGCAGCTTTATTCATCAGTAACTCAGCACTCAAGTGCAAAATACTGCCCTCGCCAGAGGACGCGATATTGAGCTCCTTTGGCCGAGCTTTGGCCAATGCAATCAGTTCAGCAATGTTTTTGGCACTCAACTTTGGGTTTGCAACCAAAACAAACGCTCCTTGCGAGAGTTGTGCGACTGCACTCACGTCTTGTAGTGGATCGTACTTGAGGGGATAAAGTGCGGCATTGACTGTGTAAGAGGCTGAGGCCAAGAGAAGTGTGTAGCCATCTGGCGCTGATTGAACCACAAATTCATTGCCCATTAGTCCACCTGCACCCGCTTTGTTGTCAACGATCACAGCTTGCTTGAGGGACGCTTGCAAACGTTGAGCCAAAAAGCGCGCGATGAAATCATTGCCGCCTCCGGCAGGAAAGGGGACCACCAGGTGAATGGCTTTGGAGGGGTAACTCGTGTTTGCCATGGCTTGTGGCGATGTGGTGGAGTCTGTCAGCCCCTGTGCAAATGTCGCTTGAAAGGACATTGCGTTCAAAATGATGGTCAATGCTGTCGCCTTGAGTGTCCACGATACATTCAAGGGACGAATATGTACTTCAAGGGGTTGGCGTTTTTCGGTTTTCATGCGTTGAATAAGTGCTTCACAAATGAGTAATCATTTAAGCTCACATCGATCAAGGGTGTGTGCAAAGCTTGTTGTTCGGTTTTTTTGAATTTCAGTTTGACTGATTGATTTCGACGCATGTCCCCTTGATGTTCAAGACCACCCCCAATCGTGAACTTTGCATGGTCAATCGAGCAAGTGTTTCGTGCTCATGACTTAAATCGGGGAAATAGGTTTCGTTGTGGTCGTTGTGGCGAACCAATTTGAATTCAATTTTTTCAATTTTTTCTTCTCCCAGAGAAAAGGTAGGCATGATGCCAACCCAATCTCCATGTTTTCTGCCATTGTGACCCGTGTGAAAGGAAAAGCTGCCCAATCCATAGAAAATGGGTTTACTCTCGTAGAACTCGATCGGCAGTGATTCGTGGGGTCCGTGACCAAAGACAATATCTGCACCCGCATCAATTGCTGCGTGTGCAATTTCTGTCATGTACTCCAAAACATCAGTCCACAGTCCCCAGTGGCAAGAAGCGACCACCCAATCACACTCACTCTTCAATGCTTTGATCTGGGCTTTGAAGGCCTCTATGTACTTGGCGTCAGCCCAAGTCACGATCACAGGTGGGATACCAGGTCGGTTCATGGGCGGAATATCAGCTTGTACCTTGTGAGCGGGGACTTGATAGGCCGTATGACCTCTGATCACGGCCACCCCGGTTGAACTCTCACGCGCTTCGTGATGGGTGTTCCAGTAAACCGAGGTTCTGGAGACGAACCCAATTTTTTTGCCATTGATGTTGGCAATCCATGGTTTTGTCGCTTGGGCAAGATTTTCTCCTGCACCCGTGTGACCCAGTCCCAACTCATCCAAGGCAGCAATCGAGCCCATGATGGCCTTCTCACCGTAGTTGACGTTGTTGGCAAGTCCGACGCCTTTGATGTTGGCCAACGCCAGGGCTCCTCCTGCCACAACTGGGTCAGCATAAAACCCCTCATTGTCAACAGAGTGGTTCTTTGGGGGAGTGAACAAACAACATTCCAAATTGCTGAACACCAAATCTGCCTTATTCAGTGTCTCTGAGACCAGCCTAAATGGAATGTTGGGATCGGTGAGGTTCATTAAATTGACATCACCTGTCAATACAAGTTCAATGCTCATGTAGTCTTGCCATATGGGTCGGTTGATTGGGGTGCATGGCGAAGGCTCATGCAAAACCTCAAGCTTGCCTGTAGCTTAAATCAATCGTTGAGGCTTGAATATAGGTATAGTCATGGATACGCCAGAGTTGCTTGCAATGATTGAAGCAAGGAGGCGTGTGCTGGCAATGACAAGAGATCGGTAATTGTTTTTCAAGCAAGTGCACGCATCGGCGCACTCAATGAGCAGTGATGCTGCTGGGTGTGCTGCTTTGCGGAGGCAAAGAGCCGTTGGAGGAGCTTGCGGGAGCAGAACTTGAGTTCTGAGCTGATGAATCGTCAATGTTCATGCCAGTGCAAAGCTGAGCGATGATTTGGCAGATGCTCTTGGCTGTGATCACCGAGTAGTTGCGTCCCTCATGTCGCACCATGAATGCGACTTCGCTGACATTGAGGTATACATCAAAGACTTGAAGTGTTGCGTGTTTTTGGATTTTGATGCGAAGAACGTATTCGCTGCCAAAGCGCAGCAGTTGATGGTTGAACTGCAAAGGCTCTGGCTTGAGTTTTTGAGTCAGATACTCAATCAAACTCATCAGCTCAATGTCAAGCAATCGAACCAATTCCCGGTCACGCCCCATGGGTTGTATGGCATACCGAACTTCGATCTCGCTTGCGACCACAGGCCTGAGCCCCTCATTTGTCATTCCCAGTCTCCATTCTTTTTTGTTCCAACATTGATAAGCAAGAAGCGTGACAGGTGCTATTTGCTTGTATCCCCATCTTGGTGCGTGAGGATGTGGCTTTGTAATGTGGGTTTTCCCTGATTTTTCATTCAAGCGTGAGTTGGGTGGCTTTTGAGCTCACTCAGCAAACGTTGTCCGGATTCAGCAAGGGTTTGTTTTCCTTCTTCCAGTTTGGAATGAAGCAATTTTCCGTGTCTTTTTTTGAATTCACCCGCAATCATGACGGAGTCGATGTTGGATAGGCTGGTTTGCATGATGACCGAATTGATTGCTTGATGGACTGGGAACATATTGAGCTGCGTTGCATCGATCATGACCAAGTCAGCTTGTTTGCCCACTGACAAGGATCCCACTTTGTGATCCAATTTAAGCGCTTGAGCACCACGGATGGTGATCCATTCCAGAGCCTCTTTGCAATAAATCGTTGAAGTGTCTGGCAGTTTATTCAAGCTCTCTTTGGAATGAGCGTTGTCCAAACCCCTCTGTATAGCCAAGGCCATGCGAGCCACACCGATCATTTCTCCGGACACGCCGGATTCCAAATCTACGCCCAAAGAGGGTGCACTGCCCAATTTTCTGAGCCGGCCCGTGATGGGAAATCCATGACCTTGCGTCATTTCTGTCTCTGGAGTTAGGGAAAACGTGACCCCTAAATCGATCATCATCTGGAGCTGATCGTCGCTCAAGTTGTTACCGTGCACGATATTGTTGTTATCGCCCAAAAGTTGATCCTTGGCAAGTCTTTCCCAGCCATCGGGTGTTTTCGCTGCAGCACCAGCGCAGTGCATGCTGGCAATGAGTGAGAACTCCCTGGCCAGTTCGAAATCGTGAACTGCAACTTCATAGGTCGAATAATGAGGCCCTAGGATGGCCAGACCCAAGCTCACCAGCGATTGGGCATTGTTGAATTGATCCTTTAGCAAGCGTTCCACTTCGCTTCTTGGATGAGGAATTTCACTGAAATGCTTTTGTCCAGGTTTGGGGTCGGGTTTGGGCGATCCGTGAAAAAACACGCTGCGAACGCCTGAGTCCAACAAGCCCTGTATGGCTTGATTGGTGTGATCGGGAGTAGGGTTGTTGTGACACCAGTCGCCCAAAGTGGTGGTGCCACAATTGATTTGGTTTAGCGCTCCCATCAGGGTTGCTATGTAAATGTCACTGGGTTTGAAGTTTGTTGCCAACCCTGCATGCATATTGGCGAAGTACTCCAAAATGGTCCAATTGCTGGTGACTCCACGCAATGCGGTTTGCCAGGTGTGCATGTGGGCATTGACGAGTCCAGGAATCACGATCATGCCAGTGGCATCGATCACTTTAGCCGTTGGAGAGCTCAATTGCTCTCCGATCGCCTTGATCGCATCACCTTCAATCAAAAGATCTGCGTGTTCCATCTCCCCGAGTTGAGCATCCATGGTGATGATGGTGGCATTTTGGATGAGGGTTTGTTGCTTCATGTGAGTCTTGGTCCCTGGGTCTAGGCTTGATGTGTGTGATGAAGGGATTTTGATGAACTTTTAGGACTTTGGACATTGGGGCTTTCAAGTAGAAAAAACCTGCTCGACAAAGGGGTTGTCATCAATGTGAAAGAAAGATTTTTCTATGATTAAAATAACACTGCTTAAGGTCTTTACATTTCTTTAGCCGTTTTTTTACGCAAGATACAAAGTTTCCACCGATACTGCGATCATGTTCATTAGAACTTTGGACATTCTCAACAACAGGAGACCGCTTTGAAACCCTCAAATACACTGATTTTGAAAGTTGCCGAGAGCGCACACCGAATGCTGCTTTTGCTTTTGGCGCTTTCACTGCTGGCTTTTTTGGGCTTGGCCCGAGCACAAAATACCCCTGATCTGAGCTCCTCTCCTCTCATGGAGCGCATGCATCCTGGCATGATGGGTGAAGGCCCATGGGCGGGCCCTCACTCCAAGGAGCAGCTCGAGCGCATGTGGGCCAAAAGAGTTGAGCGCTTTGATCGTCGTCAGGCCGATTTCAAATCGCGCCTTAAAATTACACCG
>CAIPII010000234.1 GCA_903865035.1 uncultured Burkholderiales bacterium | reverse complement strand
GTACTTGGATCACGTCCTGCCACGCATCACCGCGTTGGCCAAAGAGCGTGAGTTTGTCTTGATGGGGGACATCAACATTGCCCACCAAAACATCGACTTGAAGAACTGGAAGGGCAATGTGAAGAACTCTGGCTTCACGCCTGAGGAGCGCGCTTGGATGAGCTCACTGCTGGAGGGTGCAGGCTTGGTGGACGTCTACCGGCACCTCCACCCCCAAGAGAGCGAACTGGCCTACACCTGGTGGAGTCAGCGTGGACAAGCATACGCCAAGAACGTGGGCTGGAGAATCGATTACCAAATTGCGACGCCCAACTTGGCCAATGGTGCCACACACGCAAGCGTCTTCAAAGACCTGCGCTTCTCCGATCACGCGCCCCTCATCATCGATTACAACTGGAACATCTGAGCCCTCTTTCACAAAGCTCAACCTTGAGGACACTTTGAGATGCTGCACTACGAGACCATCCCCGTCACCGCCTTTGAGCAAAATTGCTCTCTTCTTTGGTGCGATGAAACCCATGAGGCCGCCGTCATCGATCCAGGTGGCGATTTGGAGATCATCCTTGAACGGGTGAGCGAGTTGAATGTCAAGCTGAAACAAATTTGGGTCACCCACGCCCACATCGATCACGCAGGGAGTGTTGACGAGCTCTCTACCCGCTTGTCTTTGCCCGTCATTGGCCCTCACCCTGAGGATCAATTTTGGATCGACCAGTTGAGCACACAAGGCGCACGCTACGGCTTCATTGGAGCTCGCGCTTTCACGCCCACCCAGTGGCTGCATGACATGGACACTGTGCACCTGGGAGGTCATGAACTCTTGGTTCGCCATTGCCCAGGTCACACGCCCGGTCACGTGGTCTTTTACTCCAAAGAGCTCAACCGCGCCTTTGTCGGTGATGTGCTCTTTGCGGGGAGCATTGGCAGGACCGATTTCCCGCGTGGACACCACGAGACTTTGATTCAAAGCATCACCGAGCGGTTGTGGCCCATGGGCAACGAAGTGGTCTTCATTCCAGGTCATGGACCCGAGAGCACTTTTGGTCGAGAGCGAAAAAGCAACCCCTATGTGGGTGGGACTTGATGGGCACAGGTGCTGAGGGCCTGATCCATCACTCTTTGAGCTGAAAAGCTTTGACCCTGGCCTCGTGTTGAGCCCTCTCAAAGAGAGGCATCACCCGGGGCAACTCGGCTCGAATGCTTTGCTCTCTGCTGACGTCACTGGGGTGCGTGCTCAACCAAACCGGGGGAGCCCCTTTGCTGAGGGCTTGCATTTTTTGCCACAAAGAGATGCCTGCTCGTGGATCGAATCCCACACGAGCGGCCAACTCCAAGCCCAGTGCATCTGCGGCTTGTTCGTCTTCTCTTGAAAACTTCAAACTCAATAGCCCTGCACCCTCACGCGCCATGTAATCGGTCACGCGCGGATCGACACCCAAAACGCCAGAGGCCAACACACCGCCGATTCTGGCAATCCCCTGCGTGGCCATGGTCTTGGCAACCCTGGCCCTGGAGTGCTCAAGCAGTGCGTGGGCCATCTCATGACCCATGACCACGGCCAATTCGTCATCGCTCAAAGCGAGTTGCTTGATGAGCCCCGTGTAGACCACGATCTTGCCCCCCGGCATGCAAAACGCATTGACCGCACTCGCATCGATCACATTGACCTCCCATGCCCAGTGTTGGGCCCTCGAGTTGTAGCGGTTGGCTTCTTGAATGAGGGTCTTTGCAATGTCTCGCACTTTGATCACCTGCACCGCAGTGGGACCCATCAAGGCTCGGTTTTGGTAGGCCTCTTGGACCAACTGCTCATACTGTTGGCTGGCCGTCTTCTCCATGTCTTCAGCGGAGACGAATCGCGCCCACCAAGGGTTCTGCACCGAGGCGCTCTCAGGCCTTGTGCTGTCTTGAGCGAAGCACGCAAAGGTGCAGCACAGCATCACCCCCAAGCCCAGGAGCCTGAGGCTTTTTACAAAGCGCACGGCGCTCGTGCAGCTCACGTGCGCACAAGTCCCCTCTTTAACAATCACACCCATGCTCCTTTGCTCCTCATCTCACCCCGACCTCAAAGCCCAAAGGACTATCAAAAGGACATTCATCAAATGGGTGACAATACGCACACGACCCCAAATCCCCAAGGTGGGATAAAGTCTAATGGACAAAACCTCACAATGCCACAACAACCCTTGAAGCCCCAAGCACATTCACCCATAGACTCCAACACCCGCTTGAAGGCATGGCTGCACAGTGCAAGGTGGTATTTGTCCGCTGAGAGCCTTCGCATGGTGGCCCTTGGGTTTTCTGCAGGACTGCCCCTCTTGCTGGTGCTGGGCACCCTTGGCTTTCGTTTGCGCGAATCTGGCATCGATCGAACGACCATCGGATTTTTAAGCTGGGTGGGACTGGTCTATGCCTTCAAATGGCTTTGGTCTCCGCTGGTGGACTCACTTCATTTGCCCGGTCTCACGCCTCGCTTTGGAAAGCGCAGAGCGTGGTTGCTGCTCTCTCAATGTCTATTGGTTTTGGGACTCATGGCCATGGCCACTTTGGATCCAAGCGAGCATCTCTCGGCTTTGGTGGCTGCAGCCCTTTTTGTGACGCTCGCCTCTGCCACGCAAGACATTGCGCTGGACGCCTTTCGAATCGAGAGCGCGCCTCTTGAGGACCAAGGTGCTTTGGCTGCGATGTACCAAACGGGTTACCGCTTGGGCATGATTTGGGCGGGCGCTGGAGCACTTTGGCTGGCCCAACGCGCCCAAGACCAACTGAGTGGACACGAGGCCGCACAAGCTTGGCAAATTTCTTACCTCTTGATGGCGGCCTCCATGGGTGTGGGCATTGTTGCAACCTGCCTCTCGCGCACGCCCATGCCCTCTGAGTCCGCCCCACTCGCTGCTGAAACTGCAAAGCCCAAAGCCACCTGGAAGATCAAATGCGAGCAGCTTTTGATTGCGCCATTCAAAGACTTTTTCTCACGGTTTGGATGGCGTGCATTGCTCATCTTGTTGCTCATCAGCACCTATCGCATCAGCGACATCGTGATGGGCGTCATGGCCAACCCCTTTTACAGTGACATGGGTTACACCAAAGACGAGATCGCAATGGTCTCCAAAGTCTTTGGTGTGGTGATGACGCTTTGTGGGGCCTTTTTGGGCGGCCTCTTGACCAAACAATGGGGCGTGATCCGGGTCTTGATGTGGGGCGCAGCATTGAGCGCCCTCTCCAATTTGCTCTTTGCCTGGCTCAGCACCGTGGACCATGAGGTTTGGGCCTTGGTGGGCGTCATTTGTGCGGACAACCTCTCGGGCGGCATCGCCTCGGCCGCCTTCATTGCGTTTTTATCTGGACTCACTCGAATTGAATATTCGGCCTCTCAATACGCACTCCTGAGCTCCCTCATGATCGCCGCTCCCCAGTGGCTGGCTGGGTTTTCGGGTCTCTTTGTAGACCACTTTGGCTACACGAGCTTTTTCATTGCAACGGCCTTGATGGGCCTGCCCGTCTTGGTGCTCGTGGCATGGGCCGCTCCAATGACACAAACACAGGTCACAGCGCACTGAGCTTTGTCCGCCAGTCTTTGGTTTTCCACTGCGAAGAGCCACAGCAATTGTGTTTACTTTTCTTTACTTCACCTTTAACGCAAAGCGACCCAAACAAGGCATGCTACTGTGATGGAAAACATTCTCATCATTGAAGACGACCTGCGCTTGGCGCAAATGGTCAGTGATTACTTGCATCAATTTGGTTTCAACGTGGCCCACGCCTTGAACGCGCAAACGGGCATGAGCCTGCTCAAAACCAACGATTCAACCCAACTCGTGGTGCTCGATTTGATGCTGCCCGACATGGATGGACTTGAGGTGTGCAGACAAATCCGCCAAATGCCCAGCCACCATGCCAAGTTGCCCATTTTGATGTTGACCGCCAAAGGGGACCCCATGGACCGCGTCGTGGGTCTTGAAATGGGTGCCGATGATTACCTCTCCAAACCCTTTGAACCACGTGAACTGCTCGCTCGCATCCGAGCCATTTTGCGGCGCCAAACAAGCCCAATGCAAGCCTCAGAGCATGCACAAAAGCAAGCGATTTTGACCTTTGGCCGATTGGAGATTGACCGCGACGCCAGAAGTGTGAGCGTGGCAGGCAAAACTTGCGAGCTCACCTCATACCAATTCGATTTGTTGCTGGTCTTGGCCGAGCGCGCTGGACGCGTGCTCACCCGAGACCAAATCATGGAGGCCGTGAGAGGGCGAGAGCTCGAAGCGTTCGACCGCTCCATTGATGTGCACATGGGTCGAATTCGCGCCGCCATCGAGGACGACTTGAAGTCACCCAAACGCATCTTGACCGTTCGAGGCGTGGGCTACGTCTTTGCCAAGCAACAAGACTGATACACCCGCTCATTGGAGCCTGTTCAGATCCCTCTCTTTTTAGGGCCACTCGTGCAGTCTTGAGTTTTTCCTGGACAATGTCCTTGGCGTCATCGCTTTATTTCTGAACTTGCCCATGTCATTTTTTCGCCTCTTCATCAACCGCTTGTATGCTCGCATTTGGCTTGCCGTTGTGCTGGCTTTGGCGACTTTGAGTTTGCTCTCGTATTGGGCGGTGCGTTTGACACAAGAGCCGCCACCAAGAGACGTCGTGATTCGTTCAGAGCAAGGCGTGGTGCTGGGCCAAGGCAAGGTGCGCATCACCAACAACGGCAAAAACGCCGTGATCACGGCCGACAAGCCCCTTCAAATTGAGAGCGGCTTGCCCAAGTCCTCCACCAACGCCAAAAAACAAAACCCAACCGACTCCGTCAAAGACACGGAACTCAACGCAAGCTTGGCTGAACACGATCAAGCCATGCCGCCTGGGCAATTTGGTCCTGGTCCCGAATTCTTGGTGCAACTCAAAGACGGGCAAATCTTGCACATCCACCTGCCCTTTCCAAAACGCCACCAGCGTATTTTGCCCTTTGGCTTTTTTTGGTCTTTGGGTCTTGCCGCCTTGGCCGTTGCACTGGCCACCTATCCCATCATCAGGCGGCTCACCCGCCGCCTAGAGGCCTTGACCAAAGGTGTTGAGTCTTGGGGTGAAGGTCAACTCTCGACTCGAGTCTCTGAGGACGGCAGCGATGAGATCGCCTTTTTGGGGCAGCGCTTCAACCATGCGGCCTCTCAAATCGAATCCCTGGTGATGGCGCACAAGACACTCTTGGCCAACGCTTCTCACGAACTCAGAACACCACTCACCCGAATTCGCATGAGTGTGGAGTTGATGGGAGACGCACAAAAAGCCACGCTCATGCAAGAGATCAAAACCTCCATTGGAGAGCTTGATCAATTGATCGATGAAATCTTGCTCGCCTCCCGACTCGACACCCCAGCTGTCAACATTGGTGCCTTTGAAAACATCGACCTCACGGGTCTTGCAAGCGAGGAGTGTTCCAGAAGCGATGTCACTTTGGAGCTTGGCTCCAACCCTCAAAGCATCGAACTCATGGGTGTGCCCAGGCTCATCCGAAGGTTGATCCGAAACTTGGTGGACAACGCCATTCGACACAGCGGTCAAAAGGATGGAGTTGAAGTTCACCTCAAAGACATGCAAAACGGCTTTGTTCAAATATCGGTTTACGACAAAGGACCAGGCGTGCCTGCTGCTCAGCAAGACCGCATCTTTGAGCCTTTTTTCCGCTTGGCGGGATACGATGAAAACGACAAAGGTGCTGGACTGGGGCTCTCATTGGTGCGCTCGATTGCCGAGCGACATTCGGGCTCGGTGCACTACCAAGCGAGACCAGAAGGCGGAAGCATCTTTGTGGTCTCATTGCCCAAAGGCCAGTTGAGCCCACCTGCTCCATCGCCAGCAGAGCTGAGCCCAAAGAGCTGAGTCGTCAATCCTGCCAAGACAAGACGTGGGTGAGCACTCTCTCCACACCCAAATCTTGCAAGCATCTCGTGTGCCCCAGTGGGCACTCCCGTTTGAAACAAGGCGCACAGGTGAGAGGCGGTGAGTAATCGCGCTCATTCTTTAACCAAATCATTTTCGCGCGCTCGTTCAAGGCCGGTGTGTGCTCAGGCGACGATGAGCCAAAGAGTGCCACTTGAGGAACACCAAAAGCAGCTCCAACGTGCATGAGGCCTGAGTCGTTGGAGACCAAGCCTTTGGCGCCCGCGATCCAAGCAAACGCCTCCTTCAAACTCGTCTTGCCCGTCAAATCTATGACGTTTTGACCACCCAAGGCGTGCGTCAATTTGACGATTTTGTCTGCATCTGCGCGGTCCTTGTCTGAGCCCAAAAGGATCACTGGCCAAGGCGTTTTGACAATGAGCCTTGCAAAGTGCTCATGAGGCCATTTCTTGGCAGGCCCATACTCGGCTCCGCACGCGACCACCACATGTTCACGAGCGGCAAGCCCCAAAGTGGCCAAGGTCTCTTTGATCAAAACAGCTTCCATGCTCAATTGAGGACGAACTCGCAAGTTGGAATCCACGCCCAAAGGTTCAAGCGATCCCAAAGCCTCAACGCATTGCTCATCGGGCGTGGCCAAGGCGCGGTAAAAATCAACCATGGCCATGGACTTGTCTTGTTTTGGGTTTTCAAGGGTATGTGTGAGCAACCAAGAACGAGACTCACCCTTGTAGCCCACTCTCATGGGAACCCCCGCCCAAAAGGGCAGCAATGCACTCTTGAAGGTGTTGGGGCCCAAATAGGCTCGATCAAATCGATGACGTTGCGCTTTGGCCCACGCCCAACGCAGTTTGAGCGACAAGCCTTTCTTGGGCCAAGGCAAGACCATGACCTCATGGCACTCGGGCATCATTTCATAAACGGGTGCCACCCAAGGCAGAGCTGCAACCGTGATGATCTCGTTGCGAGACTTCAAGGCGGCGAGAAGTGGCTGGGTCATCACAGCGTCCCCAATCCACTGAGGCGCGATGAAAAGCGAGCGAATGGGTGACATGCTCACCAAAGGTTCAGTGAACGGGGCACCGTGCTTTAGACGTGAGAGCTTGAAGAGGCCTCAGACGACTGCAAGCGGTAGACCTCGCCGCAATAAGGGCACTTTGCCTCACCCGTTTTGGCCACATCCAAAAACACTTTGGGGTGGTTGTCCCACACGCTCATGTTGGCCTTGGGACTTGGACAATACAACCCTCCATGGCCATTGAGGTCGGAGGACTGAACCACGGTGACTGCATTTTGCATGGAGGTGCTCGCTCAAAAAAGTAATGAAGAGTGGATCAAAGCATTCAACGCCGCTTCAAACCAAGGTCAACCAGTGTGCGTATTTTGGATTTTTACCGTTCACGATGTCAAAAAAGGCGGTCTGAATTTTCTCAGTGATCGGACCCCTTGAGCCGCCTCCAATGGCAATGCGATCGAGCTCACGAATTGGTGTGACCTCGGCTGCAGTGCCCGTGAAGAAAGCCTCATCGCTGATGTAGACCTCGTCTCGGGTGATGCGCTTTTGAACGACTTCCAGGCCCAAATCTTTTGCAATGTGCAACACGGTATTGCGCGTGATGCCATTCAAGGCGCCTGCAGACAAGTCAGGCGTGTAAATCACACCATCCTTGATGACGAAAATGTTCTCCCCTGCACCCTCTGATACAAAACCGCTCGTGTCCAAGAGAAGCGCCTCGTCGTAACCGTCTTCGGTCGCTTCCATGTTGGCCAAAATGGAATTGGTGTAGTTGCTCACCGCTTTGGCTTGGGTCATCGTGATGTTCACGTGGTGACGGGTGTAGCTTGAGGTCTTGACGCGAATGCCACGCGCCATGCCCTCTTCTCCCAAGTACGCGCCCCATGACCAAGCAGCGACCATCATGTGGATTTTGTTGCCCTTTGGGGAGACGCCCAACCGGACCGAACCAATCCAAGTCAAAGGACGGATGTAACAACTCTCAAGGGCGTTTTCACGAACCACTTGACACTGCGCCTGCATCACCTCTTCTTGTGTGAAGGGAATGTTCATGCGCAAAATTTTGGCACTGTTGAAGAGTCGCTGGGTGTGCTCTTGCAAACGGAAAATCGCAGTTCCCTTGGGTGTCTTGTAAGCCCTCACCCCTTCAAAGGCGCCGCATCCGTAGTGAAGGGTGTGGGAGAGCACATGGATCTTGGCATCGCGCCACTCAACCAACTGCCCATCCATCCAAATTTTTCCATCGCGATCGTCCATCGTTTGTGGGGGAAGTGTGCTCATGCAAGTCCTCTAATCAATAATTTGGTGTAAGCCCAAGGTTTCAATGTGCCAAAGCTAGATTGGAATTCAGCCTCAATTGGCGCCAAAGCACTCAACCCTTGGGTTGAACGCCATTTGTGTCAATTCTAAAGCGTTATGAGCCGCCTCAGAACTTGCGCGCTCAAAGAGTGCGCCAAGCCCAATACCAAGGCCTTTTGGGTCATGCCTCAAGGGCGAATGTTTTTACGATTCTGCCAGTGCTTGTTGATCGTCTGGGTTCGTGCGAGTCAAGGTCCATTCTTTGAGTCTGCCCCCTTCAAAGACACAGCGCACTGAGCTTCCAGACTCATCGGCCCAAGAAAAGATTTCAATCACTTTCTCGCTCAAACCGCTCTTGGGCTCTACCTTTTCAGCCAAGCCCAAACTTCGAGTCAAAGCGATCACTTTCAAGAGCGGCATTTTGGGTTTCAGTTTGACGTGAAGCATGACGGCAGAGGCCACAAATCCGATGGGTCGCTGCGCTGCTTTTTTAAAGATGTGCACAAGCCTTGTGTAATGCAGCAAGGCCCACATCACCAAGCCGCCCATCGCCATGGCCACCCCCATCCAAGACATCGATTGATAAGCCCAGCCCAAAAGGAGCAGCACGCCAATGGGGGCTGCAATGGTTTGAAAATTCATGACTCGCTTTGTTCCTTTGATTGGTTTGACGCATCCATGCGGCAAATCACACCTTCACATGGCCGGTATTTTAGGGGTTAGTACATTTCTCTGATCCAAGCAAACGCATCCTCAATGCGCTCGATGGCTTTGACTTTCAAGCCCTCGATGGGCGCCTTGGGTGCATTGGCCTTGGGGATCACGGCGTGGGTGAAGCCCAATTTGGCCGCCTCTTTGAGCCTTTCTTGTCCTTTGGGTGCGGGTCGCACCTCACCGGCCAAGCCCACCTCACCAAAGGCGATGAAACCCTTGGGCAATGCACGTCCTTTGAGACTGCTGTGTATGGAGAGCAACACGGCCAAGTCTGCCGCTGGCTCGCTGATTCTCACCCCGCCCACCGCATTCACAAATACATCTTGGTCCATGCAGGACACGCCTGCGTGGCGATGCAACACCGCCAACAGCATGGCCAAGCGATCACGCTCGAGCCCAACGCTCAAGCGCCTGGGGTTGGGCCCACCCGCATCAACCAGTGCTTGAATTTCCACCAGCAATGGCCTCGTGCCCTCCAAGGTCACCATGACACAACTGCCCGCGACAGGCTCGGGGTGTTGGCTCAAAAAGATGGCACTCGGATTGCTCACCCCCTTGAGGCCTTTTTCGGTCATGGCAAAAACGCCCATTTCATTGACCGCACCAAACCTGTTTTTGATGGCCCTGACCAAACGAAAACTCGAATGGGTATCGCCCTCAAAGTAAAGCACCGTGTCCACCATGTGCTCAAGCACCCTGGGCCCGGCCAAAGCACCCTCTTTGGTGACGTGGCCCACCAAGATGATGGTGACCCCCAAAGCCTTGGCCAAACGTGTCAAATGTGCAGCACACTCTCGCACCTGAGCCACCGATCCAGGGGCACTGGAGAGTTGATCGGAATAAACGGTTTGAATCGAGTCGATCACCGCCACCTTGGGCAATTGAGCCTCAAGGGTCGCCAAAATTCGCTCCAAATGGGTCTCCGCCATCACTTGAACTTGGCTGTGGTCAAGGCCCAATCGGCGCGCTCTGAGCGCCACTTGTGGACCAGACTCCTCTCCCGTGACGTACAAACAATGAACCCCATCTCGCTCCAAGCGATCCACCGCTTGCAGCAGCAAGGTGGACTTGCCAATGCCTGGATCTCCGCCCATCAAGACAACACCGCCTCTCACCAGCCCCCCGCCCAGCACCCTATCCAACTCTTCGTGTCCCGTCGGTGTGCGCTCCACATCTTGGGCCTCGATCTCTGAGAGCACGCTGAGCGCCTGGCTGGGCGCGAGTTGCGTGTGCGTGTGATAGCGGTGCTTGGTGGCTTGCGCCGACTCGGCCACACCCTCGATGAGCGTGTTCCATGCCTCACAGTGAGGACATTTGCCCAGCCATTTGGCGCTGGTGCCCCCACACTGGGTGCATGCGTATATTGTTTTGTCTTTTGCCATGACCAGATCCTAACAGCCAATACCCTCAAGTGCTTAAATGGGCCCGAGGCTTCGAGGTCCAACTGCATTCGCCCATTTGAAACTTGTTGGTGTTTTTGGCCTCTTGAACCTGTTTTTGTTCACATTGCGCTTTGGAGGGATAAAATCACATCTCGCACCCTTTTTGACACACCAGTCCTTTATTTTTGCCCTCTGGCCTCTTTCCTATGACCCAACCTCAAACCTCAATGGCCAACGCCATTCGCGCCTTGGCCATGGATGCCGTTCAAAAAGCCAACTCAGGTCACCCCGGAGCCCCCATGGGCATGGCGGACATGGCCGTGGCCCTGTGGGCAGACCACATGAAGCACGACCCCCTTGATCCTCAATGGATCAACCGCGACCGTTTCGTGCTCTCCAACGGCCACGCCTCCATGCTGCTCTACGCCTTGCTGCACTTGACGGGTTACGATTTGCCAATGTCTGAGATCGAGCAATTTCGCAAATTGCACAGCTTGACACCTGGACACCCAGAGGTGCACTTGACCCCTGGAGTAGAGACCACCACAGGCCCCTTGGGTCAAGGCTTGGCCAATGCGGTGGGCATGGCGTTGGCCGAAAAACTCTTGGCCCAAGAGTTCAATCGCCACACCCACAACGTCATTGACCACCACACCTATGTGTTCATGGGCGATGGATGCTTGATGGAGGGTGTGAGCCACGAAGCGTGCTCCTTGGCTGGAGCTTGGAAGCTCAACAAATTGATCGCGCTCTATGACGACAACGGCATCTCCATTGATGGTGCTGTGGCGCCTTGGTTTGCCGACCACACCGCCGAGCGTTTCAAAGCCTATGGCTGGCAAGTGATCGGACCCATCGATGGCCATGATGCGCATGCCGTGAGCCGCGCCATTGAAGAGGCCAAGCACGCCAGCACTGGCGCTGGGCCCACCCTCATCGTGTGTCGCACCCACATTGGCAAAGGCAGTCCCAACCGCGCGAACACCTCAAAAGCACATGGAGAGCCTCTGGGCGCCGATGAAATCGCGCTCACCCGTGACGCCATCGACTGGCATCACCCACCCTTTGAGATCCCAGAGTCCATCTATGCGCTTTGGGATGCAAAAGCCAAAGGTCAAAGCGTGCACGAAGAGTGGAACCAACGCTTTGCCGCTTACCAAAGTGCTCACCCTCATTTGGCCAAAGAACTCTTGCGTCGCTTGAAAGGCGATTTGCCCGAGGACTTTGAAGAACACGTGCAAAACTTGTTGAAGCAGTTTGAGAGCAATGCGGCCAATGTCGCCTCTCGTTCTGCGAGCCAATTGAGTTTGAATGCGCTCACACCAATGCTCACCGAACTCCTGGGAGGCAGCGCTGACCTCACGGGCTCCAACCTCACCCAAACCCCCACCACACCCTCCCTGAGAGTGGGCTCAAACGGCTCCTTTGAGCTGCCCAATGCCATTCCAAGCGCTCACCACATCAACTACGGTGTGCGTGAATTTGGCATGGCCGCGATCATGAATGGTGTTGCCTTGCACGGCGGCTTCATTCCTTACGGCGGCACCTTCCTCACCTTCAGCGACTACAGTCGCAATGCCATTCGCATGGCCGCCTTGATGAAGCAGCGAGTCATTCACGTCTTCACCCACGACTCCATTGGTTTGGGAGAAGACGGCCCCACCCACCAATCCATTGAGCACGCCCAAAGCCTGCGCTTGATCCCTGGACTTCACGTTTGGCGCCCCTGTGACACCAGTGAAACTTTGGTGGCTTGGCACTGCGCCTTGAAGAATCACAACGCGCCAAGCGCTTTGCTCCTGTCAAGACAAGCCCTGCCCCATGCACCCAAAGCGAGCACCGACTTGATTGAAAAAGGTGCTTATGTGTTGAGCGAGCCCTCAGAAGTGGGCATCAAAAAGCGCGCTCAAGTGGTCTTGATTGCAACAGGCTCAGAGGTGTCCCTGGCCCTCAAAGCACAAACCCTGCTCGCAACCCTTGGCATTGGCGCGCGTGTTGTCTCCATGCCTTGCACGAGCTACTTTGATGCACAAAGTGTGGAGTACAAAAAATCTGTGCTCCCAGCGGGTGTACCCCGAGTGGCCATCGAAATGGGCAGCACAAGCGGCTGGTGGAAATATGGCGTGAACGCCGTCGTGGGGCTTGACTCCTATGGCGAGAGTGCCCCAGCGGCGGCACTTTTTGAGCACTTTGGTTTCACCGCTCAAAACGTGGCCGAAACGGCTCAGGTGGTCTTGCGCAATCACCACGCTTGAATTCGATTTCAATTTTTTTACTTCAAGGAAACATTTGTCATGACGATCAAAATAGGCATCAACGGGTTCGGGCGCATTGGACGCATGGTCTTTCGCGCAGCTGTAGAAAATTTTTCTGACATTGAAATTGTGGGTGTCAACGACCTCTTGGAGCCCGACTATTTGGCCTACATGCTCAAATACGACAGCGTGCACGGACGCTTCAAAGGCAACATCGAGGTGCACGGCAGCACTGTCATGGTCAATGGCAAAGAGATCAAAATCAGCGCCAAAAAAGACCCCTCAGAACTGCACTGGGGTGAGTGGGGTGCTGACATCGTGGTGGAGGCCACAGGTCTCTTTTTGAGCCACGACACGGCAGCCAAGCACTTGGCCGCAGGCGCCAAAAAAGTCATCATGTCAGCGCCCTCCAAGGACGACACCCCCATGTTCGTGTACGGCGTGAATGACAGCACTTACGCTGGTCAAAGCATCATCTCCAATGCCTCTTGCACCACCAATTGCTTGGCTCCAGTGGCCAAAGTGTTGCATCAAAAGTGGGGCATCAAACGCGGTCTGATGACCACCGTTCACGCGGCCACTGCGACTCAAAAAACCGTAGACGGTCCCTCCAACAAAGACTGGAGAGGTGGTCGCGGCATTTTAGAGAACATCATCCCCAGCTCCACTGGAGCCGCCAAAGCAGTGGGCGTTGTGATCCCTGAGCTCAACAAAAAGCTCACCGGCATGTCCCTGCGCGTGCCCACCTCTGACGTCTCTGTGGTTGACTTGACCGTTGAGTTGAACAACCCCGCCACCTACGCACAAATTTGCGCAGAAATGAAAGCCCAATCCGAAGGCGCTTTGAAGGGCGTGCTGGGCTACACCGAAGACAAAGTGGTCGCCACCGACTTCAGAGGCGAGTCTTGCACCAGCGTCTTCGATGGCGATGCTGGCCTGGCTCTGGATGACACCTTCGTCAAAGTCATTGCTTGGTACGACAACGAGTGGGGCTACTCCAACAAAGTGTTGGAGATGGTCCGCGTGATGGCACACCACAAAGGCTAAGACCTCAAAGCGCACAGGTGCCCCTGACCTGTGCGCTTTGCTTTCACCCCAAATGAGGGCCTGCACCCATGAGCGAACTTGCTTCCAGTCCCCTGTTGAAAGAGTGGTGTGAACAAATTTCACACGCAGCAAACGCGGGCTCCCGCTTGGCCATTGAGGGCTTTGGGAGCAAAGCATTTTTAAGCGCCCCATCAACGGGGAACGCTCCACTTGAACACACCGCATCTCTCAAGACCCTGGCCCTCTCAGGCGTCATCGCTTACGAACCCTCAGAGCTTTATGTTCAAGCGCGCTCTGGCACCTCCCTCTTAGAAATCGAATCCCTCTTGGATCAACACGGACAGTGTTTGCCCTTTGAGCCGCCAAGGCTAAAAACCCCTCTTCATCCTTTGGGTGTTGCCTCCTTGGGTGGCATGGTCGCAAGTGGCTTGGCGGGTCCCGCACGCGTGAGTGTGGGCGGTGTTCGCGAGCACGTCTTGGGGCTGGGCCTCATCAACGGCTTGGGTGAATACATGCTCTTTGGTGGGCAGGTGATCAAAAACGTTGCGGGCTATGACGTCTCACGCCTCTTGAGCGCCTCCATGGGCCGCTTGGGCCTCATCACCGAAGTCTCCCTCAAAGTGCTGCCCAAAGCGGCAAGTGAATGCAGCTTCCTCGTCAAGACCTCTGCCTCTCTTGCCTGTGCGCTTTTGGCCCAATGGGGCTCAAAACCTTTGGCCCTCAATGCCAGTGCTTGGAGCTTGGATGCGCGTGCAGAGGGCTCACTCATGGTTCGGCTCAGAGGCGCCAAGGCCGCCACACAAAGCACCCTGTCTCACATGCTCCAAGACTTGTCCGATGCACACATCGCCCCAAGCGATGTTGAAGTGCTTGGACAAGAAGACACGGCAATTGCTTTTTGGAGGCAATTGAGAGACCAGACTTTGCCCCATTTCAACAACCCTGAGGGGACTTCAAACGCTCAAAGTTTGTGGCGCGTCTCCTTGCCCCCTTCGGAGATTGCTCGCTTTGAGGAGTTGCCTCCAGAGCTCTCCTCTTTGGCTCGCCTATTGGAGTGGCACGGTGCACTGCAATGGTGGTGGGCCGATGCCCAAGAAGCCAAGCGCCTGATGGCCTGGGTACAGGCCCGTGGTGGTCACATGAAACTTTATCGCGCCTCGCTCGCCTTGAGCCACGAAGAGCGCGAAGCAGCGCAGACGACACTCTCACCCACACAGCTGGATCTAGAGCGACGCATTCAACTGAGCTTTGACCCCAAAGGGGTTTTCAGCGATCAACGCCACTTGGCCTAGTCAGCAAAGGATCTGCTTTCATGCAAACGATATTGGCCCCAGCCTTTGAGCATTCCCCCAAAGCACTTCAAGCCCAGTCCATTCTCAAACAATGCGTGCATTGCGGCTTTTGCACTGCCACGTGTCCAACCTACCAACTCTTGGGCGACGAGCTCGATGGACCCAGAGGTCGAATCTACCTGATCAAAGAAGTCCTTGAAGGCGCCAAGCCCACAGAAAAAACACAGATGCACTTGGATCGGTGTTTGACCTGCAGAAATTGCGAAAGCACTTGTCCAAGTGGCGTGGACTATCACCACTTGCTCGACATTGGCCGAGAGATGGTGGACGAGGCCGTGCCGCGCCCACTGCACAAGCGTGCATTGCGCACCCTCTTGAAACACGGTTTGGTCTCTCCTTGGTTCGATCGTTTATATCGTTTGGGGCTTCTCTTTAGACCCCTCATGCCCAAGGTGCTTCAAGACAAAGTTCAAGTGCCGCTCGCAAGTGGCGCCACACCAAGTCGCACCCACACCCGACAAGTCCTCTTGCTTGAAGGTTGTGTGCAAAACACCATGATGCCCAATGTGGCGAGCGCCACAGCGCGTGTCTTGGATGCCATGGGCATTCAATCTGTGTATGCACCTCAAGCCGGTTGTTGTGGCGCCTTGGCGTGGCACTTGTCAGATGGGGACATGGCCAAAGCGCAAATGCGCAACAACATCGATGCATGGTGGCCCTTCATTGAGCGCACAAATCCAATTGAAGCCATTGTCATGAACGCCTCCGGTTGTGGCGTGATGGTCCATGACTATGGGCATGTCCTCCAAGACGACCCCTTGTACAAAGACAAAGCCAAGCGCGTGTCTGAACTGTGTCTGGATTTGAGCGTTTACTTGAATCAGCAACTTGAATCCATCCCAAGCGTGATCGACGCCGAACTCGCAAAAAGCTTGGGTGCGGTGGTGTTTCATCCGCCTTGCACTTTGCAGCATGGCCAACAAATCAAAGGGGTGGTGGAGAGCTTGCTCACGCGACTTGGGTTTGAGCTGTGCGCCCCACCCAAAGATGCGCACCTGTGCTGCGGATCTGCAGGCACCTATTCGGTCCTTCAGCAAGCCTTGTCTTCAAGCCTGAAGGCGCGAAAAATCAGCCATCTTGAGAACACTGGAGCAGGCCTCATCTTGAGCGCCAATGTGGGCTGCATCTCTCACTTGCAAAGCGCAACACCCAAGCCCGTGCTGCACTGGATCGAGGCCTTGGACCGCGTGATGAAATCAGCTCACTGAGGGTCCAGCTTTGGCAAGCGCCAACTCAATGTCCTTGGCCAAGGACTCAGGGGTGGCCTGAGGTGCATAGCGATCGATCACTTGTCCGTCTCGGCCAATCAAGAATTTGGTGAAATTCCATTTGATGGCGGTGGTGTTCAAAATGCCGGGTGCTTCACCCTTGAGCCACTCGTACAAAGGATGTGCGCCAGAGCCATTGACCTCGATTTTCTCCATCATGGGAAACGTCACACCGTACTGGGTCTCACAAAAAGTGTGAATGCTCTCGTTGGTGCCTGGGTCTTGTGCTCCAAACTGATTGCAAGGGAACCCCATCACCACCAACCCTTGTTTGGCGTAGGCTTGGTGCAAGGCCTCAAGTCCTTTGAACTGAGGCGTGAAGCCACAGGCGCTGGCGGTGTTGACCACCAAGACCACTTGGGATTTGAATTGGTTCAAATCGATGGACGAGCCATCGATGGCTTTGACCTCAAAGTCGTAAAAGCTGCTCATGTTTGATGTGTCCTCAAAAAAGGGTTCTAACTCTCTTGGGCATCGTGCTCCAAGCTCTCCAAATCAACTTGGTGCTGGGCCACGTTTCTTTGGTGCCATTTTTGGATCAACCACATCACCACTGCGACCAAAAAGCCAAACCCTGTGAGTGCCTCAAAAGCATTCAAGCCCACCATTCCAGTGAGAAAAGCGTAGCCCCCACCAAGCGCCAAGATACAAGTCTGCTCGTTGAAGTTTTGTACGGCAATCGATCGCCCGCCTCCCATGAGTCGAGCGCCTCTGTGCTGCAGCAGTGCGTTCATGGGCACCACCAAAAAACCGCCCAAGCCGCCTAAGAGCACCAAAAATGGTGCAGCCACCCAAGCGTTACGAATGAAATCCATGCCAAGCACCATGATCCCCATGGCAATCCCTAGGGGCATGACGCGCGTGGCTTGATCGAGTCGCATGCGAAACGAAGCCAAGACCGCACCAACGGCAGTGCCCACTGCCACAACGCCCACCAAGGAGGAGGCTTGAGAGGTGCCATAGCCCAGTGCAGCAGCGCTCCAAGCGAGCACGATGTAGCGCAAATTGCCGCTCACCCCCCAAAACAAAGTGGTCGTGGCCAAAGAAATTTGGCCCAACTTGTCCGTCCACAGCAATTTGTTGCAAGAAATGAAGTCGGGCACCAACGACCACAAATTGGCCCATCGCGATTGCTTGGGGTCGCGAAGCATGGGCGTGAGGGTGACGTGGGTGGCAGGGATTTTGGTGTTGAACCAAGCCGCAAACAAATAAATTGCAATGAGCACCGCAACGGCTGCTTTGGCTCTCGAGTTGATGCCCGTGTCGATGTAGGGCAAATCCCAACTGAGCAGCCACTCTGAGACTGCAGGACTGATCAACTGACCGCCCAACAACACACCCAAAATGATGGAAGCAATGGTCAAGCCTTCAATCCAACCATTGGCTTTGACGAGTTGTGAAGGGGGCAAGAGCTCGGTCAAGATGCCGTATTTCGCTGGGGAATAAGCCGCAGCACCCAGTCCCACTACCGCATACGCCACCAAAGGGTGCGCGCCAAAAAGCATCATGAGACAGCCCACCACTTTGATGGAGTTGCTCTTGAGCATCACAACGCCTTTGGGCCTTGCATCGGCGTAGGCGCCGACGAAAGGCGCGAGCACGACATAAAAAAGCGCAAACATGGGCACCAAAGCCGCCCCTTGCCAAGGCGCATAGCCTTGGGTTTGCAACAACTCAACTGCAGCAACAAACAATGCGTTATCAGCCAATGAGCTGAAGAATTGCGCCACCATGATGGTGTAAAAGCCACGCTTCATGAAGAAGTGTGGGCCATCTCAGGCTCAGGGCAAAGGTTGAAATGAATCACAAGAGGACCATAGAAAAGGCAAATTTATTTCATAGAATGCACAAGCAAACTCCACACTCGTGCTCCACTGCCACAGTTATAACACGGCTAAGCCCTCGAAACCGATATGACCCGTCCCATTCAAGCCTTTGTTGACCAAAATGCTCTCAGGTGCAATCTCGCTGAGGTCAAGTCAAGGATGCTCGCGAGCAAAATTTGGAGTGTCGTCAAAGCCAATGGCTACGGTCACGGCTTGCAAAGGATCTTTGAAGGCTTGAGAGGCACCGATGGATTTGCTGTTCTTGAATTGAACGAAGCGTTGACCCTCAGAGAACTCGGCTGGAGAGGGCCCATTTTGTTGCTCGAAGGGGTCTTTGATGCACGTGAACTCGAAGACTGTTCGCGCCACCAACTCTGGCACACCGTTCACAACGAAGTCCAAATCGATTGGTTGAGTCGTCACAAAACACAACAAGGTCATCGCATTTTTTTGAAAATGAATTCAGGCATGAATCGCTTGGGGTTCAAGCCGCACACGTTCAAAAGCGCGTGGGCTCGCTTGAACGCTTTGCCTCAAGTGGAAGAAATCTCCTTGATGACCCATTTCAGCGACGCCGATGTGCCCAACGGCACCCTCTTGGCCACACAAACCTTCCATCACTTCAGTCAAGATTTGAGCGGTGAGGTGAGCTTATCGAACAGCGCAGCAACCCTCATGCCCTCCAAACCCGAGAACGCCAATGCCGCAAGTGAAGACTGGGCCCGTGTGGGGATCTCGCTTTACGGCGGCTCGGTGAACCCAAGCCTTTATCCCGCCAGCCATTGGAAGCTTCAGCCAGTGATGACCTTGCAGAGCAAAATTATCGCAACCCAAGCCCTCAAAGCGGGTGAACACGTGGGCTATGGGTCCATCTTTCAAGCACCCAGGGACATGCTCATTGGTGTTGTGGCATGCGGTTACGCCGATGGCTACCCACGCAACGTGGCCAGTGGGTCTGCCGTTTTGGTTCAAGGCACTCGGACACAAACGGTTGGACGTGTGAGCATGGACATGATGTGCGTGGATCTTGAGCAACTCAAAGACCAAGGCATTGAAGCTGGAGTCGGCTCAGAGGTCACCCTTTGGGGCCGCGCAAGCAACGGCACAGTGCTCAGCATCGATGAGATTGCCATGAGCGCTCAAACCATCTCCTATGAGCTCATGTGCGGTTTGGCGACTCGAGTACCGGTGATCACGCTAGAGGGCTAAAGCGCCCAAGGCCCTCACCGAGCCTAAGACTTGAACCTTTGATAAAGGGCTTCGGTTTGTCTGGCCAGCAAGGCGCCATCGGTGCCAACCGCCATGAACACCCCGCCCAAAGACAAATAGTGCTTGGAGAGGTTTTCATCCAAAGTCAAAAAGCCTGGGGCTTTTCCGGCCTTCAAAATTTTGGCAAACGCGTCCTCAATGGCAGCTCTGACCACTGGGTGATTTTGCTCCCCCACATGACCCAAAGATGCCGAGAGGTCTGAGGGCCCAATGAACACACCGTCCACGCCTTCAACATTGGCAATGGCCTCGATGTTGTTGAGCCCCTCTTGTGTTTCCACTTGCACGAGCAAACACACCTCATCGTTGGCCTCATGCGCATACTTGGTGATGCGACCCCATCTCGAGGCCCTGGCCCCGCCCATGCCGCGAATGCCATGGGGTGGATAGCGTACGGCGCTCACGAGCGCTTGGGCTTGCTCTGCAGTGTCCACCATGGGCACCAAAATCGACTGCACACCCAAGTCCAAATATTGTTTGATGAGTGTGGTGCCCACGTGTCCATGGCCAACAGGCACGCGCGCCACCGCATGGGTGTGGGGATAGCCTGCGATCACTTGCAACTGAGCCATGAGCGTGCCCAAGTCGTTTGTGGAATGCTCCCCATCCAACAGCACCCAGTCAAAACCTGCACCCACACAAATTTCTGTGACCAAAGGATTGGCCAGTCCCAGCCAAAAGCCAATTTGAGGCTTTCTCTCGTAGAGGGCTTGTTTGAAGGTGTTTTTAAAATTTTTCATGGGCTTTTATGGGTTTTCAACAAAGGATGACTATGATGAATGTCTCACTCATCATAAGGGATTTTGTAGATCCTTTGAGCCCAGAACACACGCCAATTGCTTGACTTGAATTGCGAAAGCCCAAGACCTTGAACACCCCAGGTGCATTTGACCCCACAAGCCCCAAAGCCCAAGCCCTCGT
>CAIPII010000233.1 GCA_903865035.1 uncultured Burkholderiales bacterium | reverse complement strand
GCCTGATTGTTTCTTGCGCTGGTTTGAGGTCTACCCATAAATTGATCTCGATCAATGGAAGGTTTCTTTGTTCAAATTTAGAGTTCAAAGCGATCATTTTTCGGGAATAAAATGAATACTTTGGATTTAATTTAGAGTTTGTTTTGTGGAGTTCGTCCGTATAATTTGACCTTAACAGGTCTTGGATCAAAAGGCTTGCACTCAAAGGCTCACCTCATCCAAATGGACCATCCAAATCTCTCTCAGCTCTCCAAAGAGTTCTACGACTTCACCAAAGAGTGGGATTCAGCGGTTCACCATCAAATGTCAAAGTCCTCCTTGGGGCTGTCTCCCATCGCACTTTCGTTGGCCATATCTGATTGGTTGATGCACTTGAGTGCTTCGCCGGGTAAGGGAGCTGAACTTGCCAAAAAGGCCGTTGAACTCACCCAGGCTTTGGGGACTCAATCCATCCAAGCGCTGAGCAAAAAACCAAACAACTCAACTGCGGTGGATTCGCGCTTCAAGGCAGAGGAATGGGGTGTTTGGCCTTACTCCTTGCTCAAGGACATTTACTTGGCACAAGAGGCGTTGATGGAGGAGGCTTTGGCTGTTGATGGCATGAATCCACATCACGAAGGATTGGTTGAGTTTTATTCACGACAACTCTTTGATGCTGGCTCACCAGCCAATTTTCCTCTGACCAATCCAATGTTTTTCACGCAGGGACTCAAAAGTGGTGGACAGTCTTGGTGGACTGGTTTCATGAACTTTTGGAGCGATTGGTCCAAACAAATTGAAAGTCTCCATGTTCATTCAGCCAAGACGGCGCGTGCCTTGGAATATGAGCCTGGAGTGGATGTGGCCATCACACCTGGAAAAGTGATTTATGAAAACCATTTGATTGAACTCATTCAATACGAGGCCAGTACAAAAACGGTTTACAAAGAACCTTTGCTGATCGTGCCGTCTTGCATCATGAAGTACTACATCTTGGATCTATCTCCCAAGAACTCCATGGTCAAATTCTTGGTGGACCAAGGTTTTACGGTGTTCATGATTTCTTGGCGCAATCCTGATGAGTCCGATCGCAATTTGGCGTTCAACGATTACCTCAACCTAGGCGTACTTGATGCCATGCGAGCCATCAAAAGAGTGACCCAGGCAGATGCCATTCACTCTATGGGCTACTGTTTGGGGGGTACATTTTTAGCTGCCGTTGCTGCATTCATGGGACATTTTCAACATCAAAAAAGTCGCTCTCCCAGGTCCAAAACATTCACCACCTCAGATCTTCCAAGGTTGGCCACTACAACAATGCTTGCCGCGCAAACGGACTTCTCAGAGCCCGGTCAATTGGGATTGTTGGTGGATCAAGATCAGTTGAAAACGCTCAAAGAGGAGATGGCTCGAACTGGATTTTTATCGGGCAAGCAAATGGCCGCATCGTTTCAATTTTTAAATGCTCGTGACTTGATATGGGCCAGAAACACGAAGCGCTATTTGCTTGGCGAAAACGAGAACGGCAACGACATGGTGAGCTGGAATTCGGATGTCACGCGCTTACCCGAGAAAATGCACAATGAGTATTTGGATCACTTTTTCTTGAACAATGCTTTATCCACGGGTTATTTTGAGCTCAACGGTCATGGCGTTGCTTTGATGGACATTCAAAGTCCCTTGTTGGTGGTGGGGACCGCCCGTGACACGGTCTCGCCTTGGAAATCGGTTTATAAAATTCAATTGTTGACCCATGTTGAGACCACCTTCATTTTGACGTCTGGTGGTCACAATGCAGGCATAGTATCGGAGCCTGGGCACCCGAACAAAAGCTACCAAATATGCGTTTCTCCCAAAGGCCATGGATGGATGAGTCCCAAGGTTTTCTTGGAAAAAGCAACGCTGTCACAAGGCTCTTGGTGGCCTGAGATGAGTGAGTGGCTGGCAAAGCATTCAAGTGGACTCATTCCAGCTTTGAGTGCGAATGCGCTAAAAGGTATTCGAAATGCACCGGGTCAAAACGTTTTAATCAGATATGAAGATTGAGAGTCACATGACAGATACAAAATCAAAGTTTAGTTTGGCTGGGAAAAAGGGTTTGATCCTGGGTGTTGCAAACGAGCACAGCATTGCTTGGGGTTGCGCATCGATGGCCAAGGAGATGGGCGCCCATTTGGTGGTGACTTGTTTGAATGAAAAAGCCAAGCCCTTTGTGGAGCCTTTGACACAGGCGCATGGAATCGACTTGGCGGTTTGCAACGTTGAGACCCCTGGAGCTTTGCAAGAGTTGGTGGATCATGCGGTTGAGAAATTGGGGCAATTCGATTTTGTGATTCACTCTATCGCTTGGGCGCCTTTGGAGGACTTGCATGGGCGAGTGGTGGATAGCTCAAGCATTGGATTTGCCAGGGCCATGGAGGTGTCTTGCCATTCATTTGCTAGCCTCGCCAAATTGTGTGCACCTCACATGAAGGAGGGCGGTGCGTTTTTGAGCATGACGTATTTGGGTGCGGATCAAGCTGTGCCTCATTATGGGTTGATGGGACCCGTGAAAGCCGCTCTTGAGTCTTTGGTGCGTTACATGGCGGTTGAGTTGGGTCCTCAGAAAATTCGTGTTCACGCGGTCTCTCCAGGGCCCATATTGACCCGAGCTGCCTCTGGCATTGAGGGGTTTGATGAACTCATGAAAAATGCGGTTGAAAAATCTCCTTTGCGCAGGGCCGTTGAATTGGAAGAGATTGCGAGCTTGTGCACCTTTTTGTGCTCAGATGCAGCCTCTGGCATGACGGGTCAAACCATCTACGTTGATGCTGGCAGCCATGCTGTGAGTTAATCCAAAACTTTATGAGTCCAATCGATGCAAACTGAAAATCAAGAGATGATCGAAAACGTGACCTACGATGAGCTGTTCGTGGGCCAAAATGCAAGACTTCTTCGCACGTTGACGCTTGAAGACATTCAAGCCTTTGCTGCGGTGTCTGGGGACACGAACCCCGCGCACTTGGATCCAGAGTATGCCAATGACACCATGTTTCACGGTGTGATTGCGCATGGCATGTGGGGCGGAGCACTCATCTCCGCTTTACTGGGGACAAAGTTTCCTGGACCAGGCACCATTTACTTGCAGCAAGATCTTCATTTCTCCAGACCCGTTCGCATTGGTGACACCTTGTCGGTTGTTGCGACCGTCACCAGCAAAGACGACGAAAAGAAACGCGTTGAATTGGATTGTTTGGTGGAGAATCAAAAGGGTGAGAAGGTCTTGTTTGGTACCGCTCGAATCATTGCGCCCACTCAAAAAATTCTTCGTCCCAAGTTGAGCGCCCCGCATATTCAATTGTTCGATCCAGAGGCTCGATTGAAGTCACTGTTGGAGCGAGCTAAACATTTAAAAGCATTGCCTTGTGCCGTGGTGCATCCTTGTGATCAAGAATCCTTGAGTGGGGCCATCGATTCGGCCAAAGCGGGTTTGATCGTTCCAGTCTTGATTGGTCCAGCCAAGAAAATTTTGGCCTGTGCCCAAGAGGGGCATCTGGACATCTCAGGCTATGAGTTGATTGATGTTCCACACAGCCATGCTGCGGCAGACCTTGCTTCAGATATGGCCGCAAAAGGACAAGTTCAAATCATGATGAAGGGCAGTTTGCACACCGATGAACTCTTGCACGCTGTGTTGGCTCGCCCACAACTCAGAACGGGTCGGCGCATGTCGCACGTTTTTCGATTTGACATCCCAATGTACAGCAAACCTTTGCTGGTGACGGATGCCGCCTTGAACATCAAGCCAACTCTCATGGAGAAGGTCGACATCATTCAAAACGCGATTGACTTCAGCATGGTGATGGGCGTGCAAAACCCAAAGGTTGCCATCCTCTCGGCCATTGAGACCGTAAGCCCAGACATTCCCTCTACGATTGAAGCAGCAGCACTTTGCAAAATGGCTCAAAGAAAACAAATCAAGGGGGGCATTTTGGATGGCCCATTGGCCTTTGACAATGCCATTTCAGCTCATTCTGCTTTGGTCAAGGGCATTGATTCTTTGGTCGCAGGTGACGCTGATATTTTGGCTGTCCCTGACTTGGAATCTGGCAACATGTTGGCCAAGCAATTGGAATATTTTGCTGGAGCCAGTGGTGCAGGGTTGGTCTTGGGAGCGAGGATTCCAATTGCACTGACCAGTCGAGCCGATGGTCCTAAAACAAGAGTTGCCTCAGCTTTATTGGCTTTGCTGGTCGCTCACAGCCAGCTAGAGTCTTGAGTCCAAGCTTTTTGTCCTTCAATCCTTCAATCCAAGCAAAGCAACAAGATGGCCATATTGGCAGTCAACGCAGGCTCTTCAAGCCTTAAGTTTTCAATTTACCCGATCGCTCAAAATGGGGTTCAACCCAGTGTTTTGGTGGGCAATGTTCAAGGTCTTGAGCCTGGAGGCTCTGCCTCCTTGAGCTATAGCCTCCAGGATCAGCGCGAAACAATTGCAATCCCATCGACCTCAGAAGAACCTTTTGAGCAGTCCCTCAAAGCACTGAAGGACTTGCTCTCAAAGTTACCTGGGTTGCCCAACATCCAAGCAGTGGCTCATCGCATTGTTCATGGTGGATCAGAATTTAAAACAAGTACGGTTTCGACTCCTTTCATTTTGGAGCAACTCGCTCAATTGAATTCGCTTGCCCCCCTTCATCAGCCACACAATTTAGAGGGCGTTAAAGCGTTTTCAGAGGCTTTTGAAAACGTGCCTCAAGTGTTGTGTTTTGATACCGCTTATCACCAAACTTTGGATGAGCTTGAGAGATCATTTGCAATTCCACAAGCGGTGTCACAGATGGGGGTGCGCAAGTACGGGTTTCATGGCCTTTCCTACCAGTACATCATCTCCACTTTGCAAGCCCATACGCCTCTTGCCATGGGGCGGGTGCTCATGGCCCACTTGGGCAATGGAGCCAGCCTATGTGCAAGCTTGCAAACCAAAAGCATTGCAACCACCATGGGTTTTTCAGCACTGGACGGTTTGATGATGGGCACCAGAGCTGGAACACTCGATGCTGGTGTGATTCTTTATTTGTTGGAGCGAGGTTACAGCCACGATCAACTCCAGAAACTTTTGTATCAACAAAGCGGTCTGCTGGGTGTATCTGGCACTTCAGCGGACATGCGCAAGTTGAGATCACTGGCCAATGACTCTGCTAAAAAAGCCATCGATTTGTTTGTTTACCGAGTGATCAGAGAGAGTGGGGCGATGATTTCTTGCCTACAAGGGCTAGACGTGATGGCATTCAGTGGCGGAATTGGTGAACACGATGCTCTCCTTAGGCAAGCCGTTTGTCGACACCTTTCATGGATGGGGATCAAGATTGATGAATCTTTGAATCAATCGGCTGTTGGAGAAGAAATTGTGAAAATCAGCACTCCAAGCAGTGCGGTCGAGGTGTGGGTCATCCCAACCGATGAGGGCAAGATGGCAGCCCAACAAGCCCAAGCCACCTTAGGATTGCGCTGAAATCCCCATTAAAGGGCTGTCTTTGTGTCGACTTGAATGGCCCTTAAGCCAACAAAATGCAGTTCTTGTCTGAGCAAAAGCCGGCAAGGACAAGGCAATAGACTGTATATCCATACAGATGTCATTTAACTTGATTACAATGCGACCCATGGCAACCAAGCAAATTTCAGAATATTCAGAGAATTCCATTCGCGTTTTAAAAGGCCTCGAGCCTGTGAAGCAGCGACCAGGAATGTACACCCGCACCGATAATCCACTGCACATCATCCAAGAGGTCATTGACAACTCTGCCGATGAGGCATTGGCTGGGCATGGTAAAAAAATCTCCGTCACCTTGCACGCCGACGGCAGTGTGAGCATTGAAGATGATGGACGAGGCATTCCATTTGGCATGCATCCTGAGGAAAAAGCTCCAGTGATGGAGTTGGTCTTTACCCGTTTGCACGCGGGTGGTAAGTTTGACAAAGGCTCTGGCGGAGCTTACAGCTTCTCAGGGGGTCTGCATGGCGTAGGCGTGAGTGTCACCAACGCTTTATCCAAACGCATGCAAGTGCTCTCCTTTCGGGAGGGCAAGGTTGCCGGAATGGTGTTTCAAGGCGGGGACGTTGTAGAGAAACTCCAAGTCAAAGCCGCTGGAAAAGAGGATCGCAAATCAGGCACATGCGTGACCGTGTGGCCAGACCCCAAGTATTTTGAGAGTGCTGCACTGCCTCTTCAAGAGCTCACCCATTTGCTCAGGAGCAAAGCCGTGCTCATGCCTGGCGTGAGCGTGCACCTGAACAACGAAAAAACCAAAGAAAACCAAACCTGGCTCTACAAGGCGGGCTTGCGAGATTATTTGTTGCAAACCTTGAGTTCAGATCCCGTGATCCCTTTGTTTGAAGGCGAGGGCTTTGCCGACTCTGGACATGAAAGTTTTGCAGAAGGCGAGGGCGCCACGTGGTGTGTGGCCTTCACCGAGGATGGTCAAGCAGTCAGAGAGAGTTACGTGAATTTGATCCCCACGAGCGCTGGCGGAACCCATGAAAGTGGTTTGCGAGAGGGTTTGTTCCAGGCGGTCAAAAATTTCATTGACTTGCACGCCTTGCTGCCAAAAGGCGTCAAGCTCTTGCCTGAAGATGTCTTCTCCAGAGCCAATTACGTTTTGAGTGCGAAGGTGTTGGATCCACAGTTTCAAGGACAAATCAAAGAGCGACTCAACTCCAGAGACGCGGTTCGATTGGTCTCTAGTTTTGTTCGCCCCAACCTTGAGTTGTGGCTCAATGAGCACGTTGAGTACGGCAAAAAGCTCGCTGAGCTCGCCATCAAGGCTGCGCAATTTAGGCAGCGCGCGGGCCAGAAGGTTGAAAAACGAAAAGGCTCCGGTGTTGCTGTGTTACCAGGAAAACTCACCGATTGCGAAAGCAAGGACTTGGCCTACAACGAGGTGTTTTTGGTCGAGGGTGACAGCGCTGGCGGTAGCGCCAAGATGGGGCGAGACAAAGAGAGTCAAGCAATTTTGCCCTTGCGTGGAAAGGTGTTGAACACTTGGGAAGTGGAGCGAGATCGCTTGTTTGCCAACAACGAGATTCACGATATCTCAGTTGCCATTGGGGTCGATCCACATGGGGCGGATGATGAGCCTGATTTGAGCGGTTTGCGATATGGAAAAATTTGTATTTTGAGTGATGCCGATGTCGACGGTTCACACATTCAAGTGTTGCTGCTCACACTTTTCTTTAAACATTTTCCAAAGCTCATTGAGACAGGACATGTCTACATTGCTCGTCCCCCACTCTTTAGGGTGGATGCGCCAGCGAGAGGGAAAAAGCCAGCGACCAAGATCTACACGCTTGATGAGGGTGAGCTCACTGCTGTGCTCGATAAGCTCAGAAAAGACGGTGTGAAAGAGGGCGCTTGGTCCATCAGTCGCTTCAAAGGACTGGGAGAGATGAATGCGGAGCAATTGTGGGAGACCACGTTGAACCCTGATACCCGCAGGCTCTTGCCCGTTCAATTGGGCGACTTGGATTTCGTGCAAACCCAATTGCTCATGTCACAACTCATGGGCAAAGGCGAGGCACAGGCGCGTCGCGATTTGATGGAGTTGCACGCCGATGAGATTGAAGTGGATATTTAAATGAGTGATGCTGTGATTGAAACCTTGGATGTTCCCAAGGATGAAGATGTGGGTTTGGGCGCTTATGCTCGGACCGCATATTTGGAATACGCTTTATCGGTCGTCAAAGGCCGTGCTTTGCCAGACATTTGTGATGGACAAAAGCCCGTTCAGCGCCGAATTTTGTATTCCATGTCCAAAATGGGTTTGGGGTTTGGCGGCGCCAATGGAGCTGTTGGTGCAAGACCTGTCAAGAGCGCGCGTGTGGTTGGCGATGTCCTTGGACGCTTTCACCCCCACGGCGATCAAGCGGCTTATGACGCTTTGGTGCGAATGGCGCAGGACTTCTCGCAACGCTATCCCTTGATCGATGGACAAGGCAATTTTGGTTCAAGAGATGGAGATGGTGCTGCTGCAATGCGCTACACCGAAGCTCGTTTGTCTCGCATCACCACTTTGCTCTTGGATGAATTGGACGAAGGCACCGTTGACTTCCAACCCAATTACGATGGCTCCACGCAAGAGCCCAAGCAGTTGCCCTCGAGACTGCCTTTTGCACTCTTGAATGGTGCAAGTGGCATTGCGGTTGGATTGGCCACTGAGATACCTTCTCATAACTTGGTTGAGGTCGCACAAGCTTGTGTAGAAATCATCAAAAACCCAAAGCTCAGCGATGAAGCTTTGCTTGAAATTTTGCCAGGACCCGATTACCCTGGTGGTGGACAGATCATCAGCACGCCACAGGAAATTGCCGATGCTTATCGAACTGGGCGTGGATCCATCAAAGTCAGAGCACGTTGGGTGATTGAAGATTTGGCCAGAGGTCAGTGGCAAGTGGTCGTGAACACACTGCCCCCAGGCGTGAGCACGCAAAAGGTGCTGGAAGAAATTGAAGAGCTCACCAATCCAAAGGTCAAAGCGGGCAAGAAAGCCCTCTCGCCTGAGCAAAATTTACTCAAATCCACGGTCTTGAGTGTGCTGGATGTGGTCCGAGATGAGTCCTCCAAGGATGCACCTGTGAGACTCGTCTTTGAGCCCAAAACTCGCACGGTCGAGCAACAAGATTTGCTTCAAGTCCTTTTGGCCCACACCAGCCTTGAGTCTTCCTCATCCATCAATTTGACGGCCGTTGGCATCGATGGAAAGCCCGTGCAAAAGAACCTTCGTCAAATGTTTGACGAGTGGATCGAGTTCAGACAAATCACCGTTCAGCGCCGCTCCAAGTTCAGGCTCGATAAGGTTTTGGACCGCATCCACATCCTTGAGGGGCGTCAATTGGTGCTCCTCAACATCGATGAGGTGATAGCGATCATTCGCCAAAGCGATGAGCCCAAAGAGGCCTTGATTGCGAGATTCTCCTTGAGCGAGCGCCAAGCGGAAGATATTTTAGAGATCCGCTTGCGTCAGTTGGCCAGGCTAGAGGCGATCAAAATTGAGCAAGAGCTCAAGAATTTGAGAGAAGAGCGTCAAAAGTTGGAGGACATCCTCTCCAGTGCTGCCGCGCAAAGAAAACTCATGATCAAAGAGATCGAGGCCGATGCAAAAGTCTTTGGTGACACACGTCGAACCTTGATCCAAGCCGACAAACGCTCAAGCGTTGAGGTCAAGTTGATCGATGAGCCTGTGACCGTGGTGATTTCTGAAAAAGGTTGGGCGCGTGCTCGCTCTGGGCACGGTCACGATGCAAGTGCTTTTGCCTTCAAATCAGGCGACACTTTGTACGATACGTTTGAGGCGCGAACGGTCGATACGCTATTGGCCTTTGGCTCCAATGGTCGAGTGTATTCGGTACCCGTTTCCTCTTTGCCAGGCGCCAGGGGAGACGGGCAGCCCATCACCACCATGATTGAACTTGAGAGTTCAACGCAACTCGTTCATTTTGTGGTGGGACCACCCCAAGCCCTTTACTTGCTCAGCAACTCAGCTGGATACGGCTTCATGGCCACGCTTGAATCGATGATGACGCGTCACCGTGGTGGCAAGTCTTTCATGACTGTGGCTGAAAATGAACGTGTGCTTAGGCCCAGTTTGGTGAGCTCTCCTTCTAAACCAGAGTGGAGCGATCCAGCCAAATTTGTCGTTTGTGTCTCTCAAGGTGGACGAGTGTTGAGCTTTGAGTTGTCTGAAATCAAGGCCATGGAAAAAGGTGGCCGTGGCTTGGTGTTGATGGATTTGGAGGCCAAAGACGAGTTGGCGGGTGCAGCCTGCTACAACCGAAGTGTGTTGGTCAAAGGCGTTGGGCGAGGCGGCAAAGCACGCGAAGAGTCTTTGGAAATAAGGTCTCTCAACAACGCCAAATCGCAGCGTGCCAGAAAAGGCAAGGCCACTGAGTTGGGCTTCAAGCCAAGCGAGGTCAGGCGAGTCGAATAAGCCTCTCATCAAAGGCGAAGCCGTTTCGCCTTTGACTTTGGTTGCTCAGGGGGTGAGCTCAGCAATGAGCTCAATTTCCACACAAGACCCAAGCGGGAGTTGGATCACACCAAAAGCAGACCTTGCGTGCTCTCC
Source organism: uncultured Burkholderiales bacterium (assembly GCA_903865035.1). Classification (GTDB taxonomy): domain Bacteria; phylum Pseudomonadota; class Gammaproteobacteria; order Burkholderiales; family Burkholderiaceae_C; genus Limnohabitans. The sequence continues at coordinate 6,925 of CAIPII010000233.1, read as the reverse complement.
CTTGGAGCCAAACACTTGAGCCAAGAGCTCACTGCATCCGTTGGTGACCAAGTGCTGTTCGGTGAAAGTAGAGGTGGAGTTGACCAAGCTCATCACTTTGACGATTTTGCGAACATCGTTCAAGCTTTTTCCAACTGACTGGCATGCTGCATTCAAAGTGCCCAAGAGATCGATGGCGACCAATTTTGCCGCTTCTTGGCCCTCTTGTGTGCTCATGGTCAGCCCAAGTTGTCCCACCCAAACTTGACCGTTCTTTTTGGCAATGTGGCCACTTAAAAACACCATATTGCCTGACACGCAAAAGGGCACATAGGCGGCTTGGGGCACAGAAACTGGGGGTAGGGTGATGTTGAGTTCGCTGAGTTTTTGTTCAATGTTTGACATGTGGATCTCGTCTTTTTGAAGTGGGTATTTGTTCATTTTAGTTAAGCTTTAAGGCACATTTACGCACCCTTAAAATGGCACAAAATTCTGTTTCTTTGGCCTTGCCCATCGAGCAACACATGAGCTCAAGTTTTGAGTCTTGGAGTCGATTCTCAGTAGGTTGAAGTAGGTCTTTGCGAGTGTTTTCGCCCAACTCCACATCAACCCATTTGGATGACTCTGATTCATGAAAAGCCTTACCTTTAATCCTTTTTCCACTTTGTTTGAGCCTGAGCTCACCTGGGTCAAGGCTTGGGTACTTTGTGCTGCATTGTGGTTGCCGTTGCAGCACGCACACGCCGAGTGGACCGAAATCGACAAAGACGATGATGTCACCCACATGTGGGACAAAGAGGCTGTGAAAGCAGTTCACGTCTCCAGGTACGTGTGGACCCTCTCCGATTACAGCAAATCGGCCAAGACCCCAGGAGGTGACTCCTATCAATCTCAAATGACGCGTTGGCGCCTTTATTGCAAAAACGACACGTTTGTGAGACTGTCTGTGTCGTTTTTTGAAAAGCCCTTGGGCAAGGGAAAAGAGGTTTTGGCCATGGACGACCAAGAGTGGAAAAACCATGAATACCCCATTCGTCCAAATACCTTTTTGGCAAGTCTTCGCAAAGAGGTCTGCTCAGAAAAAGCCTCTTGAACGTGGGCTGGGCTCAAGGGGTTTGGTTTTGGCAAACCCTTGAGCTTTGATGAGTGATGGGGTGGATCAAGCTTGAGCTGAATTGATGCGTTTCATGATGTGTGCCAATGCATCTTCAACTTGATCGATCAAGACCAAGCACAGATCTCCTGCTTTGAGTTGATTCATGGCGTGATCGATGGCCAAAAACTCGCCATAGATTTCATCAATTTGTTCAGTTTTGGGAGCTCCCTTGAGTCCTTCTCTGAGCAACGCCAAAACCTCCCCATCCACGCGTCCCCTTTGGCACGCGTCTTGGTAGAGCACCACATCATCAAAGACCTCTCCAATGATGCGAGTTTGTTCGCGGATGTCCTCATCCCTTCGGTCTCCAGCGCCACTGATCACCACACTGCGTCGCTTGGCGGGCAGGTTCGTGACCGCTTGAACCAACGCTTTGATGGCATCGGGGTTGTGACCATAGTCGGCAATCACGGTTGCACCCTTGTAGTCAAACACGTTGAAGCGTCCGGGAACGGCGTTGGCATCACTCACAAAAGTGGACAAGCCTTTGCAGATGTGTCCCCAAGGGATTCCAACGGCCCAAGCTGCAGCCAGGGAAGCCATCGCGTTTTCAATCTGAAAATTAATGGCGCCTGAGCGAGTCAGAGGAATCTCAACCATGGGGATTCGCACTTGCATGCTGCCTTGCATGGCCACGATTTGATCATCCTCAACGAACACAACCCTCTTGCCCTGTGCCCTGTGGGTGGCAATGACTGGGTGGTGTGCATCCAAGCCAAAGAAGGTGATTTGTCCTGGGCAGTTTGAAGCCATGGCTGCAACTATGGGGTCCGATGCATTCAAGACGGCCATGCCCGATTGTGAGACGTTTTGCACGATCACTCGTTTCAAGACCGCCAAGTCCTCAACCGTGGTGATGTAGTTCAAACCCAAGTGGTCACCCATTCCGATGTTGGTCACCACCGCAACTTGGCATTTGTCAAAGGCCAAGCCTTCTCTTAGCAAGCCACCGCGAGCGGTTTCAAAAACCGCTGCATCAACGTCTGGATGCATGAGCACATTTCTGGCGCTTTTGGGGCCCGAGCAGTCTCCACTGTCGACTTGTCTGCCGTTGACATAGACCCCATCCGTGTTCGTCATGCCAACCCTCAATCCACTGGATCTGAGCAAATGAGCGGTCAAACGCACCGTTGTGGTTTTGCCGTTGGTGCCTGTCACAGCAACAATTGGGATGCGTCCATCATCACCTTTGGGATAGAGTTGGGAGATGATGGCTTCGCCCACATCACGTCCCTTGCCGTAGGAGGGGTGCAGGTGCATGCGCAAGCCAGGAGCTGCATTGACCTCAACCACACCGCCTTGTTGCTCCTCGAGTGGACGCAATACAGATTCACAAACGATGTCAACGCCGCAAACGTCAAGTCCCACCATTTGAGCAGCCGCCACGGCTCTGGCTGCCACCTCTGGGTGGACGTCGTCGGTGACATCGGTGGCACTGCCTCCGGTTGAGAGGTTTGCATTGTTTCTGAGGATCACTCGAACACCTTTGGCTGGAACGCTTTGTGCGTTCATGCCTTGCTCTTCGAGCCTGGCAAGCGCCACCTCATCGAAGCGAATTTTGGTGAGCGAAGTGGCGTGCCCATCGCCTCGTCTGGGGTCAGAGTTGACTTGGTCGACCAACGCCTTGACGGTGTTAACGCCGTCACCCGTGACAAAGGGCGGCTCTCTTCTGGCGGCAGCCACCAATCGCTCTCCCACGACCAAAAGCCGATAGTCGTTGCCTGGTAGATATCTTTCAACCAAAATTTCATCTCTGAAATTGATGGCGTTTTCAAAGGCTGCATACACCTCTTTTTCAGAGTTGATGTTGACAGAAACGCCCTTGCCTTGGTTGCCGTCACGCGGTTTGATCACGACAGGCAGGCCAATTTCTTGTGAAGCGGCCCAAGCATCCTCTTTGCTGACCACAGGTCTACCCAAGGGGACGGGCACGCCAGCTGCAAAGAGCAGCTTCTTGGTGAGCTCTTTGTCTTGTGCAATGGACTCTGCAATCGCACTGGTCGCATCGATCTCAGCGGCTTGAATTCTCTTTTGTTTTGAACCCCAGCCAAATTGAACCAAACTGCCTTGTGTGAGTCTTCTATAAGGAATGCCTCGCACCAAAGCCGCGTCGACAATGGAGCCCGTTGAGGGTCCTAGGCGGATGTCCTCATCGAGCTCACGCAATTCTTTGATGGCTTTGTCCAAATCAAAGTCGAGATTGGAGGCGGCAGCCAAGCAAAGATCCTGCGCCAATTTGAGCGCCAAAATGCCCACCTCCTCCTCGGTGTACTCGACCACGACTTGGTAGAGCTGGCCCTCGGAGGTTGGGGTTGTGCGGGAAAATGTCACTGGACAACCCGCTTCAGTTTGCAAATGCAAGGTTGCAATCTCAAGCGCATGAGCTGCGCTCATCTTGGCACCTCTCTCGTTGGGTCTGAGTGGGCCCATTCCGGGGAATAGGTTTCTCAAACGGTGCTCAAAATCAGGCATGCTCGAGAGATCGGATTCATCGGTTGAACATTTGACAAGGGCTTCGATGGCGGTGTGTCGTGTCCAAAGGTTGGGGCCTCTCAAGGCCCTGATGCGTGATACGTCCATCAGTCTGCCGTCCTCAATACTTGTGTGGAGTCAATGTTCTTTTGACCAAAATTCTTCAAACCTGCGCGGATCAGAGAGGGTGCAATGTCCAAGGCCCAACCCGTTGCGATTCCAGCCAAAAGGGTTGAGAGGTTGAACCCATCTTGCTTGATCCGTCTGGCAATGGGTGGAAAGTCCAGGTGAAAGAGCAATGTTTCTTGATCACCGCGGGCCAACACCACATGTCCATCCTTGAAGTAAACGTTTCTTTTGCCCTGTGCTCGGTGTGACTGCAACACTTCTGAGCTTGAGTCGGTGGCGTAGAAAATCACTTCGCCATCACTGTATTGGGCCAAATTCACCACCAAAGGATCCTCGGCATTGAGCACGGCAACCCCGTTGGAGAGCACCAAATCAACTTGAGTTCGCATCACATTGTTGAATTTTTCAGCATCGTGAATGTCGTGATCCGATAAATCCCAAGCTTCTCGTTTCATGTCCGTGACCACACCCACTTGGCAGCGGTCGTAGGGCAACCCGTCTTGCAAAATGTGCCATGGCGAGGTTTGAAAAACGCCTGCCTCAAGGGTTCTGTTGATGAGCAGTCGTTCTCCAACGTGGTAGTTTCTGGCGTCCGTCGTTTGCACCTTGCGTTGGTCCATGTACAGACCATCCTCGCAGGCCAATCCAACCCTCTTGCCTGACAAGTGAACCAACCAAGCCACGAGGTGAGACAAGAGGCAGGTTTGTTCGGATCCTAATATGCCTACGATGGGGATTCGACCATTTTCTTTCGCTGGAAATAGATGGTCAATGATGGATTTGCCCACCGCACGGGGTTTGCCCACAACGGGCTTGAGGTGCATCAAAAGGCCGGGCCCAGCGTTGACCTCCACAATGGCCGCATCTTGCTCGCTCAGGGGTTTGGAGACGTCTTGCGCGACCAAATCAATGCCTGCCACATCCAAACCGATGACCCTGGCAGCCAAGCAAGCCATGGCTGCCACCTCAGGGTGAACTTGCTCGGTCACATCGTTGTTCATGTTGCCATTTCTTTGAACAATGAGCTCTTTGCCCGTTGGCAATACATCGGTGACTTGATGGCCTTGGCTCTCGATTTGAAGGACAGCTTGGGGGTGATCGTTCAATCTCACGGAGTTCAGGACAAAGTCCTCGGTCGCACCTCTTCTGGGGTCTGAGTTGATCTGAAGGTCGATGAGCTCAGCCACCGTGTGTACGCCATCTCCAACGACGCTTGCTGTTTCGCCCTTGGCGGCTGCGACCATTCGGTCTCCAACCACCAGCAAGCGGTGCTCGTCCCCGAGCACGTAGCGCTCAACGAGCACCTCAGTGCCCACTTTAGAGGCGATGTGAAATGCACTTTTGATGGAGCTCTCAGAGTTCAAGTTCAGTGAGACTCCACGTCCTCGATTTGCATCTGAGGGCTTGACCACCACAGGCAAGCCGATGTCTTGAGCCGCTTGCCAAGCTTGCTCTTCGGTCTCAACAATTTCGCCTTCGGGCACCGGAATTCCACAAGAAGCGAGCAGCTGTTTGGTGAGGTCTTTGTCGCTGGAGATGTTCTCCGCAATCGCACTCGTGCGATCGGTCTCTGCCGTCCAAATTCGCCTTTGCTTGGCGCCATATCCCAATTGAACCAAATTGCCTTCGGTGAGTCGTATGTTGGGGATGCGGCGCTCGTTTGCAGCCGCAACGATGCAGCCTGTGCTTGGGCCAAGGCAGAGTTCATCGACCAGTTTTTTGAGCAAGTTCACACTGGCTTGTAAATCGTAGGGTTTGTCGTTGATGGCGGCCATCACCAAGTCCTTGGCCATCAAAAGGCTTTGCCTTCCGACTTCTTCTTGTTCCGCGCGGATGACCACTTTGTAGATGCCTGAGGTTGAGGTCTCGCGAGCTTTTCCAAAGCCAGTCTCAAGCCCTGAGAGGGTTTGGAGTTCAAGCGCCACGTGCTCCATGATGTGACCGGCCCAAGTGCCGTTGATGAGTCGTGTCAAAAATCCACCCCTCTCGCCAATCCCACAACGGTGCTCAATGAGTCCTGGCAACCAAGCATACAGTCGGTCGTAAAAGCCAGGGATGGTGTTAGAGGGGTATTGCTCGAGCTCACCCAAATCGACCCAAGCTTCAATCACTGAGCGGTAGGTCCAAATGTTGGGCCCACTGAGGTAACGCATTCGAATAATTTGGATGTCTGGGTGTGACATAGAGGTGATGAATTGAATTGTGAGGGATGGGGTTTTAAAGCGACCACTAACCGAACATTATGGCTTTTTTTGTGACTTGATTTGAGTCATGGCGGCAATTTGAGGTTAAAAATAAGGCAAGCATGAGGTGTGGAAGTTACAATGTGAGCGAGCATGGGCGCAAAGGCAATCGGGTCTGGGTCCATTTTTTTGTTCTGGCATGTGAAACTCATTGAGAAAGACATGCTTTTTTTACACTTTTAAATTCTTCATCTCATGACCCCAGGTCAGCGAATCGTGATCCCTCAAGGCTTTGAGAGCTTGGTACAAGCCCAGCTCAATACAGTTGAAAACGTTTTAGCCGTGCTTGAGGTTGACTTGGATGAGCAACTTTGTTTCTCCAGGGGCTTGTTGCTCGCCACAGACCAAAGGCTTTTGTCATGGGAGCGCTCACCCTTGAGTGGTGAAGCTCAAACGCCAGAGGGTGCAGCGAGCAAGTGGACTTGCAAGATTTACCCGATCGATTTGGGTGCAAAACTCACCCTTCATGACCATGCTGGCGTTGCCGCTTTGGAGTTGATGGGGCAAGACAAAAGGTTGGCCAAGTGGCGCTTCACCTTGGCTCAAAATCTTGAAGCCAATCGACTTCAAATGCAGTGGAATCAAGCGCTTGGTGAGCATTTGAAAAAAATCGAATCCAATGCAACCTCCGGCTCTCTAGAGGGCTTGAGTCAACACTGCCCCACCTGCGGTCGGTTAAAACTAGATTTCTCAAAGCCATGTCCAGTTTGCGAGGTGAAGTCTGATGGGCATTCACCCACAGAGGCATCAGCAACTCACAACCCTTTGGCCATCGCCGAGAGCTTGGACGACGATCAAGCCCAAGCCTCCACTTGGGGTTTGCTCAGGCTTTGGCGTTTTGCCAAACCTTACCAAAATCGACTCATCTTGGGTTTTGTGTTGACCTTGGCTTCAACGGCAGCGACTTTGGTTCCCCCGTACTTGACCATGCCGCTCATGGATGAGG